>DASWRZ010000150.1:0-5697 GCA_036402935.1 Actinoplanes sp.
CGCGACCCCAGACCGACGAACGAGACAAGGTAATTCTGTGCGTACGTACAGCCCGAAGCCGGGTGAGATCGAGCGTCAGTGGCACATTATCGACGCTTCTGACGTCGTTCTGGGCCGCCTGGCTACCCACACCGCCACTCTGCTGCGCGGGAAGCACAAGCCGACCTTCGCCCCGCACGTCGACACCGGCGACTACGTGGTGATCATCAACGCGGGCAAGGTGGCGTTGACCGGCAACAAGCGGCAGACCAAGATCGCCTACCGCCACTCCGGCTACCCGGGCGGCCTCAAGCAGGTCCGCTACGAGGACCTGCTGACGAAGCACCCCGAGAAGGCGATCGAGCTGGCCGTCAAGGGCATGCTCCCGCACAACAAGCTCGCGCGGCAGATCATCAAGAAGCTGAAGGTCTACCCGGGTGCCGCACACCCGCACGCGGCGCAGCAGCCCCAGCCGTTCGAAATCACCCAGGTCGCGCAGTGAGCGCGGGAGAAGGCAGCAGCATGTCGGACATCATCGAGCCCGAGGTCGTCGAGACCGTCGAGGAGCCCGCTGAGACGGTCGTCGTCGTCGAGACGCCCGCGCCGGCCCCGGTCCGCACCCTGCGTCCCGGTGACCGTCCCATCCAGACCGTCGGTCGCCGCAAGGAGGCCATCGTCCGGGTGCGTCTCGTGCCCGGCACCGGCAAGATCACCTGCAATGGTCGCGACCTCGAGGCGTACTTCCCGAGCAAGGTCCACCAGCAGCTGATCCGTGAGCCGCTGGTGACCACCGAGAAGGCCGAGCAGTTCGACGTCATCGCCAACCTGCGTGGCGGCGGCATCACCGGGCAGGCCGGCGCGCTGCGCCTCGGCATCTCCCGCGCGCTCATCACGGTCGAGCCCGACGACCGTCCCGCACTCAAGAAGGCCGGCTTCCTCACCCGTGACGCCCGCGTCAAGGAGAGCAAGAAGTACGGTCTCAAGAAGGCCCGTAAGGCTCCGCAGTACTCGAAGCGCTGATTTTGCGCCGCGTCTGACCGGCGGCCGGTATCGTCCCCTTGCTCTGTGGGGACCGGTACCGGCCGTTTTTGGCTTCTTGGCCCCCCTCCCCGCTGCATTTGCTATGTGAAAGGAAGCCTCCATGGGGCGACTGTTCGGCACCGACGGCGTACGCGGACTCGCGAACGGCGATCTGACCCCGGAGCTGGCGCTGTCCGTGGCGGTCGCGGCCGCCCGGGTGCTGGTCGAGAGCGACGGCAGTCACCCGCCGCTGGCGATCGTCGGGCGCGACCCGCGGGCCAGCGGCGAGATGCTCGAGGCGGCCGTGGTCGCGGGTCTGACCAGTGCCGGCGCCAACGTCGTCCGGGTCGGCGTGCTGCCGACGCCCGCCGTCGCGTACCTGGTCTCCCAGACCAACGCCGACCTCGGCGTGATGCTCTCCGCCTCGCACAACCCGATGCCGGACAACGGGATCAAGCTGTTCGCGGCCGGCGGGCTGAAGCTGCCGGACGAGCTGGAGGTACGGATCGAGAAGGCCATCGAGG
Organism: Actinoplanes sp.; assembly: GCA_036402935.1. Lineage (GTDB taxonomy): Bacteria > Actinomycetota > Actinomycetes > Mycobacteriales > Micromonosporaceae > Actinoplanes. Next base: position 1,524 of record DASWRZ010000150.1, read on the forward strand.
ACGGGCACGGCCGGGTCGGGCGACCGACAGGGGCCGGGATCGGCCGCGTGCACGACCTGCTCGACGGGGCCGAGCACTACATCAAGCACCTGATCGGCTCGCTGCCGCACCGCCTCGACGGGATCAAGGTCGTGGTCGACTGCGCCAACGGGGCGGCCAGCGAGGTCGGGCCCACGGCGTACGAGGAGGCGGGGGCCGAGGTCATCGCCATCCACGCCGAGCCGGACGGGCTGAACATCAACGACGAGTGCGGCTCGACGCACCTCGACAAGGTGCAGGAGGCGGTCGTACGCGAGGGAGCCGACCTCGGGATCGCCCACGACGGCGACGCCGACCGCTGCCTGGCCGTCACCGCGTCGGGCGACGTCGTCGACGGCGACCAGATCATGGCGATCCTGGCGCTGGCCATGCGCGACGCCGGCACGCTGACCGACACCACGCTGGTCGCGACCGTGATGAGCAACCTCGGCCTGCGGATCGCCATGAAGCAGTCGGGCATCAAGCTGCTGGAGACCAAGGTCGGCGACCGGTACGTGCTCGAGGAGCTGAACGCGGGCGGCCTGGCGCTGGGCGGCGAGCAGAGCGGGCACATCGTGATGCCGGCCTTCTCGAGTACCGGCGACGGCGTGCTGACCGGTCTGCACCTGATGGCCCAGCTGGCGTCGTCCGGCAAGTCGCTGGCCGACCTGGCCTCGGTCGTGCACAAGCTGCCCCAGATGCTGATCAACGTGCGGGTCGGCGACCGCGAGGCGGGCGCGGCCGCGCCGACCGTGCAGGCCGCGGTCGCCCTGGCCGAGAACGAGCTGGGCGAGACCGGCCGGGTGCTGCTGCGGCCGTCCGGCACCGAGCCGCTCGTGCGCGTGATGGTCGAGGCGGAGAGCGAGGAACAGGCCCGCGCGGTGGCCGAGCGGATCGCCGCCGAGGTCGCGGCGGCCAGCCCGACCGTCTAAAGAGACAGTTTCCGCAGGCGCTGGGCCGCCTCGTCGATGACCTCTTCGCGCTTGCAGAAGGCGAAGCGGATCAGGTGGCGGCCCTCGTCCTGGTGGTCGTAGAAGACCTCGGTCGGGACGGCCACGACACCACAGCGCTCGGGGAGTTCCCGGCAGAACTCCGCTCCGCTCTTCGGGCTGAGGGCGCGGATGTCGACGGTGACGAAGTAGGTGCCCGCCGACGGGAGCACCTCGAAGCCGGCCTCGGACAGCCCGGCCACCAGACGGTCGCGGCGAGCTTGCAGGCCGTCGCGGAAGCCGGTGAAGTAACTGTCCGGCAGGCCCAGGGCGACCGCCACCGCCGGCTGCAGCGGCGACGCGTTGACGAAGGTCAGGAACTGCTTGACCCGCTGCACGGCGGAGACCAGCGAGGCCGGGCCGGTCGCCCAGCCGACCTTCCAGCCGGTGCACGAGAACGTCTTGCCGGCCGACGAGATGCGCAGCGTGCGCTCGGCCATCCCGGGCAGGCTCGCCAGCGGCACGTGCGGTTCGGCGGCGTCGGTGAAGACCAGGTGCTCGTAGACCTCGTCGGTCACGGCGTACGTTTCGTACTCCTGGCAGAGGGACGCGATCAGCGTGAGCTCCTCAGCCGTGAAGACCTTGCCGGTCGGGTTGTGCGGCGAGTTGAGCAGCACCAGCCGGGTGCGCGGGCCGAAGGCCTGCCGCAGCTCGCCCTCGTCGAATCGGTAGACGCCGTCGGGGCCCGGGCGAAGGGTGACGGGCCGTCGCACGGCGCCGGCGAGGGTCACCGAGGCCGCGTACGAGTCGTAGTAGGGCTCGAAACACACGACCTCGTCACCGGCCTCGCACAAACCCATGATCGCGGCCGCCACCGCCTCGGTCGCGCCGGCGGTCACCACCACCTCGGAGCCGGGGTCTCGCGTCAAGCCCCAGAAGCGCCGGTCGTGGGCGGCGATCGCGGCCCGGAGCGCGGGGATGCCGGGGAGCGGCGGGTATTGGTTGGCGCCGCCCCGCAGGGCCGCCGCGGCCGCCTCGAGCATCTCCGGCGGCCCGTCGGTGTCGGGGAAACCCTGCCCGAGGTTGATCGAGCCGGTGCGAACGGCGAGCGCCGACATCTCGGTGAAGATCGTGGTGCCGAACGCGCGCATGCGCTCGACCAGGGGATCAGTCGTCATCTCTCAGTCCCGCTTCAGTCCAGCGCGAAATAGGTACAGGCGGCGGTGGCGTAGCCGTTGGCGCCGGAGGAGGTCTTCTTGACCTCTTTGCCGTCGACCAGCGCGCGGCAGGTGATCGAGCCGTCGTCGCTGCCGGCGCGCATCGCGATGACCGAGATCAGCGTGGGCGTCTCGGTCGTGGCGGTGAACCGCCACGGCAGCTTGACGTTGTCGGCATGGATCGGGCTGGCACCCAGCTTCGGCAGATAGATGATCTCGGCCGGACCGTCGCCGGTCACCTCGTAGGTGACCTGGATCTGCTTGCCGGTGTCGGTCGGCAGATCGGTCGGGAGGCCGCCGCCGGGAAGGTCGGGGAAGGTCGGGTCGGTGAGCGGCTTGACCGCCTCGTGGGCCTTGGCCTTGACGTTGTGCACGATCAGGATGCCGGCGGTGCTCACGCCACCGCAGAGCAGCAGCGCGACCGCGACGACGACGGCGATCAGCGGGGCGTTGCTCTTGCGCGGCGGCGGGATGTACGGCGCAGGGGTGTACGGCGGCGGGTAGTCGCCGGCCCCGTACGGCTGCGGTGGCGGGTATTGGTAGCCCGGCCCGTAGTCGGGGGCGTAGCCCGGGGGCGCGTAGTTGACCGACGGGAACTGAGTTGTCGGTGGCTGGTTGGCCGGTGGCTGGTTGGCCGGTGGCTGGTTGATCGGTGGCTGGTTGATCGGCGGTTGGGGGATCGGGGCTGCGCCCGGGGTGTACGTCGGCGACGCGGACAACGGGTCGCCCGACGGTGTCGACCACGGCTGGGCCGAGATCGGGTGCTGGGTGCCGTCGGGCTGGGGGCTTTCGCTCAACTTCTCTCCCGGTGAGGCCGCGGGTGCATTTGCCGAAGGTACGCCAAAGCCGCCAGTCTCGGCTTTGTCCCAGTTGGGGCTTTTCGCCGGAAGCGGCTGTTTCGATCAAACCGCCTGCTCGAAAGGGTGTCTCTCGCGCATGACGAGTGATTGAAATTCGGCTACGCTGCCCCGCATGTGTGGAATCGTGGGCTACGTCGGGGGACGCCCGGCTCTCAGCATCGTTCTCGACGGCCTTCGCCGCCTCGAATACCGCGGATATGACTCGGCCGGAGTCGCGGTCATCGACGCCGGACGGCTCCTGACCGAGAAGAAAGCCGGCAAGCTCGCCAACCTGGAGAAGGCGCTGGCCGAGCGGCCGGGCGACCAGATCGCGGCCGGCCGGACGGCGATCGGGCACACCCGCTGGGCCACCCACGGCGGCCCGACCGACCGCAACGCCCACCCGCACCTGTCGGCCGACGGCCGGGTCGCGGTCATCCACAACGGCATCATCGAAAACTTCTCCCGCCTGCGCGCTGAGCTCGAGGCGACGGGCGTCGAGTTCGCCAGCGACACCGACACCGAGTGCGCGGCCCACCTGCTCGCCGGCGAGGCCCGCCTGCTGCGCGAGGCCGGAGAGCTTTCCGGGCCGGCGCTTCTCGCCGAGGCGATGCGCCGGACCGTACGCCGTCTCGAAGGCGCCTTCACCCTGCTCGCGATCGACGTCGACGGGCCCGACGCGGTGGTCGCCGCCCGGCGCAACTCGCCGCTCGTGGTCGGCCGCGGCAACGGGGAAAACTTCCTGGCCAGCGACGTGTCGGCGTTCATCGAGCACACCCGTGAGGCGATCGAGCTCGGGCAGGACCAGGTCGTGCTGATCACCCCGGCCGGCATCGAGATCACCGACTTCGCCGGCCGGCCGTCCACCGGCAAGGACTTCCACATCGACTGGGACGCCTCGGCCGCCGAGAAGGGCGGTTACGACTACTTCATGCTCAAGGAGATCGCCGAGCAGCCGCAGGCCATCGCCGACACCCTGCTCGGCCGGCTCTCCGACCGGGGCGACATCGTCCTCGACGAGGTGCGGCTCACCGATCAGGACCTGCGCGACATCGACAAGATCTTCATCATCGCCTGCGGCACGTCCTACAACGCCGGCATGGTCGCCAAGTACGCCATCGAGCACTGGGTGCGGATCCCGTGTGAGGTCGAGCTGGCGAGCGAGTTCCGC
>DASWRZ010000151.1:0-3311 GCA_036402935.1 Actinoplanes sp.
GGGCCGCGCAGGCTCTTGTGGGTGGTCGTGGTGACGATGTGGGCGTGCTCGACCGGGTTGAAGTCGCCGGTGAAGACCTTGCCCGCGACCAGGCCGGCGAAGTGCGCCATGTCGACCATGAAGGTGGCGCCGACCTCGTCGGCGATCTCGCGCATCTTGGCGAAGTTCACCTTGCGCGGGTACGCCGAGTAGCCGCCCACGATGATCAGCGGCTTGAACTCCTTGGCCGTCTCGCGCAGGGCCGCGTAGTCGATCTGGCCGGTCGCCGGGTCGACCCCGTAGCTGCGCTGGTCGAACATCTTGCCCGAGATGTTGGGCCGGAAGCCGTGGGTGAGGTGGCCGCCCGCGTCGAGGCTCATGCCGAGCATGCGCTGGTTGCCGAACGCCTGCCGCAGCTCGGCCCACTCGGCGTCGTCGAGGTCGTTGATCTGCCGCTTCTCGAACTTCTTGAGGTGCGGCACCTCGACCCGGTCGGCCAGGATCGCCCAGTAGGCGACCAGGTTCGCGTCGATGCCGGAGTGCGGCTGTACATAGGCGTACGGAGCGTTGAACAGCGCCTTGGCGTGCTCGACCGCGACCGCCTCGACGGTGTCGACGTTCTGGCAGCCGGCGTAGAAGCGGCGGCCGATGGTGCCCTCGGCGTATTTGTCGGAGAGCCAGTTGCCCATGGCCAGGAGAACGGCCGGGGACGCGTAGTTCTCACTCGCGATCAGCTTCAAGGACTCCCGCTGGTCGTGCAGCTCCTTGACGATCGCGTCGGCGATCCGGGGCTCGACCGATCGGACCACCTCGAGGGCGGACCGGAAGGCGTTCGACTCGGCATTCAGATCAGACATGGGACCTCCCTAGCACGATGCTGAGGCCCAGGCGCACGGCAGGTCGTCATCTCGACGAGGCCGCTTCCCGATGGTGACCCATCCCAACGCGCCAGTCACGGCCCGCCGACGAGCATACCGGGCCGGATAAGCGTTCGCGGCCCGGTCCGGGAGTGGAAACGTCACGCCAAACGACCGAGACGGCCCGAGGACCTCGACCTCCGCCAGGCCGCCCGCCACACCGGCGAGCCGGCCGGCCCATAGACGATGCCAGGGATCGATTGTCCCTTCCTGCGGTCCGATCGGCCGGGCAGGCTGGTCGGTATGACGGAGACTGTGGCGATGGACCGGGCGCAACTGGCGGATTTCCTCCGCACCCGCCGCGAGGCACTCCAGCCGGAGGACGTCGGACTCCCCCGCGGACCCCGACGCCGCACCGACGGCCTGCGCCGCGAAGAGGTCGCCGGTCTCAGCGGCATGTCCACCGACTATTACAGCCGCATCGAGCAGCAGCGCGGCCCGCAGCCGTCCGAGCAGATGCTCGCCGCGATCGCCCGCGGCCTGCACCTCAGCCTCGACGAGCGGGACCACCTGTTCCGGATCGGCGGTCACGCCCTCCCGCGGCGGGTGACGCGCGACGACCACCTGAGCCCGGGCATACTGCGGATCGTCGACCGATTGCAGGACACGCCGGCGATCGTCGTCAACCGCTACGGCGAGACCATCCTGCAGACGCCGCCGGCGGTGGCCCTGCTGGGTGACGAGTCCCGCTTCACCGGCCTGAGCCGCAGCACGGTCTATCGCTGGTTCGCCGACCCGGCCAGCCGTGACCGCTACGTGGCCGAGGATCACCCGATGCATGCCCGGATCTTCACCGCCCAGCTGCGGCACCGGTACGCGGCGGACCCCGGCGGCCGGGCGGGCGAAATCGTCAACGCGCTGCTCGCGATCAGCCCGGAGTTCGCCGACGTCTGGGCCGAGCACGAGGTCGGGCTCACCCACGTCGACCGCAAGCGCATCGTGGTCCCCGACCTCGGTGTGCTCGAACTCTGGTGCCAGAACCTGGTCGACCCCGAGCAGGAGCAGGTCCTGGTCGTCTTCACGGCGGCGCCCGGATCGCCCAGTTACGAGAAGCTCCAGCTGCTGTCGGCCGTCGCCTAGGAAACCGGTTCCGGAACCGATTTGGCTTGCCGCGACGACCGGCATCGATGAGACTCCCCAGAGAGAGCGCTCTCAGCCGTCGATCCCCACGCCGGTTCCCCGACCGGCGGACGACCCGGGGCGCGCCACCGCCATTCCCCTGGAGAGTCCATGAGACAAGCCATCCCCGGGCGCCGCCCCCGGCTGCTCACGGCAGTGCTCGGCGCCGTACTCATCCTGCTCGTGGCCGCCTATGCGGCCGTGACCGTCGGTCAGGCCCACGCCGCCGACACCCTGCTCTCGCAAGGCAAGACCGCTACCGCCTCCAGTACCGAAAATGCCGGCACGCCGGCCAGCGCCGCGGTCGACGGCAACACCGGCACGCGGTGGTCGAGCGCGTTCAGCGACCCGCAGTGGCTGCAGGTCGACCTCGGCGCCACGGCCACGATCAGCTCGGTCTCGCTGAACTGGGAGGCCGCGTACGCCAAGTCCTTCCAGATCCAGACCTCGGCCAACGCCTCCACCTGGACCACCGTCTACTCGACCACGACCGGCGCCGGCGGGGTGCAGAACCTGACCGTTTCCGGCAGTGGCCGATACGTCCGGATCAACGCGACCGCCCGCGCCACCGCCTACGGCTACTCGCTCTGGGAGTTCCAGGTCTTCGGCTCGACCGGCTCCTCGACCGGCTGCGGCACCGCGGACGCCGCCCAGGGTCACGCCGCCACCGCCTCCAGCAGCGAGAGCGCCGACACCCCGGCCAGCGCCGCGGTCGACGGCAACGCCGCCACCCGGTGGTCGAGCGCGTTCAGCGACCCGCAGTGGCTGCAGGTCGACCTCGGCTCGTCGCAGACCATCTGCGGAGTGAGCCTGAGCTGGGAGGCGGCCTACGCGACCGCGTTCCAGATCCAGACCTCGGCCAACGGCTCGACGTGGACCTCGATCTACTCGACCACCACCGGCACCGGCGGGACCCAGAACCTGACCGTCAGCGGCACCGGCCGGTACATCCGTCTCAACGGCACCGCACGGGCCACCGCGTACGGCTACTCGCTGTTCTCCTTCGTCGTCCACATCACCGGGACGGTCACCCCTCCGACGACTACGCCCACCACCCCGCCGCCGGGCGGCAGCACGATGCCGGCCTCGTTCTGGGGTGACACCAGCACCATCCCGGCGGCCCAGAACGTGGTCGAGGTGCAGATCCTCAACCGGACCAACGGCAAGTACCCGGACAGCCAGGTCTACTGGAACTTCAACGGGCAGACCCACTCGATCGCCGAGCAGCAGTTCCTCGACATGCCGGCCAACTCGGCCGGCCGGATGTACTTCTACCTCGGCTCGCCGACCAGCCAG
>DASWRZ010000152.1:0-11700 GCA_036402935.1 Actinoplanes sp.
GCCTTGGGGCGGCCGAAGGCGGTGCGGTACGCGGTCACGCCGAGGATCGCCAGGTAACGCGGCCGCCACCGCGCGGCGAGGGCGGCCAGGAGCGCGCCGCCCTCCAGCAGTTCGGCCGCGGAGAGCTCGTCGGCGCGGGCGGTGGCCCGGGCGACCACGTTGGTGATGCCGAGGCCGGCCGCCGGCAGATCGAACTGCTCGGACGGGTGCAGCTGCCGCTCGGTGAAGCCGGCCCGGTGCAGCGCGGGCCAGAACCGGTTGCCCGGCCGGGCGAAGTGGTGGCCCGTCGCGGCCGAGTAGAGGCTCGGGTTGATGCCCGAGAACAGCACCCGCAACCCGGGCCCGCCCAGGTCGGGGATCGTCCGATCGGCCGCGGCCGCCACCTCGGCCGCCGTCGGCTTCCGCGGCGCGGCCTGAGCGGTGGTCACGGCTCGACCGTTCCGGCGGGGACGGTGACTATCTCGACGTCCTCGGTGAACGGCGTCGCGGCGACCGGGGAGGCTGCGGCGAACTGGGTGCGGTAGAGCTCCGAGTAGAGCCCACCCGCCGCGACCAGCTCCTCGTGGCGGCCGCGCTCGACGATGCGGCCCTGGTCGAGGACCAGAATCTGGTCGGCGTCGCGGACGGTGGAGAGGCGGTGGGCGATGACCAGCGCGGTGCGGCCCTTGAGCGCGACCGAAAGGGCACGCTGGACCGCCGCCTCGGACTCGCTGTCGAGGTGAGCCGTCGCCTCGTCGAGGATGACGATCGACGGGTGCTTGAGCAGGAGCCGGGCGATCGCTATGCGCTGCTTCTCGCCGCCCGAGAAGCGGTAGCCCCGCTCCCCGACCACCGTGTCGAGGCCGTCGGGCAGCGTGCGCACCAGGTCGGCCACCTGGGCGCCGCGCAGGGCGTCCCACATCTGCTCGTCGGTCGCGGACGGCATCGCGTAGCGCAGGTTTTCCGCGATCGTCTCGTGGAACAGGTGCGAGTCCTGGGTGACCACGCCGACCGTGCCGCGCAGCGAATCGAGGGTCGCGTCGCGCACGTCGACCCCGCCGACCAGCACCGCACCCGACGTGACGTCGTAGACCCGGGGCACCAGCATCGACGTGGTCGACTTGCCGGCGCCGGACGGGCCGACCAGGGCGACCATCTGGCCCGGCTCGACCGCGAAGCTGACGCCCTTGAGCACCGGCGCGTGCTCGGTGCGGTCGAGGGTCGCGACGTCTTCGAGCGTCGCCAGCGAGACCTCGTCGGCGCTCGGGTAGCGGAAGTGGACGTCGCGGAACTCGATGCGACCCGAACCTGTCGGCACCGGCACCGCGTCGGGCTTCTCGTCGATGCCCGGCTTGAGGTCGAGCACCTCGAAGACCCGGTCGAACGACACGAGCGCGCTCATCACGTCGACCCGCACGTTGCTCAGTGCCGTCAGCGGGCCGTACAGACGGGTCAGCAGCAGGGCCAGCGTGACCACGGTGCCGGCCGTGACGCTTCCCGTGACGGCGAGCCAGCCGCCCAGGCCGTACGTCAGAGCCTGCGCGAGCGATGCGACCAGCAGCATCGCGACGAAGAACGTGCGGGAGAACATCGCCTGCTCGACGCCGATGTCGCGGACCCGCTCGGCGCGGTCGCCGAACTTGGCGGCCTCGGCGTCGGGCCGGCCGAACAGCTTGACCAGCAGCGCGCCGGAGACGTTGAACCGCTCGGTCATCGTCGCGTTCATCTGGGCGTCGAGGTTGTAGGACTCACGAGTGATATCGGCGAGCCGCTTGCCGACCCGGCGGGCCGGGATGATGAACAGCGGCAGCAGCGCCAGCGAGAGCACCGTGATCGGCCAGGACAGGCTGAACATCACCGCGGCGGTGAGCACCAGCTGGATGACGTTGCTGACCACGCCGGAGAGCGTCGAGGTGAACGCGCGCTGGGCGCCCACGACGTCGTTGTTGAGCCGGCTGACCAGGGCGCCGGTCTGGGTGCGGGTGAAGAACTGCAGCGGCATGCGCTGGACGTGGTCGTAGACCCGGGTGCGCAGGTTGAGGATGATGCCCTCGCCGATGCGCGCCGAGTACCACCTCTGGGCGAGGGAGAGGAAGGCGTCGACGACGGCCAGCAGGGCGATCGCGATCGCGAGCTTGACGACGAGCGCCGCCGCGCCGTGACCACCGCCCGTGATGGCATTGACCACATGCCCGGCCAGCAGCGGGGTGGCGACCCCGATGCCCGCGTCGAACACCACCGTGACCAGGAACACCACGATGTCGCGCCGATAGGGCGCGGCGAACCGCAGGATGCGACGTGTGGTGCCGCGGGTGAGGCGGTGCTGCTTGACCCGGTCCGAGGTCTGGATCGAGCGCAGCATGCTCCAACTTTGCATGCTCATCCGTGACCTCCCGATTTCGTAGTCGTCGACGTACGGACAAGAGTCTGCCCGGTGGGTACGACAACTTCGGGAGGTGACGAAGCTATTCCATCAAGTCGCGCAGGCGCCGGGTCTGCGCCTCACGCTCGGCGCGGTCCTGCTCGGCGTACGTCCGCGTGCCGATGCCGGTCATCAGGCCCTTGATCTCGGCGACCGCACCCCGATCACCGGCGAGAATCGCCGCGGTGAGGTCGGCGACCGCGGCATCCAGCTGATCGCCCGGGACCACCGCGGTGGCCAGGCCGAGCCGGTCGGCCTCGTCGGCCGGGATCCGCCGGCCGGTCACGCAGATCTCCAGGGCCCGGCTGGGACCGACGAGTTCGGCCAGGCGTTTGGTGCCGCCAAGATCGGGTACGATGCCCAGCGTCACCTCGGCCATCGAGAACCGTGCGTCATCGGCCAGGACGCGCATGTCGCAGTTGAGTGCGAGCTGGAAGCCGGCGCCGATCGCGTGCCCTCGGACCGCCGCGACGGTGATCACGGACGGGCTGCGCAACCAGGTGAACGCGGACTGGAAGCCGGCAATCCGATCCGCGCACTCCTCGGGAGACAACTGCGCGAGTCGGGCCAGAGAAGAATCGCCTTCGCCCCGGGCGGCCGACAGATCCAGGCCTGCGGAAAAGGAACGCCCTTCACCACGCACAATGACGACTCGGACCGACCCTGGCAATTTCCGGGAAATGTTGCCGAGCTCGGCCCACATCGCCGGAGTCTGCGCATTGAGAACCTCGGGCCGGCACAACGTCACCGTTGCGACCGGCCCATCCAGGTCGTAGCGCACACCCGTCCCCGTTTGAGCGAACTCGGTGACGGGCTTCGAGGCCCCAGGGCCGGCGTCGATTCTCGTCACGCCTTCTTGCGCCGGCGAGCGCCGCCGCGCTGGCGAAGCTGCACGCCAGACTCGGTGAGCACCCGGTGCACGAATCCGTAGGACCGTCCGGTGGACGCCGCCAGCGCACGAATGCTCTCGCCGGAGGTGTACCGCTTGACCAGATCCTTTGCTAGCGACTGTCGCTCGCTGCCGACGATTCGGCGACCCTTCTCAGTGCTGGTGGCTGTGCCGGTGGCTGCCATGTTGAATCCTCACGTCCCAGACTGTGCGGTTCGATACGGTCCCACCTATTAGACCGCCTCCAACGATCATGCGCTAGGTATCCTGGCTTAGCCAACGTGCCCATTTATCACTGTCAGGAACCTGACGCTGACCACGCGCATCAATGTCAGACAGTTAACTGATGTTAGGGATAGCGACTATCCGCCGTGACGGGACGTTGCCGCCACCCACGCCCAAGACCATCGATCACCTGCGGAAACACCCGATCGAGGCGGAGCCGTCCGAAGATATGACAGACCGTCGATGCGGCGGGCACCGTCCGCTGTCGGCCGGACGGGCGCGACCGGAGCCTCGCCCAACCTGACCGCGAACGCCCGCACGTCGCACTGTCTGTGTGGGCACCAGTTGACAACTGACGATCCCCATGATTATCGATCACCGCAACGGTGCGTGACGGATCACGCGAGCTCGACGAGCTCCAGCAGGTCGTCGCTCCACGCGTCCTCGTCACCGTCCGGCAGCAGGATCGCGCGGTCCGGCTTGAGTGCCTGCACCGCACCGGCGTCGTGGGTGACCAGCACGATCGCGCCCGGGTAGTTGGCGATCGCGTCGAGCACCTGCTCACGGCTCACCGGGTCGAGGTTGTTGGTCGGCTCGTCGAGCAGCAGTACGTTGGCCCCCGAACAGACCAGGGTGGCCAGCGCCAGCCGCGTCTTCTCGCCGCCGGAGAGGACTCCGGCCGGCTTGTCGACGTCGTCGCCCGAGAAGAGGAAGGCGCCGAGGATCTTGCGCAGGTCGGTGTCGGTCTGGTCGGCCGCGGCGCTGCGCATGTGCTCGAGGATCGTCCGGTCGACGTCGAGCGTCTCGTGCTCCTGGGCGTAGTAGCCGAGCCGCAGGCCGTGCCCCGGGCGCACCTCGCCGGTGTCGGTCGGGAGCAGGCCGCCGAGGATGCGCAGCAGCGTCGTCTTGCCGGCGCCGTTGAGACCGAGGATCGCGACCCGGGAACCCCGGTCGACCGCCACGTCGACGTCGGTGAAGATCTCCAGCGACCCGTACGACTTCGACAGCCCGGTCGCGGTCAGCGGGGTCTTGCCGCAGGGCGCCGGGTTGGGGAACCGTACCTTGGCCACCTTGTCCGAAGTGCGGGTCTCCTCCAGGCCGCCGAGCAGCTTCTCGGCCCGGCGGGCCATGTTCTGCGCGGCGACCGTCTTGGTCGCCTTGGCCCGCATCTTGTCGGCCTGCGCCATCAGGGCGCCCGCCTTCTTCTCGGCGTTGGCCCGCTCCCGGCGCCGCCGCCGCTCGTCGGTCTCCCGCGACTCCAGGTATTTCTTCCAGCCGACGTTGTAGATGTCGACCACCGAGCGGTTGGCATCGAGGTACCAGACCTTGTTGACCGCGGCCTCGAGCAGCTGCACGTCGTGGCTGATCACGACCAGGCCACCCTTGTGCTGCGCCATGTAGCCGCGCAGCCAGGTGATCGAGTCGTGGTCGAGGTGGTTGGTCGGCTCGTCGAGCAGCAGAATGCCCTTGCCGTTCTGTCCCGAGTCGGCGAAAAGAATGCGGGCCAGCTCGATGCGGCGGCGCTGACCGCCGGAGAGGGTGCCGATGGTCTGGGCCAGGGCCCGGTCGGGCAGGCCGAGGTTGGAGCAGATCCGGGCGGCCTCGGCCTCGGCCGCGTAGCCGCCGAGGGCGGCGAACTGATCTTCCAGGTGACCGTAACGCCGGATCAGTTTGTCGTCGGCGCTCTCCTCCAGCTCGACCTCGAGCTTCTGCATCTCGGTGAGGATGCTGTCGAGGCCCCGGGCGGAGAGCACGCGGTCGCGGCCGGTGACGTTGAGGTCGCCGGTGCGCGGATCCTGCGGCAGGTAGCCGACCTCGCTGGTGCGGGTCACCTCACCCGTGTACGGCTGGCCCTCGCCGGCCAGCACCTTGAGGGTGGTCGTCTTGCCGGCGCCGTTGCGCCCGACCAGGCCGATCCGGTCGCCCGGCTGCACCCTCAGGGTGACCGGGGACAGCAGGATGCGGGCGCCGGCACGCAGTTCGAGTCCGGTGGCGGTGATCATCTGAAACGCTCGCTCTCGGGAAGAAAGGCTGACTCCGGGCACACGAAAGGCGCCGGCCAGGAAACGGTCGGCGCCGGGGCCGAATTCGCCCCGTAAGACTGGTCAGCCTTCGCAGAGCAGCACCCGCCCATGATACCCGGGGCCCGATGCGGACTCCCACCCGATTACTTTCAAGATCATTGGGGTACCCGCTGGACACCCCTGCCGATTCGGCTCACCGAGGACGAGGACGACATGGAGCTCAACGAGAACGCCGACATCGACACCAGCCAGATTCAGGACCAGCGCGGCTCGGGAGGCGGCGGAGGCGGTGGCTTCGGCGGCCTGCCGATCCCGATCGGGGGCGGCGGGATCGTCGGTATCGTCATCTTTCTGCTGGTGGCCGTGTTCGGCGGCTACTTCGGGGTCAACAAGATGACCGGCGGCTCCGGCGACAACACGAGCCTCGACCAGAAGTGCTCGCAGACCGACCGGCTGAAGCAGCTCGACTGCCGCAACGCGCTCTACGTCAACTCCATCCAGGCGTTCTGGGCCCAGGCCGAACCGAAGTACTTCGGCAAGAGCTACCAGAAGGCGTCCACGGTCTTCTTCTCCAACCAGGTGAGCACCGGCTGCGGTGCGGCCGACTCGGGCACCGGGCCGTTCTACTGCCCGGCCGACAACAAGGTGTACATCGACCTCACCTTCTACAAGCTGCTCGCCGACCAGCTCGGCGCGCCGGGCGAGTTCGCTCAGCCGTACGTGCTGGCCCACGAGTACGGTCACCACATCCAGGACCTGGTCGGCACCGAGGCCAAGATGCGCCAGCTCCAGCAGAGCGCGTCCAACTCGGAGAAGAACCTGCTCTCGGTCAAGCTCGAACTGCAGGCCGACTGCTACGCCGGGGTGTGGGCGAAGGGTGCCACCGGCACGACGTCGTCCAACGGTCAGAAGATCTTCAAGAGCCTGACCGCCGACGACATCCAGCAGGGCATCCAGACGGCCGGCCAGATCGGCGACGACACCCTGCAGAAGCAGGCCGGCAAGCAGATCAACCCGCAGGAGTTCACCCACGGCACGTCGGCCGACCGGCAGAAGTGGTTCTCCCGCGGCTACACCTCGGGCACGCCGGCGAACTGCGACACGTTCGCCGGCGGCGCGGTCGTCGAAGGCGACTGACCGGCCTACGGCTCCTTCACCAGGATCGTCACCGCCCGGGCCCCGGCGACCGCGGACACCAGAACCGCGTGCCGGGGCTCGGGCACGTCGAGGATCCGCCTGTCGCGCAGCGCCGCCACCGGCGCCAGCTGCGGCGCGGCCAGAATCATGTCGATGGCGGCACGGTCGCCGCCGGTGACCAGCGCGGCCAATCGGCGTACGTCAGGAAGCAGAATGCGCCCCACAATGCCGGCGCCGTCGGCCGCCGCGGCCTTGGCCTGATTGTCGCGGCGGCGCGCGAATCGTTGCTGAGACCAGCCGCCGGCGGCGGTCCGCCCCTGTACATAATGCGTGTCGACCTTGGACGCGACCAATTCCTCGCCCTCGGCGATGCCGACGGCGACCGCGCCTTTGCGGGCGAGAAGCAGACCGAGGCGCCGCGGTTCCCGCGCCAGGCGGACAAGCTCGGCCACGGTGCCGGCCTGACGCACGCCGGGCGGTGGGCTGAGCTGCGCCGAGGCGCCGTCGGCGCCGATCAGGGTCAGGCCACTTTCCCGGTACGCGCCGTGCCGCGCCCCGAAATTCTCCATCCACCGTTCCAGCCGCTCCGGCGCGACATCGACCCACTTCCCGCCGCCCGCGGCCGCCCGTTCGCCCATTCTTGTCACCCTACGGTGACCGCCGCGTGGCCGTTCCGGTGCCGCCGGTTCCCTAGCCTGCGTGGCTACGGGGAAACGGCACGGCACCTGCCCGGGCGGCTGAACCTGTCATGATGCCAGTCGTGGGTGACCTGGCTCCGGTACTGCTCAAACGGCTCGACGACCGCTTCGCGGCGTCTCGAGACCCCGAGCGGGCGGCGGGCATGCGGGCCTACATGCGCGATCAATTTCCGTACGCCGGTCTGCCCGCGCCCGCGCTGCGGGCGGTGGAGCGTGACGTGTTCGCCGGGCTGCCCTCGCCTTCGGTTTCCGACCTCGGCGAGGTTTCGCTCGAATGCTGGTCGCGCGACGAACGCGAATACCAGTACGTCGCCGTTGATTATCTGCGAAAGCACGTGCGCGCGGCCGACGCGCCGTTCATCGAGGTCGCCCGCACGCTGATCACGACCAAGCCGTGGTGGGACACGGTCGACGCGCTGGCCACCCGGTTCGTGGGCGATCTGGTGCGACGGCACCCGTCGTTGCTGGCCACGATGGACGCCTGGTCGGCGGAGTCCGACATGTGGCTGGTCCGCACGGCGATTCTGCACCAACTGCACTACGGCACCGCGACCGACGCTTCGCGGCTCTTCGGCTATTGCTCGCGCCAGGCCGGGCACACCGACTTCTTCGTGCGCAAGGCGATCGGATGGGCACTGCGGCACTACGCCCGGACCGATCCGGACGCGGTGCGGGAATTCGTCGCCGCCAATACGTCCCGGTTGTCGCCGCTGTCGGTGCGCGAGGCCACGAAACACCTGCGGTCAGAGTAGACGTACGGCCAGGATCGCGATCACGACGCTGGAGACGAGCGCGGTGATCGTACGACCGCGCGGCCCGGTGAGCAGGCGACCCACCAGGGAACCGCTGCCGGCGACCAGTAGTTGCCAGCTGGCCGAGGCCAGGAAGGCGCCGATCACGAACCAGGGACCTCCGCCCGCACCGCCGTGCCCGATCACCAGCGCCGCGAAGTAGATCACGGTCGCCGGGTTGAGCAGCGTAAGGGCGAGGATCGCGGCGTACGCCTTGACCGCGGTGGCCGGCGCCTCCCGCCGGGCGACCCGTTTGCGGAACGCGCCCCACGCCGTCATCACGGCCAGGGCCAGCAGCGCCAGCGCCGCGACCCACCGCAGCGGCGTCTGAACCGGCGCGATCAGGTCGGCGACCGCCGCTCCCCCGAGCACGGCCACGGCGGCGTAGATGCCGTCGGCGGTGGCGGCGCCGAGCCCGGCGGCTGCTCCGACCCGAAACGAGCGGCGGGCGCCGAGCCCGGCGATCAGCACCCCGATCGCCCCGACGGGCACAGCGATGCCGTAGCCGGCGGCGACGCCGGCCAGGAACGGGGCGCTCACGACAGCTGTCGACGGACCGCCGGGACGCCGGGGCCGGTCTGCTGTCGGGCGGCCCGATCGGCCACGGCGACAGAGACGGCACGGAGCGTTTTCGGCTTGGTCACGCGGCCATCATTTCGGCCGCCCCGAGCCCGGCGCCACCGATTTACCCTCAGGTCGGCTCCGGAATCAGCCGGGCCGGATGGTCGAAGCCGAGGACGGCGGCGAGGGCGCCCCGCAGTACGCGCGTGGTCATGATGGAAGGTCCTTTCGCTGAGGGGCCGGCCCGTTCGGCTGCCAGCCGTCGGGGTCGGTGATCACCCGGCCGTAGCCGGGGCGGTGTGACTGGTCGATGCCGTGCTCAGCCCAGGTGTACAGGTGCAGCGTGACACCGTCCGGGTCGTCGAAGATCAGCAGCCAGCCGATGGACGCCTCGACCACCGGTGAGTGCTGCACGCCGAGGCGGTCCAGGTGCGACGCCCACACCTCAAGGTCGTCGCGGGTGTGCACCCGCCGTCAAGCGCCCCGGCGAGGGACCCGGCGAGCCGACCGGCCGCCGCTACCACGCACCCCGGCGCGCCGAGGCCGCCGCCCGGACAAGGGCGCGCATCCGCGAAGCGGCGTCCACGCTGTTCGTCGAGCGGGGCTACGTCGTCACCACCATCCGCGACATCGCCCACGCCGCGGGCGTCGGCGAGCGTACGGTCTACGCCGCCTTTCCCGGCAAGGCCGACCTCTTCCGGCACGTGCTCGACGCGGCCACCGTCGGCGACGAGCAGCCCACCGCGGTGGCCGACCGGCCGGAGATCCAGGACGCCTTCGACCAGACCGACCCGCGCGCCGCGATCGGCCGGGCGATCGACTACACGGCGGCGCTGTTCGAACGGGCCGGCGACCTCGTCATGGTCACCGTGCAGGCCGCCGACGCCGACCCCGACATGCGCGCCGCAGCCGACGCCGGCTCCCGCGCCACCCGGCAACTCTGGCGCACCCTGACACAGGTCCTGCACAACCAGGGCGCGCTGCGGCCCGGCCTGACCGCACCAACGGCCGCGGACATCCTCTACGCACTGGCCTCGCCGCACACCCACCAACTCCCGCGCCGGCACTGCCAGTGGAGCCCGCAGCGGTACCGCACCTGGCTGACCGGCGCCGCCATCCAGCAACTGCTGGGCGACGCAGCTTGATCGTCTCAACCGGCCGAGACAGACTTCGACGGCAGAAACCTCACGGATAGAAAGTTCGCCGGCACGAGGGACACGCGTCCACAACCAAGCAGACAGCCACCGGGCAGGTCGTCCGGCGGCCGGGCCGGGGTAATAGAGTCCGATCATGGATGTGGTGGCCGAACTGATCCTTGTCCGCCACGGGCAGAGCCTGGCCAATGTGGCATTCCCGGCGGCCAATGCGGCCGGCTTGATGGAGGCCGAGCTCAGCGGGCGCGACGCCACGGTTCCGCTGACGCCGCTCGGCGAAGAGCAGGCGGCCGCGGTCGGGCGCTGGCTGGCCGCCGCGTCTTCGGTTCCGGAGGTCGTGATCACATCGCCCTATCTGCGGGCGCGGGAAACGTGGCGCATAGCCGCGGAAGCCTCCGGACTCGACCTGCCGTCGCCGACGACCGACGATCGGCTGGTCGACCGGCTGATGGGCGACCTGGAGCTGATGACCTGGGCGGCGGTGGCGGCCCACTTCCCGGACGAGGCCGCCCGCCGCGCCGCGGCGGGCGAATACCGCTACGCGCCGCCGGGCGGCGAAGCCTTCGCCGACGTGGAGGTACGGCTGGGATCGTTCCTCGCCGACCTCAACCGCGAACAGGCGGGAAGGCGGGTGGTCGTGGTCGCCCACGACGCCGTGGTGTTGATGATGAGGGCGGTCATCGAGTCGTTGGACTGGGATCAGGTCGTCGAGATGGAGCGGGCAGCCGGGTCGGTGCGGAACGCGTCGATCAGCCGTTTCGTGGAGCAGGGCGAGCGGCTGGTGCTGGACCGCTACAACAGCGTCGACCATCTGTAGTTGTTCGATTGCGCATCGTTCGTATCGTGGTCGCTCGATGGCACGGCCACGGAGACACCACGGTTCGGAGGACGGCGGTCCCTTATGCTGACGGCTTTCCCCGCGGCGCCGGCGTTACCCGGACCACCGAGCCGCTCTCCATCGCGACCCAGACCTCCTCCCCCACGAGCGCCAGCCCGTGCGGCTCCTTCCCCGGCAGGTCGAACAGCGTCACCGCCCCGCCCGCGCTCACCCGGGCCAACTGCCCCGACCCCCACAACGTCACCCAGCACCCACCGTCCGGCGCCGCCACCACCGCGTGCGGCCGGCACCCCGGATCGTCGAACTCCACCCGCTCGACGACCCCACCCCCATCGGCCAGGCCGACGCCTCCGCCGGCGATGTCGGCGAACCACACCCGATCACCCACGGCCGCGATCCCGACCGGCGCCGCCGCCGTACGCCCCGGCGCAACGTCCACGGTGTCCACCACGCCGCCGTCCCACCGCGCGAGCTTGCCGGCCGCGTTGAGTGCCACCCAGACCGCCCCGTCATCACCCATGGTGACCATGGCCGGATAACCCGGTGCCGCGATCATCTCGATCTCGCCCGAAGCGCTGATGTGCCCGATCCGGTCGATGCCCGGCGCGCTGAAGAACGCACCCCCGCCCCGATCGGCGGCGATACCGTAGGGCGACGCCCCGGCCGGCAGCGAGAACCACGACTCACCGTCACGCCCGATACGGTCGTCCTGGCTCGTGTGCCACACCGTGCCGTCCGCACCGACCGCAACCAGCATCGGCTTGGCCGGGAGCTCACGCAGCGTCACGCCGGCGCCGTCCGGCGAGAGCCGGGCCAGGCCCGCCGGTGAAAGCACGGTGATCCACACCGGGCCGTCCGGGCTGGCGGCTATCGCGTACGGCGCCCAGCCACTCATAACAATCTCCCGCATGCACCAACGCTACCGACCGGGATTGCGGCATGACCGTCGACCGTGGACTGGTGGCCGCCGGACGCGACCGGC
>DASWRZ010000153.1:0-4072 GCA_036402935.1 Actinoplanes sp.
CGACCATCACGGCTACCTCGGCCGGATGAGGGCCATGTCGGCCTGCTTCGGCGACGACCCGGAGCGCAATCTGGAGATCCTGATCGGCCAGCTGGTCAACCTGGTCCGGGGCGGTGAGCCGGTGCGGATGAGCAAGCGGGCGGGCACGGTCGTCACGCTGGAGGACTTCGTGGACGCGCTGGGGGTCGACGCCACCCGGTACGCCCTGGCACGCTACTCGTCGGACTCGCCGATCGACATCGACGTCGAGCTGTGGACGAGCGCGAGCCGGGAAAACCCCGTCTATTACGTGCAGTACGTCGCCGCGCGTACGGCAAGCGTGGCCCGGCAGGCCGCGGCGGTGGGCCTGACCCGGGGGGAGTCGGCCGGCTTCCGGGCCGAGCTGCTCACCAATCAGAAGGAAAACGACCTGCTCAAGGCCCTGGGCGAATATCCCGAGACGGTGGCCCGGTCGGCCGAGCTGCGCGAGCCGCACCACGTCGCCCGGCTGCTCGAGAAGATCGCCGGCGCGTACCACCGGTTCTACGACGAGCCGGCCTGCCGGGTGCTGCCCAAGGGCGACGAGCCGATCGGCGACGGCAACCGCGCCCGCCTCTGGCTCAACGACGCCACCCGTACGGTGATTGCCAACGGTTTGGGCCTGCTCGGCGTCTCCGCTCCGGAAAGGATGTAGGGCATGCGAGGCTCCGGAAGGGAGGTACGGCATGCGAGCGCATGAGGCCGGGGCGCTGCACGGTGACCTGGGCAACCGCGGGCCCGCCTGGTTGCGTGCGCCCGGAGACGTCAACGCCCTCGTGCCGCAACTGTGGCCGCGTACCGTGACCCGCGCCGAGGCCGGGTTTTTGCAGGTCGGCGGCGTCAGCGTGGCCGACCTGGCGGCCGAGTACGGCACGCCCGCCTACTTCCTCGACGAGGACGACCTGCGCGCCCGGTGCCGGGAGTTCGCGGCCGCGTTCGGGGACGCCGACGTCTATTACGCCGGCAAGTCGTTCCTCTGCAAGGCGGTCGTCCGCGTCGTCGAGGAGGAGGGCCTCTTCCTCGACGTCTGCTCGGGCGGCGAGCTGGCGGTGGCGCTCGCCGCGGGCTTCCCGGCCGAGCGCATCGGCTTCCACGGCAACAACAAGTCGGCCTCCGAGCTGTCGCGGGCCCTCGAGGCGGGCGTCGGCCGGATCATCGTCGACTCGTTCGACGAGATCGACCGGCTCACCTACCTGGCCCGGCTGGCCGAGAAGCGGCCGAACGTGCTGATCCGGGTCACGGTCGGCGTCGAGGCGCACACCCACGAGTTCATCGCCACCGCGCACGAGGACCAGAAGTTCGGCTTCTCGCTGGCCGGCGGGGCGGCGTTCCGGGCCGCGGTGACGATCCTCGACGAGGGCGTGCTGGAGCTGAAGGGCCTGCACTCGCACATCGGCTCGCAGATCTTCGACACGAGCGGGTTCGAGGTGGCGGCCCGCCGGGTGCTCGAGCTGCAGGCGCAGATCCGGGACACGCGGGGCGTCGAGCTGGACGAGCTCGACCTGGGCGGCGGCTTCGGCATCGCGTACACGACCCAGGACGATCCGTCGACGCCGGGCGACCTGGCCAAGCGCATCAACAAGATCGTCGAGTCGGAGTGCGAGGCGGCCTCGCTGCGCAAGCCGCGGCTGTCGATCGAGCCGGGCCGCGCGATCGTCGGGCCGTCGGTGTTCACGCTCTACGAGGTCGGCACGGTCAAGGACGTCGACGGCATCCGGACGTACGTGAGTGTCGACGGGGGCATGAGCGACAACATCCGTACGGCGCTCTATGACGCGTCGTACAGCGCGACGGTGGCCGGCCGGGCCTCGAGGGCGGAGCCGATGCTCGCCC
Organism: Actinoplanes sp.; assembly: GCA_036402935.1. Classification (GTDB taxonomy): domain Bacteria; phylum Actinomycetota; class Actinomycetes; order Mycobacteriales; family Micromonosporaceae; genus Actinoplanes. The sequence goes on from DASWRZ010000153.1 coordinate 1,852, forward strand.
GCGTGGTGGGAAAGCATTGTGAGTCCGGGGACATCGTCGTGAAGGATGAATTCCTGCCCGCCGACGTGCAGCCCGGAGATCTTCTTGCCGTACCGGGCACCGGTGCCTATTGCCGGAGCATGGCGAGCAACTACAACCACGTGACTCGGCCACCGGTCGTGGCGGTGCGTGACGGCGCCTCGCGCGTGATCGTGCGCCGCGAGACCGAGGCCGACCTGCTCGCATTGGATGTTGGATGAGCCCCTCTGGCAAACCGGTCCGCCTCGCACTGCTCGGCTGTGGGACCGTCGGTTCGGAAGTGGTCCGCCTGCTCGATGACCAGGCCGACGATCTCACGGCCCGGATCGGCGCCCCGCTGGAGGTCGTCGGGGTTGCCGTGCGGCGGCCGGGAAGGCAACGCGGCAACCTGCCGGTCGACCCGGCCCTGTTCACGACCGACGCGCTGAGCCTGGTCAAGCGCGACGACGTCGACGTGGTGATCGAGGTGGTCGGCGGCATCGAGCCGGCGCGCACCTGGCTGGTCGAGGCGCTGCGGGCCGGCAAGAGCGTGGTCACCGCCAACAAGGCGCTGCTGGCCGAGGACGGCGCGGCACTGCACGACGCGGCCGCCGAGGGGGGCGCCGACCTCTACTACGAGGCCTCGGTCGCGGGCGCGATCCCGCTGCTGCGCCCGCTGCGCGAGTCGCTGCACGGCGACCGGGTCACCCGGGTCACCGGCATCGTGAACGGCACGACCAACTACATCCTCTCCTCGATGGACTCGACCGGCGCCGGCTTCAGCGAGGCCCTCGACGAGGCCACCGAGCTGGGGTACGCCGAGGCCGACCCGACCGCCGACGTGGAGGGCTTCGACGCGGCCGCGAAGGCCGCGATCCTCGCCTCGCTGGCGTTCCACAGCCGGGTGACCGCGGCCGACGTGTTCCGCGAGGGCATGACCGGGGTGACCGCGGGCGACATGGCCAGCGCCAAGGAGATGGGCTGCACGATCAAGCTGCTCTGCATCGCCGAGCGTGGCCCCGATTCGGCCGGGCACGAGTCGGTCAGCGTGCGGGTGCACCCGGCGATGATCCCGCGCAGCCACCCGCTGGCCGGGGTCGGCGACGCGTTCAACGCGGTGTTCATCGAGGCCGAGGCGGCCGGTCAGCTCATGTTCTATGGCCGCGGCGCGGGTGGCACCCCGACCGCGAGCGCGGTGCTGGGCGACATCGTGGCGGCGGCCCGCAACCGGCTGTCCGGCACCCGGGCGCCGAGCGAGAGCAACTACGCCCACCTGCCGGTTCGTTCGATCGGCGAGGCGGTCACCCGCTATCACATCAGCCTCGACGTCGCCGACCGGCAGGGCGTACTGGCCACCGTGGCCGGTGTCTTCGCCCAGCACGAGGTGTCGATCGCGACGGTCCGCCAGTCGGGCCGGGAAGAGGACGCCAAACTCGTGATCGTGACCCACGGCGCGCCCGATGCCGACCTGGCCGCGACCGTCGAGGAGTTGTCCCGGCTGGACATCGTGCGATCGATCGCCAGCGTGCTGCGTGTCGAGGGCGGAGCCTGAGTCCCGAGTAATGGACACTCGTCCCAAGATTCGGTGAGTTGAGGCACCCTGGGACGCGTTCGCGCAACCAACGCGCAGCTTGAGTGAGAGGTGACGGCCATGTGGCGGGGACTGATCGAGGCGTACCGGGATCGTCTGCCGGTCACCGAGGCCACCCCGGTGGTCACACTGCACGAGGGCAACACCCCGCTCGTGCCCGCGCCGGTGCTGTCGCAGCGCGTCGGCGCCGACGTCTACCTGAAGGTCGAGGGGGCCAACCCGACCGGCTCGTTCAAGGACCGCGGCATGACGATGGCGGTCTCCAAGGCGGTCGAGGACGGTTCCAAGGCGATCATCTGCGCCTCCACCGGCAATACCAGTGCCTCGGCCGCGGCGTACGCCGCCCGGGCCGGCCTGACCTGTGCCGTGCTGGTGCCGCAGGGCAAGATCGCGCTCGGCAAGCTGGCCCAGGCGCTCGTCCACGGGGCCAAGCTGCTGCAGGTCAGCGGCAACTTCGACGACTGCCTCGCGCTCGCCTCGAAGCTGTCGCAGGACTTCCCGGTCTCGCTGGTCAACTCGGTCAACATCTTCCGGCTGCACGGGCAGAAGACCGCGTCGTTCGAGATCGTCGAGGCGCTCGGTGACGCGCCCGACATCCACTGCCTGCCGGTCGGCAACGCGGGCAACATCTCC
>DASWRZ010000154.1:0-10473 GCA_036402935.1 Actinoplanes sp.
GGCGACCGCGGGAACTTGTCGTACCCCCGACGTACGGTGGTTGCCATGGCGCTCGACATCCCTGTTCTCGACGGCCGTTTCGAGGTCATCAGTGAGTTCCAGCCCGCCGGTGACCAGCCGGCGGCCATCGCTGAGCTGGAGCGACGGGTGCGGCGCGGCGACCGCAACACGGTTCTGCTCGGCGCGACCGGCACCGGCAAGAGTGCGACGACCGCGTGGCTGATCGAGAAGCTGCAGCGGCCGGCGCTCGTGATGGCACCCAACAAGACGCTCTGCGCGCAGCTGGCCAAGGAGCTGCGCGAGCTGATGCCCAACAACGCGGTCGAATACTTCGTCAGCTACTACGACTATTACCAGCCCGAGGCCTATATCGCGCAGACCGACACCTACATCGAGAAGGACTCGTCGGTCAACGAGGAGGTCGAGCGGCTGCGGCACTCGGCCACGATGTCGCTGCTCACCCGGCGTGACGTGATCGTCGTCGCCACCGTGAGCGCCATCTACGGCCTGGGCACGCCGCAGGAGTACGTCGATCGCGCGGTCCAGGTCAAGGTCGGTGGCGAGATCGACCGCGACAAGCTGCTGCGCCGGCTCGTCGACATCCAATACTCGCGCAACGACATGGCGTTCCAGCGCGGCACGTTCCGGGTCCGGGGCGACACGCTCGAGATCATCCCGGCCTACGAGGAGCTGGCGATCCGCATCGAGCTCTTCGGTGACGAGGTCGAGAAGCTCTACTACCTGCACCCGCTGACCGGCGACGTGGTCCGCGAGGTCGACGAGCTGATCATCTTCCCGGCGACCCACTACGTGGCCGGCCCGGAGCGGATGGAAAGGGCGATCCGCGGCATCGAGGCCGAGCTGGCCGAGCGGCTCGAGGAGCTGGATCGGCAGGGCAAGCTGCTCGAGGCCCAGCGGCTGCGCATGCGCACCACCTACGACGTCGAGATGATGCGGCAGGTCGGCTTCTGCAACGGCATCGAGAACTACTCGATGCACATGGACGGCCGGTCACCCGGCGAGCCGTCATACACCCTGCTCGACTACTTCCCCGACGACTACCTGACCGTCATCGACGAGTCGCACGTGACGATCCCGCAGATCGGCGGTATGTACGAGGGGGACGCCTCCCGCAAACGCATCCTGATCGAGCACGGGTTCCGGCTGCCCAGCGCGGCCGACAACCGGCCGCTGCGGTTCGACGAGTTCCTCGAGCGGGTCGGCCAGTCGGTCTACCTGTCCGCGACCCCGGGCCCGTGGGAGATGCAGCAGGCCCAGGGCGAGTTCGTCGAGCAGGTGATCCGGCCGACCGGCCTGGTCGACCCCCAGGTCGTGGTGAAACCGACCAAGGGCCAGATCGACGACCTGATGCACGAGATCCGGCTGCGCACCGAGCGCGACGAGCGGGTCCTGGTCACCACGCTGACCAAGAAGATGTCCGAGGACCTGACGGATTACCTGCTGGAGAACGGCATCCGCGTGCGCTACCTGCACTCCGAGGTGGACACCCTGCGCCGGGTCGAGCTGCTCAAGGAGCTGCGCAAGGGCGACTACGACGTGCTGGTCGGCATCAACCTCCTGCGCGAGGGCCTCGACCTGCCCGAGGTGTCGCTGGTCGCGATCCTCGACGCCGACAAGGAGGGCTTCCTGCGCAGCGGTCGGTCGTTGATCCAGACCATCGGCCGCGCGGCACGAAACGTGTCCGGCGAGGTCCATATGTATGCCGACAAGATGACTCCGTCGATGCGCGCCGCGATCGAGGAGACCGACCGGCGCCGGGCCAAGCAGATCGCCCACAACAAGGCGAACGGCATCACGCCGCAGGCCCTCCGCAAAAAGATCCACGACATCCTCGACGACATCTACCGCGAGGCCGAGGACACCGACGCCACGGTCAGCGGCCCGATGGTCGGCGGCGGTGGCCGGCAGATGTCCCGCGGCAAGGCGCCGGTCCCCGAGACCAGATCACGCGCCCGCGCCGCGACGAGCACCGCACCCACCGCGGGCATGGCCCGGGCCGAGCTGGCCCAGCTCATCCAGGACCTCAACGGGCAGATGCTGGCCGCCGCGCGCGAGCTCCAGTTCGAGCTGGCCGCCCGCATCCGCGACGAGATGTCCGAGCTGAAGAAGGAACTGCGCGGCATGGATATGACAGGCGTCAAATAGTCAAAGTTCGATAGCCTCGGTCGATGACCCCGACCGAGGGCCCTCCTTCGCCGCCGGCCTCCGAGCGTCCGCCGCCCTCCGAGCGCCGGCCGCCCTCCGGGCCGTGGGCCGAGGTGGCCGCGGACGTGCCGGAGGATCTCGTGCGGCTCGCGCGGCGGTGCCTGGTCGCCGACGGCGGGTTGCCGCTGGCCGGTGACCCGGGGTTCCTGCGGCGACGGTGGGGTGCGGTCGGGGGTGTGCGTTTCGGCCTGCGCGGTTCTTCGGGCGAGCTGGTGGCGGCCGGCGCGGTGTGCCCGGGGGCGGACGGCCCGATCGTCACCGGCCTCGTCGACCCGGCGGCCCGCGGCTGCGGCGTCGGCGGCCGGCTGCTCGACCACGCCCTGGCCGTCGCCGGATCGCTCAGCCAGGGCGTCATAACGGTCGAGACCGAGTCGCTGACCGCGCGGGCGTCCGCCCTTCTCGGCTCGCGCGGGCTGCGAGCGGTCTTCGCCGAGGACGTGCTCTGGATCGACCTGACCTGGTTCGACGCCGTGCCGCGCTGGCCGGCCGGCACCGCGGTCACGACCTGGACCGGCGACCTGGCCGAACGATTCTTCGAGGTCTACACGGCCTCGTTCCGCGGCCGGCCCGGCTTCCCGGGTCCGACCGCGGCCGAGTGGATCGCCGAGAACGAGGCCGACGACGAGTTCCGCCCCGGCTGGTCCCTGCTGGCGTACCGGCCCGGCATCGGCGACGCCGGCTTCCTGACCGCCGCGGTCGGCTGGATAGTGCAGGTCGGCGTGGTCCCGGCCGCCCGCCGCCGCGGCCTGGGCCGCGCCCTGGTCACCGAGGCCCTGCACCGCATGGCCACCGCCGGCGAGCCGGAGGCCTGGCTGACCGTCAACGTCAACAACCCGGGCGCCGCCCACCTCTACCAGGATCTGGGCTTCACCTCGCACGGTCGCCGAGCCCGCTATCAGCCCTGACCCGCGCGCCCTACTCGATCGGGAGGGGAGTGGTGGCCATGCCGGCGAGCAGGGACCTGAAGTACCAGCGGAGCCGCTGTTCACCGGCGCCCGAGAAGAGGTCGTCGCGGGCCCGCGCGATGTTCGGGTAGTCCGACGACCGCACCTCGCGGACCGCGGCCTCCAGGTTCTGCTCCTCGCCCACGGCCTCGGCCGACTCGCGCCGGGTGCCCTGCTCAGCCGCGGTAGCCGTTGCCAACTGGAGCAGCGGGTCGACTCCCCACGCCGCAGCCTGCAGGGGCACACCGCCGGCGGCGAGAAGGCCGAGCAGACAGTCGATCAGACGCAGATAGTTCGGTCCGGACGGATGCAGCGCCAGCACCGACCGGGCCAGGCTCGGATACCTCCACAGCATCCGGGTGTAGTCGCTCAGCACCCCGATCACCGCATCCGGCCAGCCGGCCGCGGCGACCGGCGGCAGCGCAACGTCCCGCAGCAGCTCATCAAGCAGCGCCCCGTGCAGCTCAGCCATGTTGTCCACGTAGACGTAGAGCGAAGCCGCCCCGGTGTCCAGCTCAGCCGCGAGCCGCCGCATCGTCAGCCGCTCGAGGCCGTCCTCCCGCATGACGCGCATCCCGGCCTCGACCACCGCCTCCCGGCTGAGCGGCGCCTTGGCCGGCCGGTCCCGACGGCTGACAGGCACTCGACGGCTGACAGGCACCCGACGCGCACTCATGAACACGATCGTACCGAACACGTTCGCAAACCCCGCGCCGAGACGACCGCCCGCAAGTGAAAGCACCCGAGAAAAACCCGAGAAAACTGCCCTGAACCACCACGATGGGCGATAAGGCGAGAGACCGGCCCCACGTTTCTGCGGCCCGCCCTAACAGAAGCCGCCCCCATGAGACAGAATGGCTCCTTGTAGGAGGGGAGTATTCCCCCGCACCGGTCTCGTCAGCACGGAAGGCCCACCCGAGGGCCGACCCGGGCCCGGCGGTCGTCCCACGTGAAGGGGACGGCGGAAGAGACCTCCGACAGCCGCACGTCGCTGTGCACGCCTTGAAGGCCGCGGGAATCAACGGCCCGAAACGGCGGACACAGCGTCGAACCGTGTCTGCCGGAGGTTCCCGTTGACTGTCTCCCCCTGGGTGTGGATCGCCACCCTGGTCGCCCTGGTCGCCGTGCTCGCGGTCGATCTGCTGATCGTCGGCCGGCGTCCGCACGAGCCGACGATGCGCGAGTCGGGCCTCTGGGTCGCGCTCTACGTCGCGCTCGCGCTCCTGTTCGGCCTCGGCGTCTGGTTCGTCGGTGGGGGCCGCGCGGCCGGCGAGTTCTACACCGGCTGGCTGACCGAGTACTCGCTGAGCGTCGACAACCTGTTCGTCTTCGTGATCATCATGGCCCGCTTCGCCGTGCCGCGGCAGTTCCAGCAGAAGGTGCTCCTGATCGGCATCGTGCTGGCCCTGCTCATGCGGGGTGCGTTCATCGCCGCCGGCGCTGCCCTGATCGCGCAGTTCTCCTGGGTGTTCTACCTGTTCGGCGCGTTCCTGGTCTACACCGCCATCACCCTGATCAAGGGCAACGGCGACGACGACGAGTTCCAGGAAAACGTTCTGATCCGCTGGGCGAAGCGCGCCCTGCCGGTGTCGGGCAGCTTCGGCGACGGCCGTCTCACGGTGCTGAACAAGGGGCGCCGGCTGTTCACCCCGATGCTCATCGTCATGATCGCCATCGGCACGACCGACCTGCTGTTCGCGCTCGACTCGATTCCGGCGATCTTCGGCATCACCAAGGAGCCGTACCTGGTCTTCACGGCCAACGTCTTCGCGCTGATGGGCCTGCGCCAGCTGTACTTCCTGCTCGGCAACCTGCTCGAACGCCTGGTCTACCTCAACCTCGGCCTCGCCGCCGTGCTCGCGTTCATCGGCGTCAAGCTCTTCCTCGAAGCGCTGCACACCAACTCGCTGCCGTTCCTCAACGGCGGCCACGGCGTGCACTGGGCTCCCGAGATCCCGATCTGGCTTTCCCTGGTCGTCATCGTCGGTTGTCTGGGCCTCGCCACCGCCGCCAGCCTGGCCCGCGAGCGCAGACGCGAGTTGGCCGGTCACCGGAGCTGACGAAGAAAACCCCCGCTCACCTCACGGTGGGCGGGGGCTTGCACTTTTCAGATGTACGGCGTGAGCAGCCCCGGCGTCTCAGAGGCTGATCGTCCGCAGACCGCCGGTCACTGGCCGCGGATCATCCGCCGCAGGTCACCGACTGCAGGTCATTGGGCGTGCTTGCGCCGTGCGGCCTGCCGTCCGCGGGTCTGCTGGTCGAGGATGACCTTGCGGATGCGCACGGCCGCCGGGGTGACCTCGACGCACTCGTCCTCGCGGCAGAACTCGAGGGCCTGCTCGAGCGACAGCTTGCGCGGCGGGATCAGCTTCTCGGTCTCGTCGGAGGTCGACTGGCGCATGTTCGTCAGCTTCTTCTCCTTGGTGATGTTGACGTCCATGTCGTCCTGGCGGGAGTTCTCGCCGACGATCATGCCTTCGTAGACCTCGGTGGTCGGTTCGACGAAGAGCTGGCCGCGTTCCTGCAGATTCGTCATCGCGAACGCGGTGACGACGCCGGACCGGTCGGCCACCAGGGAGCCGTTGCTGCGGGTACGCAGCTCGCCGAACCAGGGCTCGTAGTCCTCGAAGATGTGGTGCATGATCCCGGTGCCGCGGGTCTCGGTCAGGAACTCCGTCCGGAAGCCGATCAGGCCGCGCGCCGGGACCAGCCACTCCATCCGCAGCCAGCCGGTGCCGTGGTTGATCAGCTCTTCCATCCGGCCCTTGCGGAGGGACAGAAGGCTGGTGATGGCGCCCATGTACTCGTCGGGCGCGTCGATGGTCAGGCGCTCGACCGGCTCGTGCACCTTGCCGTCGATCTCCTTGGTGACCACCTGCGGCTTGCCGACGGTGAGCTCGTACGATTCGCGGCGCATCTGCTCGACCAGGATGGCCAGCGCCAGCTCGCCGCGGCCCTGCACTTCCCAGGCGTCGGGGCGTTCGGTCGGGAGGACGCGCAGGGAGACGTTACCGACCATCTCCCGGTCGAGCCGGTCCTTGACCATGCGGGCGGTGACCTTGCCGCCCTTGACCCGGCCGACCATCGGCGACGAGTTGGTGCCGAGGACCATCGAGATGGCCGGCTCGTCCACGCTGATCAGGGGGAGCGGGATCGGGTTGTCCGCGTCGGCCAGGGTTTCGCCGATCATGATATCGGCGATGCCGGCGACGGCCATGATGTCGCCCGGGCCGGCGCTCTCGGCGGGCTTGCGCTCGAGGCCCTCGGTGATCAGGAGCTCGGAGATGCGTACGCTGCTGATCGTGCCGTCGGTCTTGCACCAGGCCACGGTCTGGCCCTTGCGGATGGTGCCCTCGTGGACCCGGCAGAGTGCGAGCCGGCCCAGGAAGTTGGAGGCGTCGAGGTTGACCACGTGGGCCTGCAAGGGCGCGCCCTCGGTGTAGGTCGGGGCCGGGATGGTGCTGAGGATCGTACTGAACAGCACCTCGAGGTCGGTCGCGTCCTCGGGGACGGTGCCGTCCTTGGGCTGGGTCAGCGAGGCGATGCCGTCGCGGGCGCAGGCGTAGACGATCGGGAACTCGATCTGGTGCTCGTCGGCGTCGAGGTCGAGGAAAAGCTCGTACGTCTCGTCGACGACCTCCTTGATGCGCGCGTCGGGCCGGTCCACCTTGTTGATGATCAGAATGATCGGCAGCCTGGCCTGCAGGGCCTTGCGGAGCACGAAGCGGGTCTGCGGCAGCGGGCCCTCGCTGGCGTCGACCAGCAGGGCGACGCCGTCGACCATGGTCAGGCCGCGCTCGACCTCACCGCCGAAGTCGGCGTGGCCGGGGGTGTCGATGATGTTGATGGTGACGGGCTTCTCGTCGCCGGCGGGCTGGTAGCTGATCGCCGTGTTCTTGGCGAGAATGGTGATGCCCTTTTCCCGCTCCAGGTCCATGGAGTCCATGGCGCGGTCGGCCATCTCGCCGCGCGCGTGGGACTGACTCCCCTGGCGCAGCATGGCGTCGACCAAGGTTGTCTTGCCATGGTCCACGTGGGCGATGATGGCGACGTTGCGTAGGTCGGTGCGGGTCTGCATACCTCTATTGTCCTCGGCGATGGTTGCGGTTGCCGTCCCGGGGTTGAATCGACGGGACCGGTTTCGTCACACATGCGCTTTGTCCGATTCGCCGGGCAGCGTCGCGCGGGCACCGGCTGTTACGGTTCGCCATCGATCCGGCTCGGAGGAGGAAAGGTCGTCGATGGCAAAGTCAGGGGTCCGTGGTTTCCGGCATCTGGTCGTGGCGACGGTCGCGCTGCTCGCGCTGGGTGGCTGCGGCGTGTTCGGCGGCAGGAACGACTCGGTGAACGATGCCGCGCCGGCGGCCGACCAGGCCTCGGCCCCGGCGGCCGATCCGACGACCGACGAGCCGACGGCCGACCCGACGACCGAGGCGCCCGAGCCGACCACCAAGCCGACGCCGAGAAAGACCAAGGCGACGAAGAAGCCGGTGAACACGGCCCCGACCGAGCAGCCGTTCTGGGAGCAGCTGCCGGCGTGCGCTCACAAGGACAAGACCAAGCCGGTCTCGATGAGCAAGGTCAAGGCGGCGCTCAAGGACGCGGCCGGCCGCATCTACTGGACCCACGAGGCGCCCCAGCTGAAACTCAACTACACGCTGGTCAAGGGCGTGTCTTACATGGAGAGCGGCTGGCAGAGCAACATCCACAACTGTGACGGCGGCACCGGCATCATGCAGGTCATGCCCGACACGATCGCCTTCGTCAACCAGCGGTTCGGGCTCGACTACGACGCCACCGACTACCGGCAGAACGCGCGGGCCGGCGCCAACTACCTGGCCTACCTGACCCGCCACGCCGGCGATCTCTACTTCGGCGGCAAATACGACCTCAGCCCGGGCAAGTGCAAGACGAGCACGTCGTGGTGCCTGCTCAACGTGGTGATCTCCGGTTACAACGCCGGTCAGGGCTCGATCGAGCAGGACGGCGCGACCAGGACTCTGCCCAATCCGCAGTACGTTTCCACCGTCCGGGCCCTGATGACCCGGTGCAAGTGCGACCAGTACTGAGCCCCGAGTTATGCTGGTAGGCGGTACCCGAGACTCCACTGCCGTTTGATCAGGCCCGGGCGTTTTGACCGTGTCGAGATCGCGGTAGTAAGGTCTCGGGGTTCTCGTGTGTAACTGTCGTGTGTTGATGATGCTGGCGAGCTGCGCGTTCAGCCCGCAGCGCGCCTAAGAGGAGCCCTACGCAATGCCGCCCAAGAAAAAGACCCATGAGGTAACCCTCGCGCTTGAGGCGGGTAACGCCGCGATGGTCGACCTCGGCAAGATGCTTGGTCCGACCGGGGCCAACATGCGTGCCGTGAAGGTGGAGTACGACGAGGCCACCGCCAAGAACCGGGGCGAGATCATCCCGGTCATCGTCTCCGTCTACGAGGACCGCAGCCACTCGCTGGTCTACAAGACGCCGCCGACCAGCTTCCTGATCCGCAAGTCGCTGGGCATCCAGTCGGGCGCGTCCAACCCGCTGACCCAGACCGTCGGCACGCTGAGCCAGTCGCAGATCAAGGAGATCGCGGAGCGCAAGCTCCCCGACCTCAACGCCAACGATCTCGACGCGGCGATCAAGGTCGTCGCCGGCACCGCCCGCTCCATGGGCGTCAAGGTCGCCGGCTGAGGCATCGCGTGACGGCCGCCGACTGAGGCGCCTCACCGCGTACGGAAAACGGCCCCGGGGAAACCCGGGGCCGTTCCCATGTCCCGCCTCGGCCGTGACCCGCCCACCGAGCCACAGCCGCCCGCCTCCCGGCCCGCTTCTCGGGCCGCCTCCCGGCCCGCCGATGACGCGCGTCGCGTTTTGCGGCTGAGACGCTCGCCGCTTGCCGATGACGCGTATCGAGTTTTGCGCCTCGGCGGCCTGTCGGCTCGCGGCTTGACGATGACGCCTATGGAGTTTTGCGGCTAAGGGGTCGTCGGCTCCCGTTCGGCGATGACGCGCGTCGCGCTTTGGGGCTGAGGAGCCGTCTGCTTGCCGCTCGCCGATGGCGCGTGTCGGGGCCGTCGGTTTGCCGCTCGCCGATGACGCGTGTCGGGGCTGCGGGTTTACTCCTTGCCGATGACCTCGTCGATCAGGCCGTAGCCGAGCGCCTCCTGGGCGCTGAGGTTCTTCCCGGCGGACAGGTCGTCCTCGATGCGGCTGCGCGCCTGCCCGGTGACCGCGACCAGCCGCAGGATGACTTCCTCCAGCTCGCGCAGGTGCTGCCCGGCCGCCGCGGCCACCTCGTCGGCGGTGCCGTTGACGCCGGCCGCGCGCGGCTCGGTGAGCCGGAACCGGGCGTGCCGGTAGGCCGACCGCTTCTCGGCCGCCGCCAGCACCGCGATCACCGCGCCGGCCGCCTCGGACGTCACCACCGCGTGCACCGGGGCCACCATCGCGTCGATCACGTCGATGATCGCCAGCGCGGCGGCCAGGTCGCCGCCCGAACTCGCCACGTGCAACTGGACCGGTGAGGGGCCGGCCGCGTCGAGCGTGAGCAATGCGGCCGCCACGCCGGTCGACGTCTCGGCGGTCAGGGCGCCCCGGATCATGACGATCCGCTGGTCGAAGAGGCGCTCCTCGAGCCAGCCCGGGAGGCCCGGGCCGGTGCCGGGCAGGTCGGCCGGCTGCCAGGGGCCGCCGGGGGACGGCTGACCCGGCTGCCCCCACCGGTACGGGTCGTGACGCGAATGCATCCCGCCAGCGTATCGACGCCGGAAGGTATCGACCGTCTCTTCCGCTAACGGCGGAGAGCCGACCCGCTGACGGCGCAGAGCCGACCCGCGGACGGCCACGAGCCAACCCGCTGACGGCCGCGAGCCAACCCGCAGACGGGGCAGAGCCGACCGGCCACGGCAAAGAGCTGAGCCGATCGGGCTTGCCGTGCGGCGAAACCCGTGCTTGCTTGGGGTAGGAAGCAGTGACCGACGCCACAGGAGGACTCACCCATGTCGGAGACCCTGCAGCTCGACCCGGCCAGGACCGCGGTCGTGCTGATCGAATACCAGAACGAGTTCACCTCCGACGGCGGCGTCCTGCACGACGCGGTCGCGCCGGTGATGGACAAGACCGGCATGCTGCCCAAGACGGTGGCGTTCGTCGAGGCGGCCCGGGCCGCCGGCTGCACGATCATGCACGCGCCGATCACCTTCGCGCCCGGCTTCGGCGAGTTGTCCCGGCACCCGTACGGCATCCTCAAGGGCGTCGTCGACGGCAACGCGTTCGTCAAGGGCACCTGGGGCGCGGCGATCGTCGACGACCTGAC
>DASWRZ010000155.1:0-5392 GCA_036402935.1 Actinoplanes sp.
GGCCTTGCGGTAGGCCGAGACGACCCGGTCGATCAGCTGCTTGAGCGACCACTCACGCTCCGGCGTGCCGACGGCACCGCGGAAGTATTTGGTCGTCACGATGTTCGCCGCGTTGACGCTCCAGAACGCGGGGTACTCCACACCGCGCTGCTCGAAGTTGATCGAGCCGTCCCGCCAGTTCGTCATGACGACGTCGCGGCGCTCCCACTCGACCTCGTCGTACGGATGCACACCGTCGGTCGTCCAGACCCGCTCGAGCCGCAGCCCCCCTGCGGCACGGTTACCGTTCGCACGGCTGCCCCGTTGCTGGCCCGTTGTTTGGCGACCTGCTGTGATGCCGTCCCCGGACATACTGCTCCCCCTCTTTGGTGCTGCCACTCGTCGCTTCTTCGTCGTCGTGTTACGTCAGTTGCCGGGCCTCGCGCAGCGCCTGGATCTCCTTCTCGAACTCGTCGAGCGAGTCGAAGGACTTGTAGACGCTGGCGAAACGGAGATAAGCCACCTGGTCGAGCTCCCGCAGCGGGACGAGGATCGCCAGCCCCACCTCGTGGCTGGGCACCTCGGCGGCCCCCTTGGCCCGGATCGTCTCCTCGACCTTCTGAGCCAGCACCGCGATCGCGTCCTCGTCGACCGGCCGGCCCTGGCAGGCCTTGCGGACGCCACTCATGATCTTGGTGCGGCTGAAGGGCTCGGTGACCCCGCTGCGCTTGACCACGGCGAGCACCGCCTCCTCAACCGTGGTGAACCGCTTGCCGCACTCGGGACACGAGCGACGCCGACGGATGAGTTGACCGTCGTCGGCCTCACGCGAGTCGACCACACGCGAGTCAGCGTGGCGGCAATACGGGCAACGCACCGCGATCTCCCTCCGGACTCCGACCCCACCCGGTTTTCCTCCCGTCACGACCCGAACCGCGACCGGAGGGCACGCCGAAACGCAGCTTCGCGATGATCGAATCGATCGCGCCGCTGTGGACGACTTGTGGATAACCGGGGAGGCGAAACCCCAACCAGTGGATGACTTACACCCTTGTAACTACTACATGTTGGGGTAGACGCTATGCCGCAGCGGACGCGGGCGCAAGCTCAGTGGCGCGCCGACGCGCCGTATTCTGCGACTCAACACGTGCGGTGTACCGGTGATCACGCGGTGCTCCACGAAGGGGCGATTTGAGGCGATTTGCGGGACGCGGTCAGTGTCCGCGAGGTAACACCAGAACGTCACCGGGCTGAATGTCATAACTCGCCAACTTGTTCAGATCGCGCAACTCGGCCACGGCGGCCTGGTTGTCGCGCCGGGACATGTCGCGGGCGGCGATGCGCCACAGCGTGTCGCCGGGCTGCACGACGACGGTCGGGGCCGGCCCGGTCGACGACCCGTCGGCCCCGGACGCAGTGTCGGCCCGGGACGCAGTGGTGAAGAGCACGACGCTGGCCAGCGTGGCGGCCAGGAAGAGGACGACGAGCACGACGCTGCGGCCGCGACGGGTCAGCCGCAGCGGCGGTTCCATCCGCCGGACACCGTGGCTCACCATGGCGATTCCCCCTCACTCGATCGAAGATCAGCGCTTCAAGATCGCTATTCGTACGGGCGTTCGATCGAACGCCCGTACGACGGTCTATCAGAACAGGCGTACGGAAGTCGAGCACTTCCGGGCGACACGCCGGGGCCGATGTCGTACAGATGTTTGAATATGTCGTACCCGCCGATTACGGTTTGCCGTCAAGAGGGGTCAGCCGGACAAACGCCATCCCCACGGCGTTTCCGGCTTCCGCGACGCACCACGTGCCCTAACAGGCACTGGCCGACAGGGAGGGCTTACGTGTCGACCGACGACCGGACGAGCCGGCAACAATCCAATGTCAAGCAGCCCGAGTCAGCGAACGCGGCCGCCGCGTTGCGACGCCGCACGCCGAGCCGATCACGCGCGACCGACGCGCCCCAGCTGCGCGCGGTCACGCCCGTGGTCAGCCATTTCCCCGACCTGGTCACCGCTGACCTGACGGCCCGGCAGCGGCGCATCCTTGAGTTCATCCGCGACTGGGTGGAGCGCTACGGCTACCCGCCGAGCGTCCGCGAGATCGGCGAGGCGGTCGGGCTGGTCTCGCCGTCCAGCGTGGCCTACCAGCTGAAGGCGCTCGAGACCAAGGGCTTCCTACGCCGCGACCCCAACCGTCCGCGGGCGGTCGACGTGCGCTCCCCCAGCGAGTTGGTCGACGACGAGGCCCTGCGCTCGGCGCGCCCGCAACCGGCGTACGTTCCGCTGCTCGGCCGCATCGCGGCCGGTGGCCCGATCCTGGCCGAGCAGGCGGTCGAGGAGTTCTTCCCGCTGCCGCGCGAGCTGGTCGGCGAGGGCGACGTCTTCATGCTCGAGGTCAAGGGCGACTCGATGATCGACGCCGCCATCTGCAACGGTGACTGGGTCGTCGTCCGGCAGCAGCCGAACGCCAACGCGGGCGACATCGTGGCCGCCATGATCGACGGCGAGGCGACCGTGAAGAGCTACCGCCAGCGCGACGGCCACGTCTGGCTGATGCCGGCCAACCCGGCCTTCGACCCCATCCCGGGCGACGACGCCACCATCATGGGCCGCGTCGTGGCCGTCCTCCGCCGGGTCTGACCGGACCGCACCACCGTGAGCGGGCCGGCGACGGCCCGCGAGCGCCGGAAGGCCGCGCGGCAAACGAAAAGGCCGGTCCCGTCGCGGGACCGGCCTCCGTGCGTTCCGCTGTCAGCGGCGATAGCCGGGGTTGTCGAACCGGCCGTCCGGACGGGCGGTGTACTCGGACCGGCCGTCGCCGCCCCGCTGGGGGCCGCCCTGGCCGTAGTTGCCGCCGCCCTGAGGACGCTGGCCCTGGGGACGCTGTGGACGGCCACCACCGGGCGGCATGCCACCGCCCTGAGGACGCTGACCGCCCTGCGGAGCCGGGCCCCGACCCTGACCGCCGGCGCCGCCCTGCGGACGCTGACCCCCCTGGGGAGCGGGCCCACGACCCTGACCGCCTTGCGGAGCCGGGCCGCGGCCCTGACCGCCCTGCGGACGCTGGCCCTGCGGCGCCGGGCCACGGCCCGAACCGCCGCCGGGCGGCTGGCCGCCGCCGTACACACCGTCGCGGCCGGGAGGCTGCGGACCGCGCGGGGGCTGCTGGCCACCGCGGGCCGGAGGCTGCGGGCCACGCGCCGGGGGCTGCTGGCCACCACGGGCCGGAGCCTGCTGGCCGCCGGGCGGGCGGGCGTACTGCGGGGCGCCGCCACCGCCACCGCCGCCGTAGACCGGGCCCCGCGGGGGGTTGCCGGGAGCGCCCGCGGTGCCGGGCGCCATGCCGCCGGACCGGGCACCGTAGACATCGGCGCGCGGGGGAGCACCGCCGACGCCGATCAGTTCGGTCTCGGGGTCGCCGTCGAGCGGGCCGGCGTCGCCACCGTAGGACGGCGGCTCGTGGGCCGCCCGCTTGCGGCTGCGCACGATGCCCAGCACGCCGACACCGACCAGGATCAGGCCGATCAGGCCCACTCCGCCCACCATGAGGGTGATCTGGTTGAGCGTGAGGTTGGAATACCAGTGGGTGGTCGCGCCGCCGGCGTCCGACTTCGACTTGGTCACCGCCGCCACGGTCGTCGCCGGCGTGTATTGCATGATGTAGTTGGCGGTGGAGTGGTCGCCGTTCATGTCGGAGACCGTGTAGAAGTATTTGCCGTCGGGGCTGTAGGTGATGGACTCGCCGAACGGCTCGTTGGGCAGCCCGGTCGTGCGCGGCTTGTTCTTCAGCGCGCCGAGCACGTCGCCGTTGGTGACGTCCCACTCCAGCGCGTCGGTGTAGGTGCGCAGTGCGACCTTGGCTCCGCCGGGCGCGATCGCGCCGCCGTCGATGGTCTTGTTGCCGATCTGCGCGACCGTGTTGGCCGGCGTGGTCGTGCCCGAGACCGTGATCTCGCCGACCTTCTTCAGCGGCACGTTGGTCTGGTTGTTGGCCTTCAGCGGCCCGTTGGGCTCGTAGATCGAGGCCGCCTTGCCCAGCTCCTTGGTGACGAGCAGCGGCGTCGTGCCGTTCTGGAGGAGCAGCGCTTCGGCGTCGTGATAGTCACCGCTGGGGTAGGCGACGCGGTAGATCTTCGGCCTGCTCGACCCGTCGGCCTTCATCGACCAGAGGGCGATGTGGTCGCGGTGGGTCGGGCTGGCGGCCCGGACGCCGTCGTCTCCGGTGTCGGCGATCCAGAGGGTCTTGCCGTCGGGCGACAGGATCAGGTCTTCGGTGTCGATCGGGCTGCCGGTGTAGTTCACCGAGTTGACGACTTTGCACTTGCTGTTGAGGAAGAAGACCTTCTTGTGGCTGTCCTGAGTGCTGCTGTCGTCGACGACGACGAAGCCCGAACCGGTCGCCACGATGCCGGACAGCTCATCCAGCGTGGTGTCCGTGACCTTGCAGATCTTCTTGCCGGGTGTCGCCTTCACGCTGACCGTGGGGGCCGGATCATCGGCGAGTGCCGGGGATGAACCGGCCACGAGCAGCCCGGAGGCCGCGATGACCGAGAAGACGAGACGCCGCATCCGATCAGTGTCGCATGCGGCGTCCCGCGTCGGCGTTACGCGTGGATCAACGCAGGTCAGAGCGTCCGGCCGCCCGCTGTGCCGGAATACTGACCGTACTCGACCGACTCCGTTCCGGCGACGGCGCGCCGACAACGCGCCGCCCGGCTAGGCCAGATCACAGTTCGCTGGGAGTTTCGCAACTACGCCGCGACGAAGGGCGCCAGGTCGGCCGCCAACTGCTCCCCGACCCGGACCGTCAGCTCCATGCCCTCCTCGACATGCCGCGTCTGTATCACCTGGCCGGTGCGGTGGATGCGGGCCACCAGGTCGCCCCGGTCATAGGGCAGCAGTACCCGCAGATCGACCGCCGGACGCGGCAGCCGCTCGGCGATCGAGACCTGGAGCTCCTCGATGCCGACCCCGGAACGGGCCGAGACGAAGACCGCGTCGGGCCAGGCCCGCTTGAGCCGCAGGATCGTTTCCTCGCTCGCCGCGTCGACCTTGTTGATCACCAGCAGCTCGGGGATGCGGTCGGCACCCACGTCGCCGAGCACCTCGCGGACCGCGCTGACCTGACCCTCCGGGTCGGGGTGGGCGCCGTCGACGACGTGCACGACCAGGTCGGCGAACGCCACCTCCTCCAGAGTCGAGCGGAACGCCTCGATGATGTGGTGGGGCAGGTGGCGCACGAAGCCGACCGTGTCGGAGAGCGTGTAGATCCGGCCGTCTTCCGCGGCGGCCCGCCGGGTGGTCGGGTCGAGGGTGGCGAACAGCGCGTCCTCGACCAGCACCCCGGCCTGAGTCAGGCGGTTGAGCAGGCTCGACTTGCCGGCGTTGGTGTAGCCGGCGATCGCCACTGC
>DASWRZ010000156.1:0-26054 GCA_036402935.1 Actinoplanes sp.
CATGACCGCGTCCACCTTGCAAGGTCCCCTGACCGACGACGAGCTCGACCGGATCAACGCGTACTGGCGGGCCGCCAACTATCTGACGGTCGGCCAGATCTACCTCCTCGACAATCCCCTGCTGCGCGAGCCGCTCGCCCCTGAGCACATCAAGCCGCGCCTGCTCGGCCACTGGGGCACCAGCCCCGGCCTCAACATGATCTACGCGCACGCCAACCGGCAGATCCTGCGGCGCGACCTGGACGCCATCTACGTGATCGGCCCCGGGCACGGCGGGCCGGCGATCGTGGCCAACACCTGGCTCGAGGGCACCTACTCCGAGCTCTACCCGTCGGTGAGCCGCGACGAGGCCGGCATGCAGCGGCTGTTCCGGCAGTTCTCCTTCCCCGGCGGCATCCCGTCGCACGTCGCCCCGGAGGTGCCGGGCTCGATCCACGAGGGCGGCGAGCTCGGTTACTCGCTCATGCACGCGTACGGGGCGGCCTTCGACAACCCCGATCTGACCGTGTTCTGCGTGGTCGGCGACGGCGAGGCGGAGACCGGGCCGCTGGCCACCAGCTGGTTGTCGAACGTATTTCTCAATCCGGCCCGCGACGGCGCGGTCCTGCCGATCCTGCATCTCAACGGCTGGAAGATCGCCAATCCGACGATGCTGGCCCGGATCGGCGACGACGACCTGCTGAGCCTGCTGAAAGGCTGGGGCTACGAGCCGATCGTGGTCGAGGGCGACGACCCGCGGCTGGTGCACCAGGCTCTGGCCGCGGCGATGGACCAGTGTCTCGACACGATCGCCGAGATCCAGCAGCACGCCCGCGGCAGCGACGACGGCACCCGCGCCCGCTGGCCGATGATCGTCTTCCGCACGCCGAAGGGCTGGACCGGGCCGAAAGAGGTCGACGGAAAGCCGGTGGAAGGGACGTTCCGGGCCCATCAGGTGCCGCTCTCCGACCCGCGGGGGAATCCGGAGCACCTGAGGCAGCTCGACGAGTGGCTGAGGTCGTACCGTCCGGACGAGCTCTTCCCGGCCGATTTCGAGGATCTGCACCCGAAGGGTGCCCGCCGGATGAGCGCCAACCCGCACGCCAACGGCGGCGAACTCCTTCGCGACCTGGTCCTTCCCGACTTCCGGGACTACGCCGTCGAGGTGAAGGAACCGGGGCAGAACCTCGACGAGGCGACCCGGGTCCTCGGCACCTGGCTGCGTGACGTCATCAAGGCCAACCCCACCCGCTTCCGGCTGATGGGCCCGGACGAGGTCGCCTCCAACCGCCTGCAGGCGACGTTCGAGGTCACCGACCGCACCTGGACCGCCGCGACGACCAGCGACGACGACCACGAGTCGCCCGACGGCCGGGTCATGGAGGTGCTCTCCGAGCACCTGTGCGAGGGCTGGCTCGAGGGCTACCTGCTGACCGGCCGGCACGGCGTCTTCACCAGCTACGAAGCGTTCATCCACGTCATCGACTCGATGGTCAACCAGCACGCGAAGTGGCTCAAGGTCACCCGCGGCATCCCGTGGCGGCGGCCGATCGCCTCGCTCAACTATCTGCTCTCCAGCCACGTCTGGCGGCAGGACCACAACGGCTTTTCCCACCAGGACCCCGGCTTCATCGACCACATGGTCAACAAGAAGGCCGAGGTCGTGCGGATCTATCTGCCGCCGGACACCAACACCCTGCTGTCCACGATGGACCACTGTCTGCGCAGCCGGCACTACATCAACGTCGTGATCGCGGGCAAGCAGCCGGCCCCGTCCTGGCTCACCCTCGCCGAGGCCGACCTGCACTGCCGCCGCGGCCTGGGCATCTGGGACTGGGCCAGCACCGACATGGACGCCGAACCCGACGTCGTCCTCGCGTGCGCCGGCGACGTGCCGACCATGGAGGCGCTGGCCGCCGCCGGCATCCTGCACCAACGCCTGCCCGACCTGCGGGTCCGCTTCGTCAACGTCGTCGACCTCATGCGTCTGCAACCCGACCACGAGCACCCGCACGGCCTCTCCGACCGCGAGTTCGACACCGTTTTCACCCGCGACAAGCCGGTGATCTTCGCCTACCACGGCTATCCGGCGCTGATCCACCGCCTCACCTACCGCCGCACCAACCACGCCAACCTGCACGTCCGCGGTTACAAGGAGGAGGGCACCACGACCACGCCCTTCGACATGGTGATGCTCAACGACCTCGACCGGTTCCGCCTGGTCATCGACGTGATCGACCGCGTCCCCGGCCTGGCCGCCACGGCCGCTCATCTCCGCCAGGAGATGATCGACCAACGCGAGGAGTGCCGGCTCTACACCCGCGCCAACGGCGAGGACGACCCGCGGGTCGCCGAATGGCGGTGGTCACCCATCGAGCGATAGCTTGCGCATTTTTTCGTACGCGGGGTGGAGTCGCCACCCGCAAGGTGGCGGCTTCGTCTACGTCGCACGACGCATGCGCATGGCCGCTCCGTGACGGACGACCGCGCCGCCTCCGCCACGAGATCCTGACCGTCATGCGGGCAAGGCTGATATTCCTGGTCGCGGTCGTCTTCGCCGCGGTGCTCACGTTTCCCTACCTCACCCTCGACATCGGCAACAGTCGCCTGGACGTCAGCGGAAACCTGCACTACGCCGTCCTGGTGGTGCACATCTTCACCGCCACGGTGGCGCTCGTGCTCGGCCCGCTGCAGTTCATGCCGCGGGTCCGGGCGCGCAGGCGGATCCATCGCGCGATCGGCCGTACCTACCTCCTCGCCGGAGTCCTGCCGTCGGCGCTGGCCGCGATCCCGGTCGCCGTGTGGTCCGGCAGCGTCCTGACCCGGATCGGCCTGATCACGGCGGCCGTTCTCTGGCTCGTCACCGGCGGCCTGGCCTACCGGGCGGCTCGCCGGCGGGACTTCACCGCCCACCGGGCCTGGATGACGCGCAACTACGCGCTGACCTTCCTCGCCGTCACCTCACGCATCCTCGTCCCCCTGCTCCTGCTGGCCCAGATCCCGTTCGGCGGCGCGGACCCGAGCACGATCGGGGACCGCGCGCCCTCGATGATCCCGATCGGCCAGACGCTGGGCTGGATCATCAACCTGGTCGTCGCCGAAGTCCTCATCAGGCGCGGCCGCGCGGCAAAACGCTTTGCACCGGCGTGAGGCGCGACTAGCGTGTCGGCGATGCCGATCGGACGTCTGCACCACGTCATCCTGGACTGCCCCGACCCGCGGGCGCTGGCAACCTTCTACAGCACACTCCTCGGGCAGCCGATCACCTACGACGACGGCGACTTCGCGGTCGTCTCGGCCGACGACCGCACCTCGGGCCTCGCCTTCCAGCGCTCCCCCGACCAGCGCCCGCCGACCTGGCCCGACCCGGCCGTCCCGCAGCAGATCCACTTCGACGTCATGGTCGACGACCTGGCCGCGGTCCGCGAGGCCGTACTCGCCGTGGGCGCCACCGAGCTCCCGGCCGGCGACCACGTCTTCGCCGATCCGGCCGGCCACCCGTTCTGCCTCATCCGCCGCCCCGGCTGGGCTCCGCCCCTCGGCCAGGACTGATTTCACCGTCATGAGTTCCGGTTTCACCGTCATGAGTTCCGGTGGAGTCCGACCGGGTCTACGCCGCAACGGGTAGACAGTGTCTACCGAGGGCTGGTGGACACTGTCTATGCGGACGTCAGCCCGGAACTCCCCCGCTATTCAGCCCGGAACTCCCTCGCTGGGCGCAACAGGCGCTCCAGGTCGCCAAGGGGGTGCTCGACGAGGGCGGCGCGTTCGGCATCCACCCGGAGGGCAGCCGCTCACGCGACGGGCGGCTCTACCGCGGCCACACCGGGGTCGCCTGGCCGGCCCTGGCGACGGGAGCGACGGGAGCGACGGTGGCCGTGAATGGCACCGACCAACCGGGCCGGCGGTCAGATGTCGAGCTCCTCGATCGCCGGCTGGTCGAGGACGGCGGCGATCAGGTCGGCGAGCTCGGCCGGGATGCGGGCGCGCAGCTCGTCGGCCGTCTCGACCACGTCGAGCGACGCGTCGCCCTGGGTGCTGCCCCACGTCTGGTTGGGTCCCAGGTAGGCCTGCAGCACCCCCCGCCATCCGCTGCCCTTGGCGTTGTCGCCCGACCACACATAGTCGGGGGACCGCTCGACGTGGATCGCGTACTTACCCTTCAGCGTGCGATAGACCCGGTAGACCTCGACGGTCTTGCTGGTCGAGCGCCCCCACTCCCCCAGCAGTACGCCGGAGAACCGCACCTTGCGCCCGGGTCCGGCCCCGACCTTGACCGTGATCTCGTCGTAGCCCTCGCGGCGGCCCTCCTCGACCTCGACGTAGCGCTTCAGGGCGGTCGCGATGGTGGCCGAGAGGTTGCCGCCGCTCAGCTCCTGGGCCCGCGTGAACAGGGTCAGGTCGTCGTCGGCCACGTAGATCGTCTTGTTCGGCATACATACACTATACGCATACGCTGGCTTCCAGCATTTCGTCCACCCGGCGGCCGATCTTCCCCGACCATGGGGGGCATGGGTCGGCTGCTGCGTGCCGAGGGGCTCGTCCCGGCCGCCGGGCTGGCGGTCTTCCTCCTGGTCTTCGGGCTGTTGGGCGGGGCACAGGACCCCGCGCCCGGGGCCAGGTGGGTCGGCGCCGGCTTGCTGCTGGCTCCCGCTCTCATGGCGTACGCCCACCGGTGGGCCGCGGCTTGGGCGAGCATCTTCTGCGCGCTCGCCTGGACCTCCCTCAGCGGCCCCTATGCGGCTGTCGCGGTCGTCTGGGCGTACGCCGCAATAAGCGTGCTCGTCGCCCAGGGTGACCGGCCGCACCCGGGTGAGCCGGTCCCACGTCGCCGCCCGCCGCAACCGCTGCTGGCGCCGAAGGTCGCCCGGGGGACCGAGGCGGCCGGCGCCGCCCTGATCGCGCTGGCCGCTCTGGGCCTGGGCTATGTCTGGTCGGACGTGCGCGCCGCGCCCCTGCTGACCCTGGTGATCGGGGGCGCCGGGCTCGGTTGTGCCCTGCTGGCGAGGGCCGCGCATCGGCAGCACGCGCTGCGCGACCTGTTCGGGCTCCCCCAGCCGGCGCACACCGTGCGAGTCGTCGAACAGGTCGGTTACCTGCATGTGCTGCTGCCGTCGCCGGACGGGCAGACCGCGCTCGAGTTCGGCTTCGACGTGGCCGAACCGGACGAGCCGGAGGACGACGACCCGCACACCAGGGAGGCCGTTCTCTTCGGCGAGCCACGGCCGGGTGCGTGGTGCGCGGTCGAGGTCGGCGGGCGGCTGCACGTGCCGGTCGGGCCGGTCGGTGAGGTGATCACCGTGCCCTACGACGTGGTCGACGGGCTTCCGCGGGAGATCGAGGACGACGAGGAGCAACTGGTCGATCCGCGGGCTCTGCGTTCTTCGGACGCCGAGGGGGACGCCTACCGGACCCGGGAGCATCGGATCGCGCCTCAGAGGGCGTGGGTGGCTACCGTGACCATCGGGCTGGGGGCGGCGCTCGGGGCCGGCGAGCTCGGTCGGCTGGGATCGCTCTCGCGTACCGCTTTGTCGGTTCTAATAGCTGTCGCGGCGGCGGCGGGCTACGAGTTCGGCTGGCGCAACCAGCTGCGGCCGCGACTGCGGTGGCACGCGGGCGGGATCGCGGCGGTCGGGTTCCGCGGGATCGACCGGCAGCCGTGGGCGACCGACAGCGCCGTGCTGCACGACGATCGCGGCTCGGTGCTGCTGGCCGCGGGCGAGTCGGTGCTGACCGTGCCGGCGCCCGCGCCCTGGCCCGCGACATCCGGGCAACGGACCGCCGACGAGCTCGTGGCCGCGCTGCGGGTGGCCCGGACCCGGTCGTTCGAGATCAGTCCGCTCGCGCCGCCGCCCGACATCGCGGCGCCCCGGCGGCCGTTCGCGCTCTATCCGGCCTGGCTGCTCACGGTGGCCGTGACCCTGCTGATCGTCGCCTCGTGAAACAAACGGCGCGTAGCGTACGAACGTGGATCTCAACACCGTCGCCGAGGTGATCAGCCCGGCGTCCGTGGGCCAGTGGCGTCCGGGGGACGCCTGGCTGGGCGGCGGTACGGCCCTGTTCGCCGCGCCTTCCCCGGACATCCGGCGGCTCCTCGACCTGACCACGGCCGGCTGGGAGCCGCTGATCTCGCGTCCGGACGGGTTGGAGGTCGCCGCGACCTGCACCGTCGCCACGCTCGCCGCCCACCGGCACCACCTGATCGAGAAGTGCTGCCACGCGTTCCTGGCCTCGTTCAAGATCTGGAACGTCGCGACGGTCGGCGGGAACCTGTGCGCCTCGCTGCCCGCCGGGCCGATGATCGCGCTCGGGGCGGCCCTCGACGGGGTCTGCCTGCTGCTCGGGCCGGACGGTTCGCGCCAGGTGCCGGTGAGCGAGTTCGTCACGGGCGACGGCCGCAACGCGTTGCGGGAGGGGGAACTGCTGCGGTCGGTGTTCCTGCCCCGCTCCTCGCTGTCGTCGGACAGCGCGGTCCGGCAGGGCTCGCTGCACGCGTACGGGCGGTCGGCCGCCCTGCTGATCGGGCGCCGTGACGCCGACGGATCGTTCGTCCTGACCGTGACGGCGGCGACGACCCGGCCCTACGTGCTGCGCTTCGCCTCCCTCCCGTCGCCGGAGATCCTGCAGGTGGCGCTGGCCGAGCGGATCCCCGAGACGGCGTACGTGCGCGACGTGCACGGGCTGCCGGCGTGGCGGCGGCATCTGAGCCGGCTGTACGCCGAGGAGATCCGCGCGGAGCTCGACGCATGACCCTGGAGATCAACGGACGGTCGCACGACCGGGAGCCGCGGCCCGGGCAGTGCCTGCGGACTTTCCTGCGCGAGCAGGGGTGCTTCGGGGTCAAGAAGGGCTGCGACACCGGGGACTGCGGGGCCTGCACCGTGCACGTGGACGGGGTGCCGGTGCACTCCTGCGTCTACCCCGCCTTCCGGGCCCGGGGTCGTCGGATAACCACCATCGAGGGGCTGGCCGGGGATTCTCTGCACCCGGTGCAGCAGGCCTTTCTCGACGCTCAGGGCTTCCAGTGCGGCTTCTGCACGGCCGGTCTGATCATGACGACGGCGGCGCTGGACGCCGACCAGCGGGCCTGCCTGCCGCGTACGTTCAAGGGCAACCTCTGCCGGTGCACCGGCTACCGCGCGATCGAGGACGCGGTCGACGGCGTCGTCAACGTCTCCGGGGAATCACCCGGAGCTCCGGCCGGCCCGCAGGTGGTGACCGGGACCGCGCGCTACACCTTCGACCTCGACGTGCCGGGCCTGCTGCACATGAAGGTGCTGCGGTCGCCCCACGCGCACGCCCGGATCCTGGCCGTCGAAACCTCGGCCGCGCTGGCCGTGCCCGGCGTCGAAGCGGTCCTCACCCACAAGGACGCGCCGGACGACTACTTCTCGACCGCCCAGCACGAGCACCCGACCGAGGACCCGGCCGACACCCGGGTGCTCGACGACGTGGTGCGCTTCGCCGGGCAGCGCGTCGCCGCGGTGATCGCCACCTCGGAGGCGGCGGCCGAGGAGGGCTGCCGGCGGCTGCAGGTCTCCTACGAACTGCTGCCCGCGGTACTCACCGCCGACGAGGCGATGGCGTCCGGCGCCCCGCTGGTACACGGCGACAAGGGTCCTTCGCACGGGATCGCCCGCGCCGGCGCCAACGTGGCCGGCGAGCTGCACGCGTCGCTCGGCGACGTCGAGGCCGGATTCGCCGAGGCGGACGCGGTCTACGGGGAGACCTTCCGGACCGTACGCGTGCAGCACGCCAGCCTGGAAACCCACGGTGCCGTCGGTTGGTTCGACGCCGACGGCCGCCTGGTGATCCGCTCCAGCACCCAGACACCGTTCCTGACCCGGCGGGCCCTGGCGAGGCTGTTCGACCTGCCCGAGGACCGCGTGCGGGTGCTGGCCGGCCGGGTCGGCGGCGGCTTCGGCGGCAAGCAGGAGATGCTGGTCGAAGACCTGGTCGCGCTGGCCGTACTGCGCACCGGGCGCCCGGTCAAGCTCGAGTACACCCGGGCCGAGCAGTTCACCTCGGCGACGACCCGGCACCCGTTCACGGTCACCCTCAAGGCGGGCGCGCGGTCCGACGGCACGCTGACCGCGTTGCGCCTGCGGGTGGTCGCGGAGACCGGGGCGTACGGCAACCACGGCCCGGCCGTGATGTACCACGGCGTCCACGAGTCGCTCGCCGTCTACCGCTGCCCCAACAAGCAGACCGACGCCTGGTCGGTCTACACCAACACGGTCCCGGCGGGCGCGTTCCGCGGGTACGGCCTGGGCCAGGTCACCTTCGCCGTCGAGTCGGTGCTCGACGAACTGGCCCGCATGCTCGCCCTGGACCCGCTCGACCTCCGCGAGCGCAACATCGTCCGGCCAGGCGAACCGCTGCTGGCCCCCGGCGACCACGCCGACGACCTGACGATCGCCAGCTACGGCCTCGACCAGTGCCTTTCGGATGTCCGCGCCGCGGCCGCCGCGCCGCAGGAGGCCGCCCCGGACGGCTGGCTGGTCGGCGAGGGCGCGGCCATCGCGATGATCGCGGCCGGTCCACCGGGCGGCCACTACGCCGACGCGACCGCCACCCTCGGCTCGGACGGCCGCTTCGAGATCGGCGTCGGCACGGCCGAGTTCGGCAACGGCAGCACCACCGTGCACGCCCAGATAGCCGCCGGCGTTCTCGGCACGACCCCCGACCGCATCCTGATCCGCCAGTCCGACACGGACGTGGTCGCCCACGACACCGGCGCCTTCGGCTCGACCGGCGTCGTGGTGGCGGGCCGGGCCGTCCTCGAAGCGGCGACGGCGCTCCGGCGCGAGATCCTGGCCCGGGGCGGCGACCAGGTCTCCCTACGCGAGGTGGCCCGCCGGGCCGGCGGCCGTATCGTCGGCGAGGGCCACTTCGACGGCACCCCCCGATCGGTGGCCTTCAACGCCCAGTGGTTCCGGGTCGCGGTCGACCCCCGCACCGGCGAGCTCCGCATCCTGCGCAGCGTCCACGCCGCCGACGCCGGAACGGTGCTCAACCCCCTGCAGTGCCGCGGCCAGGTCGAGGGCGGCGTGGCCCAGGCGCTCGGGGCGACCCTCTCCGAGCACGTGGACATCGACGCCGAGGGCCACGTGACCACGACCGCCTTCCGGCAGTACCACCTGCCGACGTTCGCCGACGTCCCCCGCACCGAGGTCCACTTCGCCGACACCCACGACGCGATCGGCCCGCTGGGCGCCAAGTCGATGAGCGAGAGCCCTTTCAACCCGGTCGCCCCGGCCCTGGCCAACGCCCTCCGCGACGCGACCGGCGTCCGCTTCACCGAGCTGCCGCTCACCCGCGACCGCATCTGGCTGGGCCTGGAAGCCGCCCGCCGCTCGTAGCGACCGCCGGGTCGGCCGTCGCGCAGGTTCGGAGCGTCAGGCGTCGCGGCGGGTCGGTGGGAAAGCTCAGGGGCGATGTATTGCGGCCGATGGTGGGGGTTCAGTTCATGACTATGGGGAGCAATGATGATCACTACCGCGGCAGGCGCGAGCCATCGTCGGTGGATGGGTGTCGGGCAGTCTGCAGCGGCAGATTCACGCACGGCCGCGCTGGCCGCGGCCCGGGCCGCGTTGACCGGCCCGGAGCCCAAGCTGCTGCTGGTCTTCGCGGGTATCGATCACGAGCCGAAGGCGTTGGTGGACGCGTTTCAGGAGATTTCACCGGGCACGCCCGTAATGGGCTGCACTACGCATGGTGAGATCGGCCCGGGTGGCCCCACCGACGGGACGGTCACCGTGGCCGCGATCGGCGGCGCGGGGATCAGCGTGCGGGCTCGTACGGCCGAGCATGTCACCGGCCGGCAGCGGGAGGCGGGCGCCGAGGTTGCGTGCAGCGCCCAGGAGCTCGCCGAGTACCCGTACCGCGTGCTGGTCCTGCTGACCGACGGGCAGACCCGCGACCAGGAGTTGGTGCTGCGCGGGGCCTATGGGGTCCTCGGCGCGTCGGTGCCGTTGTTCGGTGGCGCGTCGGCTGACGGCTGGCGGATGACCGGCGGCTACCTGTTCGGCGAAGACGGCGTCTACACCGATGCGGTGATGGGCGTGACGATCGCGTCCGAAGCGCCGCTGTCGGTCGCGGTTCGACACGGCTGGGACAAGGTCGGGGAACCGATGGTCGTGACCAGCGCCGGCGACGGCCGGGTCTACACCCTCGACGACCGGCCGGCGCTCGACGTCTACCTGGATCGGCTCGGTGCGCCGCCGGAGGCGTACACCGACGAGGAGGCCTTCAAGCAATTCGCCCTGACTCGCCCGCTCGGTGTGCAACGGCGCAGCGGCGTCGAAGCGCGCAACCTGAGCACCGAGGTCGATCTTGAGGGTCGCTCCATCGGTGGCGGCGGCGCGATCGACCACGGCGGGCTGACCTGGGTGATGACCGGTGACGAGGCCTCCATCCTGACCGCCACCGAAGAGGCCTGCCAGGCCGCGATCGACGGCCTTGCCGGCACGGCGCCGGTTGGCCTGCTGACCTTCAGCTGTGCCGCGCTGCGTGCGGTGCTCGGCGACGACGGCATCAAGCGCGAGGGCGAGCGGATCGAGGACTCGGCCAAGGGTGTGCCGTTCGCCGGCTTCTACACCTACGGCGAAATCGCCCGTACGCGTGGCATCGACGGCTTCCACAATCAGACGCTGGCCGTCCTGGCCATCGGCTGACCGATGTCCGAGGGCGCCGCATCCTTGCAAGTCCAGCAGTTGCTCGAGCTGCTGGCCACGATGACCTCCCTGTCGGACGAGACGGCGGCGGTCCAGGCAGCCGCCGAGCGCGCCGCGATGGCGCTCGAGGCGGAGGTCTGCGCGGTCACCCTCGGCGAGCAGGTCAGTGCGTCGGTGGGCTATCCGGCCGGGTCGGCTCCGTCGTACGAGGATTTGCGTGCTGTCGCCGACCGGAAGCGTGACCACCTTGATGTGCCCGGGTTGGGTGTCTGTCCGGCTATCTCAGCGGTCTGGAGCGGTACCAGCCCGGGCAGTCTGGTGATCGCGCGGTGGAGTGATGATCCGTTTACCGCGGGCGAGCGCACCATGGTGCGCGGCATGGCCCGGACGCTGGAGCTGACCCTGCGCATGCTGCGTACCTTGCAGGCGGAGACGGAGATGCGCGAGCGCAGCGAGCGTCAGGCGGCGGAGAACGCGCGGCTGGCCGAGTCGTTGCGGGAGCAGCAGCACCTGCTGATGCGGTTATCGTCGATCCAGCGGGCGATCTCGCGCCGGGAGCCGTTGGAGCAGATCCTGGAGACCATCACGGCGGCCGCGCACGAATTGCTCGGCGACGAGGTGGTGGGCCTCTGGATGGTCGATCAGGACGTCCCGGACCGGGCGAAGCTGCGGTCAGCGTTCGGACTTTCTATGACTCGGCTCCCGGCGCTGCCGCTCAACGAGGCGGGCGCGGCCGGCGAGGCTATGCGGCACGGCGATGTCGTGGTGCTCCAGGGCTACGAGCACGCGTCCCCATCGATCTGCGAGCTGACCGGGGGCCGGCTGCGGGCGTCGATGGCCGTGCCGGTGCATGAGAACAATCAGATCGTCGGCGGGCTGATGGTTGCGTCCTACCGGCCGGAACGCACGTTCAGCGCCAAGGACGAGCAGACGCTGCGGACCTTCGCCGAGAACGTCAGCCTGGCCCTGACCGACGCGCACACACTCAAGCGGGTGCACTTGGCCGTCCACGACACGCTGACCGGGCTGGCCAGCCGCGGCCTTTTCCTGGAGCGGCTGACCGAGCAGTCGGCGACCGGTGAGCCGGGCGCCCTGCTCTTCGTCGACCTGGACCGGTTCAAGCAGGTTAACGACACTTTCGGGCACGCCGCGGGAGACCGGCTGCTGGTCACGACGGCCGAGCGGATCCGCTCGGAGCTGCGCGGTTGCGATCTGGCCGGCCGGTTCGGTGGCGACGAGTTCGCGGTGCTGATGCGCGGTGCGGTCGACGAGGAGGCCGCGGTCGGGGTCGGAGAGCGGCTGGTGCGGTCGCTGAGCGAGCCGATTCTGATCGACGGGCGGCGGGTCAGCGTCGGGGCGAGTGTCGGCATCGCGCTGAGCATGCCCGGTGAGGACCCGGCCGAGCTGATGCGGCGGGCCGACATCGCGATGTACCAAGCCAAGCGCAACGGGCGGGACCGGTGCGAGGTCTTCACCGAGGCGCAGCTGCTGGACTTCGTCGCGAGCAGCTGAAGCAGGGCCGCTCGCACCACTTCTTCGGCCTCAACGACCCCGTCACGATCATTGCACCGGCCGGCTCGCGGCGGCCTCAGCCGGCTGGGCCTGTTGCCAGAGCAGCACCGCCTCGACCCGGGTGCGCACGCCGAGTTTGGTGAAGATGCGGTTCACGTGGTTCTTCACCGTCTTTTCGGTCACCCGCAGCGACGTCGCGATGTCGCCGTTACGCATGCCCTGGCTGATCGATTCCATGACCTGGGCCTCGCGCCGCGACAGGAACGGGATCTCGACCGGGCCTTCTTGTCGCGGTTCGGCCTGCGGCGAAACAGTTTTTTGCGGCGGCCGGGCCGGGACCAGAGTGAAGCGGTAGTGAGCGATGGCCGGCCCGCGCCGGTAGGTGTCCGGGCCGGCCAGCCGCAGCAGCGCCTCGGTCACTGCCTCGTCGTCCGGCTCGCCGGTGATCCGCACGTCGACCACGGGCAGGCCCTCGACCTGCACGCTCAGGCCCTTGCCGGCGAACTCGCGCCGGATGTGGGCCAGCAGGTCGGGGCTGGAGACGGCGATTTTCACGTGCCGGCTGGTCGCACTCAACCGTGTTCCTTTCAGGCGCGCAGGCGTACCGGCTCGTCGAGCAAGCCGGTCTCGACTTTTCCGGACGCGTCGACCGTCAGGCGCCAGCGGGCGTCGTCGGCACCCAGCACCACGATCGTCCAGCCTCGGTGCCGTTCCCCGGCCAGCCAGGTGATGTATTCGAGGTCGCGGTTCTCCGGCGCACCGGCCAGCATCAGCACGCCGCCGCCGGGGTCGTTCAGCGGGCTCGCGGCCTCGGCCAGGTCGGCGTGACTGTCGTCCGACGCGAAACCGACCTGGACCACCCGGAGTCCGGCCGACCACGGACTTGTGGTGAGGCGGGTGGCCCATGCCTGGACCAGACCGTACGCCCGGACAGCGTCGCCTTCCACGCTGATGACACCGTCCGCCGCGGCGAGGTTGAGCAGTATGCGCCCGGCTCCGGTCACGCCGAGCGAGACGAGCCGGGGGAACGGCTCGGCGATGCCGTGTTCGATCGGCGCGTTCCGCACCTGCTCGAGGCCGATCCACCAGGTGCGGCCTTCGTCGGCCACCGACCAGGCGGGCGGCGGCCACTGGTCGGGCGAGGTCAGGTGCACGAGGACGCGCTGGGGAGCCAGGGTCAGCGCGACTGCCGGCGGCACCCCTCGTGACTGCCGGGCACACGCCGTGGCCATGGCCCGGACCGCGCGATCGACCGTCCAGGCCCCGGCCGACTCGTACGACGGCGGCGAGACACCAGCCGTTCGGCGCATTGTGCCCTCCCGTACGTCCGTTTTAGGCCCTTGGGCCCAATGTCGGTACTCACTATGGACTTGGCCCTTCAATATTTCTACCTTCGTGGGCGGTTGATGACCGTCGGGCCCGTTCCGAGGTCCCGGCAGACTCGAAGGGACGACACGATGGCGAACCTCAACGTCACCTACGCGGAGATGTCGGACAGCGCGACCCGCATGCGCAACAACAAGAACGACATCGACTCGCGGCTGACCGAGTGCAAGTCGATCGTGGACCAGCTGACCGCGTCGGGCTTCGTCACCGACCAGGCGTCGGGCAAGTTCGACGAGGTGCACACCGAGTTCGTCAACTCGGCCAACACCCTGATGGAGACGCTCGAGCAGCTCTCCACCTGGCTCGACAAGGCGGTCGACGCGCTGCAGGACATGGACACGCAGCTGGCCGGATCGCTCAACCAGTAGTCACCACAGGGATGCCAGTAGTCACCACAGGGATGTGAGCCCGCGCCGGTCGATCGACCGGCGCGGCGCCGTCTTCATCGAGGGGTAACCGAGAGTGCGCATGCTGATCACACTGGCGTATCCGTCGGCGTGGTCGGCCGACGTGGTGGTCGACGCCGAGCCCTCCACCCCGGTCCGGGACATCGTCAAGAACCTGCTGGACAGTCTCGATCCCAGATACCGGACCGACGGCCCGGTGTTCCTCGACGACCTCCCGCTCGACCTCGGCCTTCCACTGTCCGCCAGTGGCCTGCACGACGGCGCGACGTTGTGGCTGGGCGCTCCCGGCCCCGCCCCGTACGCGATCGAGGGTTTGGCCACGATCCGGGCGGTGGCCGGCGACGGGGCCGGCCGGATCTGGTCGCTGGGCCCGGGCGAGCACCGCATCGGTGCGGCCGGCTGCCCGGTGGCCCTCGGCGACGCGCCGGTGGCGGCCGTCATCTCGGTGTCGGTCAACGCCACCGTACGGATCCGCGCCGCCGCGGAAGGCGTCCTGCTGGACCGGGAGCCGGTCCACAACGGACCGGTCGTCTGGCGGGAGACCGCCCAGCTGCGGGTCGGCGACACCCTGCTCGAGGCCCACCCGGTGCTGGTACCGGACGCGATGGTCGAGCAGTCCCCGGACAGCGAGTACCTCGACTACAACCGGCCGCCCCGGCTGCTCCCACCATCGCGGCCGACCGCCTTCCGCCTGCCGGCCGAGCCGAAGGCGCCGGGGACCAACGCGTTGCCGTGGCTCGCCGCCCTGCTGCCGGCCGGGTTCGGCGCGGTGATGGCGATGGCCTTGCAGAACCCGCTGTACCTGATGATGACTGCGATGTCACCGCTGATGATGCTGTCCAACTGGTTCAGCGGGCGCCGGCAGGGCCGCCGCGGGCACCGGGGCCGACTCGCCGAATACCAGGCTCGCCGCACCGCCGTCGAGGCCGACATCAGTACGGCGTTGGAGCTCGAACGCGGTGACCGGCGCATCGCCGGCCCCGATCCGGCCGAGTTGCTGGTCATCGCCACCGGCCCGCGGGCCCGCCTGTGGGAACGCCGCAGCACCGACCCCGATCACCTGGTGGTCCGCGTCGGCACCGCCGATCGGCCCAGCGTGGTCACCGTGGAGACGGACGGCGACGACACCCAGCGCCGTCCGCAGCCCCGTCGGGTGCGGGACGTACCGGTGTCCTTCTCCATCGTGCAGTCCGGGGTCGTCGGCATCGCCGGCCGCGACGAGTGGCCCCGGCACATGGCCCGCTGGCTGGCCGGTCAGCTGTCCGTCCTGCAGAGCCCACGCGACCTGCAGCTCTACGTGCTGACCGACCCGGGCGCGGCGCCGCTCTGGGGCTGGGCCGCATGGCTGCCGCACACCCGTCCCTCGCTCGGGCAGCAGAGTCTCACGCTGCTGGGCACCGATGCCGAGACGATCGCCCGCCGGGTCGCCGAGCTGATCGAGCTGATCGAAGCGCGTCGACAGGCCCGGCTCAACACCGGAGCCAACGCGGTGTCGGCCGACCCGAGCATCGTGGTCGTCCTGGACGGTGCCCGGCGGCTGCGTGCCCTGCCCGGTGTGGTCAACATCCTGCTCGGCGGCCCGGCGGTCGGCGTCTACAGCATCTGTGTGGACTCCGACGAACGGACGTTGCCCGAGGAGTGCACCACCGTTCTGGTCGGCGGCGCCGGGATGCCGGCCACCTTGCGACAGCAGCGGTCGGCGCAGATCGAGAACATCCGCGCCGACGACATCGTGGACGGCTGGTTCCGGGTCACCGGCCGCCGGCTGGCCCCGCTCCGGGACGTGAGCGACAGCCAGGGCGATCTGGCCCTGCCGTCCTCGGCCCGGCTGCTCGAGCTGCTCAACCTCGAGGACCCGTCGCCGTCGGCCGTCACCGCCCGCTGGTCTTCGTCCGGCCGCAACACGCGGGCCGTGGTCGGGTACTCGCTCGATGGGCCGTTCGCGCTCGACCTCGTCCACCATGGACCACACGGACTCGTCGCCGGCACCACCGGCTCCGGCAAATCCGAGTTTCTGCAGACCCTCGTGGCGTCACTGGCGGTGGCCAACCGGCCCGACGCGATGAACTTCGTGCTCGTCGACTACAAAGGCGGCGCCGCCTTCAAGGACTGTGTCGACCTGCCGCACACCGTCGGCATGGTCACCGACCTCGATACGCACCTGGTCGAACGGGCGCTCACCTCGCTCGGTGCCGAACTGACCCGCCGCGAGCACCAGCTGGCCGCGGCCGGCGCCAAGGACCTCGAGGACTACCTGGACTACGCCGCCCGGCGGCCCGGGCTGCCCCCGATCCCGCGGCTGCTCATCGTCATCGACGAGTTCGCCTCGATGGCCCGGGAGCTGCCGGACTTCGTCACCGGCCTGGTCAACGTGGCGCAGCGCGGCCGCTCGCTCGGCATCCACCTGATCCTGGCGACCCAGCGACCGTCCGGCGTCGTGTCGGCCGAGATCCGGGCCAACACCAACCTGCGGGTCGCACTGCGCGTCACCGACGCGGGGGAGAGCAGCGACGTCATCGACGCCCGGGAGGCGGCCAGCATCTCGTCGGCTCATCCGGGGCGGGCGTACGTCCGGCTCGGCCACAGCTCGCTGATCCCGTTCCAAACCGGCCGCGTCGGCGGCCGCCGCCCGCGACGGGACCGGGCCGAGGTGGCCGCTCCCTTCCTGCATCCGGTCGGCTGGCAGGATCTCGGCCGTCCGGCACCGCAACGGCCGCGCGGCGTGGTCGAGACCGAGGAGGCCACCGACCTGTCCGTACTGGTCTCGGCGGTCCAGCTGGCCAACGACATACTGGGCCTGGCCCCGCAGCGGCGTCCGTGGCTGCCCGCGCTGCCCGCGGCGTACGTGCTCGAGCTGCCGTCCGAGCCGGTTCGCGACGCCCGCGGCGAGCCGGCCTTCGCCTGGGCCCTGGCCGACCTGCCCCGCACGCAGACGCAGGAACCGGTCACCATCGACCTGTCGACCTTCGGCCACCTGCACATCGTCGGCGCCCCGCGATCGGGCCGGTCGCAGGCGCTGCGGACCATCGCGGTCGCCGCGGCCGGCGCGTCCGGTGTCAGCGATCTGCACCTCTACGGCCTCGACTGCGGCAACGGCGCGCTGCTGCCGATGACCAAGCTGCCGCACTGCGGGGCGGTCGTGCAGCGTTCCGACACCGAACGGGCAGTCCGGCTGCTCAACCGTCTGCACGCCGAGGTCCAGCGCCGCCAGCGGCTGCTCGGCGAGGGCGGCTTCGCCGACGTGACCGAGCAACGCGCGTCCAGCCCGGCCGCCGAGCGCCTGCCGCACATCATGCTGCTGCTGGATCGCTGGGAAGGGTTCATGGGCACGCTCAGCGAGCACGACGGCGGCGCACTGACCGACCTCATCTTCACGCTCTCGCGGGAGGGAGCCAGCGCCGGCGTCCACCTGATCATCGCCGGCGACCACATGCTGCTGTCCGGGCGGATCAGCTCGCTGTGCGACGAGAAGCTGGTGTTGCGGCTGTCCGACCGTACGGATGCCAGCATGGCCGGCCTGAACCCGCGGAAGATCCCGGAGAACCTGCCGCCGGGACGCGGCTACCGTGCCGTCACCGCCGTGGAGACGCAGGTCGCCCTGATCGCGGCCGACCCGGCCGGCCCGTCCCAGGTGGCCGCCATGCACGCGCTGGCCGCGCGGCTGGCCGAGCGCGAGGCGGGCGTACCGAAGGAGCTGCGGCCCAACAAGATCGCCGTGATGCCGAGCCGGCTCACCTTCGAGCAGGCCTGGGCCTCGATCGAGAAGCCCACCGCCGGATGGGCGTTGCTCGGCGTCGGCGGCGACGAGATGGAACCGATCGGCATGGACCTGCTCACCGACGTGCCCACGTTCCTGATCGCCGGGCCGTCCCGGTCGGGGCGCAGCACCGGGCTCATGGTGATGGCCGAGTCGCTGCTGCGCGGCGGGGTCGAGCTGGTCATCGGTACGCCGGTGCGCTCACCGCTGCGCGACCTGGCCGGCCGGCCGGGCGTACGCGGGGTGATCACCAGCGACAACCCGAAGGACGCCGAGTTCGCCGAGCTGGTCGACCCGGGCGACGGTCCGGTCGCTCTTCTGATCGATGACGCCGAATCCTGGAAGGACGTGCCTGCCCGGGACTGGCTGCGCCAGCTGATCCGGCAGGCCTCGGGCACCCGCCGGGCGGTGGTCATCGCCGGCGAGATCTCGTCGGTGGCGATGGGCTTCTCCGGCTGGCAGGTCGAGATCAAGAAGAACCGGCGCGGCCTGCTGCTGTCGCCACCGACGATCAGTGCCGGCGACCTGGTCGGCGCACGCCTGACCAGGGCCCACCTGGCCGAACGCGTCGTGCCCGGCGCGGCCAAGGTGCACTTGGGCGACGGCACCCTGCAGAGCGTCCAAATACCTCAAGTGGAAGCGGTGATGTGATGGCCGACCTCGTGGTCAAGGATCTCGACGTGCTGATCGGCGACCTCAACGAACTGATCGGACAGTTCGAGGGCGCCCTGGATTTCCAGAACGACGAGAAGGGGCACTGGGGCCAGCTCAACGCCAACCTCTCGATGGGCGACTTCGCCGACAACTGGACCATCCACCGCAACAAGATGGTCGACGCGATGAAGGCCTTCGTGAAGAAGCTCCAGCAGGTCGACGACGCCTGGCACCAGGGTGAAGAGCAACTGGTCGACAGCCTCAAGGAGAAGCAGTGAGCGCGGGTTTCCTCGGCGTCTTCTTCGACCCCTCGTCCGACGACGCCCGGCTGGCGACCGTCGACCGGGCCGACCCGGCCGACATCGAGTCGGCGCAGAAGCGCTACCAGCACATCTCCGACACTCTCGACGACGCGGTGACCAAGCTGCAGAAGATCGTCGACACCGGCAGCGACGGCCTGATCGGGCAGTGGGTCGAGCCGCTGAAGGACGACGCCCAGTCCATCAAGGATGACTTGACCAAGGCCGGAGTGCGCTACCACGACGTGGCCACGCAGATCGCCGTCTACGAGCCCGATCTGGAGCACAGCAAGACCGAGATCACCGCGGCCCTGCACGACAGCTCGGACGCCGAGGCCGCGCTGACCGGCGCGAAGGGCATGCCGGACCCGCAGAAAGGCTCGGACGGCACCGTCTCGCCGGAGGAGCAGCACAAGGGCACCGACAAACAGAACGCGATCAACGACGCCAACGGCAGGATCACGGCGGCGAAGAACCGGCTGACCGCCGCCCTCGACGCGCTCGACGTGTCCGGCAAGCGGCTCGGTGACGCGGTGAACTGCAAGAACTACGACGACGGGCTGACCGACTCGCTCAAGGACAAGATCCTCGCGGTCCTCAAGATGATCAGCAAGATCTTCGGCGTCATCGCCCTGATCCTGACCGCGCTCGCGTTCCTCATACCCGGCGTGAACGTACTGGTGATAGGCGCCATCGTGGCCGGCGCCGTGCTGCTGATATCGGACAGCGTGCTCTACGCCAACGGCGAGGGCGACCTGTCCAGCGTCATTCTCGACGCGTTCGGCCTCGGTCTGGGCGGCCTGGCCGCCGGCATCGGCAAGATCGCGAGTTTCGTCGGCGACATCGCCAAGTCGCTGGGTGCGCTCAAATTCCTCCCGGCGCTGGGCGCCGGCGGCAAGGTGATCCCGTTGCTGGACCTGGGCGGCACACTCGGGGGACTCGCGAAGGGGCCCGGCTTCTTCGGCGCGATGTGGAACGGCTTCAAGGACGTCGCGGCGATGTGGAAGAACTTCTTCACCGGCAACTTCAAGGCCTTCTTCGCCGACTACGGGGCCGCCATCCTCGACCTGGGCACCTTCGACGAGTTGCTCTCCCTGGGGCGTGGGCTCAGCCTGAGCAACTGGTACCGGGCCTGGGGCGGGCTCAACATCATCTTCAACCTCGGCGCCGGCGCGATCTGGGGCGGCTTCCAGGTCGCCGGCAGCTTCGGCGGTGACAGCTGATGAGCCCGCCGATCTCCCTCGAGGTGTCCTGGTTCTGGGACTGGGTGCCGGCCGGCGAGGATGCGCCGGCTTGGATCGCGTACGTGTCCCGGATGCTCGACGACTGGGCCGGGTCGAAGGTGGCCGCGGCCCGCGCCGGCCAGAACTTCCCCTTCGCGACCGACGAGATCGGCGAGGCGGTGGCCGAGGCCTTGCTGCAACGGGCCGCCGCGCTGCCGGCCAACTGCCGCCTGATCTGGGGCGCCGGATTCGTCAACGACGACGTGCGCTGGCTACCCCTGCTGATCCTGGCCGAATTCCGCCGGGCCCGGCCAGGTGACTCGTCCTACCTCATGACCGAGGTCGGCGCCGAAGGCTTCGCCGAGGACGTCCGCGACCCCCGGGTCGACTATGTGACGACCGACCGCGGCGACGGCGTCCGGGTCGTGGCGCTGGCCGAATCCGAGGGCGAGGGCCTGCACGCGCGGGTCGACGCGGCCCTGCGCCTGGAGACGCCCGGCCGCGGCGACGTCGACGTGCTGCTGAGCACGCGGGTCAAGGGCATGGACAAGGCCGGCGCGATCGGCGCCGGCGTGGAAGTGGCGATGCACATGATCGCGAGCCAGGCCGAACAGCTCCCGTTCGGAGACCCCACATGATCGACTTTGAGCTCATCCTTCCCGGGGGCTGGGTGCACATCCCCACCACACCGGAACTGGCCCGCGTGCGGGAGAAGACGATCGAGGCGATCGTCCGGACCGCGCTGCCGGACACGCTGCCCCGAGACAAGGCGGCCCCTTGGCGGCGCATGCTCCGCCGGGAGCTGACCGACGCGACCGATGAGGCGTCACGTCAGGGAGCGCGCGCGGTGGTGCTGCCGGTCCAGGAGTTCCACGGCGTACGCCTGCCCGGCACGATGGTGCTGACCGTGCTCGAGGACGCCGACATGCCGGACGATCCGAAACTCGTCCTCGACGCGATCCTGGGCGATGCGGGAGCCGACGGCCTCGCACTGGAGATCGGCGGCTGCCCGGCCGCCCGGGTCCACCAGATCGTCGACAGCGACGCCGTCAAGCGAAAGGCGCCGTCCGTCCGAGTCAACTACTACGTGGCCGCGCCGGACGCGCCCGGCGTCTGGGCGCTGCTCACCTTCACCCTACTGACCGACGGCGACGTCGAGGCCGAGCCGGTCCAGGCCATCACCCTGCTCTTCGACGCCATCGTCGGCACCCTGCGCTGGACCGACCGCGTCGACGTGCCGACCGAGGAAGAAGCGCTCGAGATCCTGGAATCCCGTAATGCCTGACCTGCTCAAGCTGAACCGCCCGCTGGCGATCGGCCTGGCGGTCGGCCTGGCCGCCGCGATAGCCGCCGGGGTGCTGCTGGTCCGCACCTCGGCCGACGCCGCCGGCACGGTGCACGGCTCCCAGATCTCCGACGCCGACCTGCGCCGCCTGGTCGAGGCGGCCGCCTCCTGCCCGACCCTCACCCCGGCCCGGCTGGCCGGCCAGGTCAGAGTCGCCTCGAACTTCGGCGACGAGCCGGTCAAGGAGATGCGGGCGGGCGGCGCGGCCGGCGTGGCCGCGCTGACTCCGGCGGTCTTCCAGCAGTGGGCGCCCTACCCCGGAGCCGCGATCACCGACCGGTCGGCCTCGATCACCGCACTGGCCCACGAGATGTGTCAGCTGGCCGGGCAGGCCCGGGTGGTCAACGCCGCGGACGCCTGGCAGCTGGCGCTGGCGGCTTACCGCGGGGGCATGGAGGCGGTGGTCGCCGCGGGCGGTGTCCCCGCACCGACCAAAGCCTATGTGGACAGTGTCCGGCGGTATGCCGACTGGTACGCGCTGCAGCCGCAGTTCGCGACGCCGACGCCGACCGCGGTCCCGGTCGCCGACACCTCGGTGGTCCGAGTGCCCGATACGGACCTGAAGGCGGTATTGGCCGCGGGCAAGGTGTGCAAGGCGATGCCGCCGGCCAAGGTGGCAGCCCAGATCATGGCCACCTCCGGCTTCGACCCGAAGAAGCGCGGGCCCGTCGGCGAGCAGGGCATCGCCCAGTTCCCGCCGCTGACCTGGAAGACATACGGGCCGAAGAGCGGGGATGCGACGCCGTGGGACGCCACCGAGGCGATCAAAGCTCTGGGCAGGACGATGTGCACGCTGCTGGACAAGGAGTCCGGTGCGTACCCGAAGGCCTTGGCTCTGTTCCTGCGCGGTAACGCCGCCACGCCGGTGACCGCGATATCCGAGGCCGTGGCCAAGGACCAGACCCAGTACGCCAAGGACACCCGGCTGCACGCGACGGTCACCGCGACGCCCAGCAGCACCAGCCCGTCGGCCAAGCCGAGCGGATCGCCGGCCGCCGCGCGGGCAGGCCGGCCACCGGCCAAGGCGGCCGATGCCACCAAGGCGAGCTACGGCCCGTTCTTCATCCTCAACCACGCCACCAAGATGTGCGCCGACCTGCCGGGAAACGGCACCGGCACCCCGGGTGGGCCGGTGGAGCAGGATCCGTGCAACAAGACCGGCGCGGACAACCAGCAGTTCGAGTTCGTTCCCTTCGGGACCGACAGCTCGGGCAACGAGACCTACTGGATCCGCAACACCTCGGACGCCCTCTGCGTCGACCCGCCCGGGTTCAGCACCGTCGACTCGGGCACGGTGCTGTCCGAAGCGACCTGTAACCAGAGCGACAACCAGTACTTCCGGCTGGAGGCGCGGTTCAAGGCCGCCGGCTTGCAGTACTACTGGCTGCGTGACACCCAGGCGGGCGACTTCTGCCTGGACGTACCTGGAGTGGGCGACGGCGGCGCCGAGGTGCAGCTCGACCTCGTGCCGTGCGTCAGCAACGACGATCACGAATGGGCACTTGTGGAGAAGTCGCAATGGTGAGAGCGGCCCGGCTCGCGCTGGCGATCGGCGTGGCGACGCTGACCACGCTGATCGCCGCCCCGGCGGTGGCCGCGCCCGCCGCGAAGGTGCCCTTCTACCAGGTGCAAGCGTCCTATCAGGACCACCCGGAGAATCTGTTCGAGATCGCCGCGCGGTTCCTGGGCGACCAGAAACGGGCCGAGGACATCCTCGACCTCAACATCGGCCGGGTGCAGCCGGACGGCGGCGTCCTCACCGATCCGGCGAAGGTACGCCCCGGGTGGACGCTCGTGCTGCCGTGGGACGCGGTCGGCGCCGGGGTGGAGTACGGCTCGGTCCCCGCGGCCGGTACCGCCTCGCCCTGCGCCAAGCCGGCCAAGTTCGGTTCGGCGGCCTACTGGGGGCAGACGCTGCTGAATCCGGCCCGGGTGTGGAACACCGCGTCCGGGGCCGGGGTCCGAGTCGCCGTGGTCGACTCCGGCGTCGCCGCTGTCAGCCCGGAGCTGAGCGGCCGGGTCGCCGCCGGCACCGACCTGGTCAGCGGCACCGACCACGGCGACGTCGACTGCCTCGGCACCGGCACCGGCATCGCCGGGATCGCGGCCGGCGACGACGGCGCCGACGGTGCACACTTCGGCCTGGCCCCGGACGCGACGGTGATCCCGATCCAGATCGCCGACGTCGGCGGAACGGCTCCCGCGACCGCCGCGGCGACCGCGATCGAGGTCGCCGTCTCCTCCGGTGCGCAGGTCATCACGCTGGGCACCCGGCTCGATCCGACCCAACCGGCGGTCCGGGCGGCGATCGACGAGGCGATCGCTCACAACATCGTCGTCGTGGCGCCGGCCGAGACGGCCACCCTGCGGGCCGAGCCCGGGCTGCTGCGGGTCGCCGGCGTAGCCAGCGACCGCACACCGGAGAAGGCCTATCCGGCCGGCGCGGTCGACGTCGCCGCGCCCGGCGTGAAGGTCGCCACCATCGGCCGGTCCGGCACCGGGCCCCAGTACGCCGCCGCCTTCGTGGCCGGCACGGTCGCGCTGGTCCGCTCGGCTCATCCGAACCTGTCCGCGGCCGACGTGACACGACTCGTGCTCGGAACCGCCACCTCGTGGTCGAACCCCGACGACTACGGCGCCGGCCTGGTCAACCCGTACGCCGCGGTGCTCACCGCGCCACCCGCGGCCCCGGCCGTGGCGACCCCGGCCGGCGCCGGCGATCGCCCGCGGGTTGTCCGGACGATCGCTTGGATCGTCCTGTGGGTGGTCGCCGCCGGCGTGGTCCTGTTGCTGGGGTGGAAGGCGGCGCGCCACTTCCGCGCGGTGCTGGCCGCGCGGGCGGAACGCCACGCCGAACTGGCGGCCGAGCGCGACGACCCGTTCTGGCACCCACCGGCCGACCTGCACGAGCCGGACGAGACCACGCTGTCCCGCTAGCTCAGTCGACTGCGGCCATGATCCAGGAGCAGCCCTCACACTCCGAGAGCGAGTCAGCGTCCAAAGGCCCAGGCGACCATCAGCGGGAACTCTTGTCTCCAGAACGCGTCGCCGTGCGAGCCGGCCCGTTCGGTCATGATCACGTCCGCACCGGCGTCGCGGAGCGCGTTCGCCCACCGGGTCGCGTTGCGGCGGAAGAACGGTTCCTGGGTGCCGGCGACGAGGTAGGTGCGCGGAAGCGATCCGGGCAGCACCGCGGGTGGCCGGTATCCCGCACCGGGCGAGGCGCTGAAGACCGCGCCGTAGACGTCGGGATGGCGAAGCCCGATGGCCAGCGCGAGCTCTGCACTGGCCGAGACCCCGAACACCGCGGTGCGGTCGGCCGGCAACGCGACGCCCAGGCGTGCCGCGGCCCAACGGCGTACGTCCTCGACGAAGAACCTTTCGTGCGCCGCGAACCGCTGCGGGTCGAAGGTGAACGCGTCGGTGCTCTCGCCCGGTGAATACTCCTGCAGCCGCAGCTTTTCATCGTCGAGCCGGTGTGCACCGATGATCATCGTGGGCGGAAGGCCGGCGGCCTCCAGAGCGCCTGCCCACGATGTGATCAACTGGCCGTCACCGGCGAAGACGACGGCCGTGGCCGTGGCCGCCGGGACGTAGGCCGTGACCTGCCGTCCACCGTCGTACTCCAGCGTCTCGGTGACGAGCTTGCCGGCGGTGGATGACATGGCGTGGGCTCCTTGTCGTCATGGGAACGGTGCTGGCGCGCGCTCGCAGACTGAGAACACGCCCCAACCGGGAGCCTCGCTGTGCTGTCTTACCCTGCCTGTGATTCCGTTGTCCACCCGCAGGCGACTACTCAGGTTTGTGTGCGCGTTGGGCGGCTCGCAGGGTCCGGGACTGAGCGCTAGAACCGCGACCCGAACTGGGCTCGTTGGTCAGCGGGTAGGCGAAAGCCCCCTTGATCTATCGGGTTCTGCTCGTCGCGCAGCGTCGGCTCCCACCGCGCGGGCGGCTGGTCGCCGACGTCGGACCGCGCCGGTCAACGGTGGTGGGCCGATGGTGGTCCCTGTTCTGAGCTCAGTCGCAATGCCGTCAACTCCTCGGCAGTGCCGATGCCGGCACGGCGGTCGGGATTGTCGGCGTAGCAGCGGATCGTGTCGGCCAGGAACGCGGTATCGATGTGCAGCCGACGCGGGTCCAGCCGGCGTCGACGCGGTGGCCCCGCTGCCGGTCCGGCCTTTTGCTGGTACAGGACGAGAACCGCGGGGTTGTTTGTGCTGGGTCGCGGTGGGCCTCCGGGGACCAGTTCGTCCCACCGCAGCCGGGTTTTGCGCCAGAGGCCGCGCAGCGTCATCCCCTCGGAGTCCAGGCTCAGGATCGGCGCACTGGGCGCCGCGAGCACGACCAAATACAGCAGAGTGATGATCATGAGAGTGGCGGCGGTGACGATGCTGATCGAGGTCATCACGCCGAGCCGGGCGATGCGCATGTGGTCTTGGTTGGGCACCCGCTCGGTGATTACGGTCCCCCCGCCTATCCATCCCGCTGCGATCGCCCACGGCCCTGGGCCGTATGGCGAGATCGGCGCTGTGAAACGCCGCTTGCCGGCATCGAGGTGCCATGTCTTGGGGCGTCTGCGGGCTGATCGGGTGAGCAGCAGGTATCCGCCGGCGGGCACGGCGCCGCTGCCCACGAGAAGGCCGAGAAAGGCAAGCAGGCTCAGGACGGTCGAATGGATGTTCCAGGTGAACGGTTGCAGCCAGAGTGTTCCGCCGAGTCGCAGCAGGAAGGCCAGCACCGCGAACGGCGCAGCCAGCAGCACGGCGACCCGGGTAGACATCGGGGCAGTCTAGAGACCGCGAAAGCGCTGGTAGAT
>DASWRZ010000157.1:0-17533 GCA_036402935.1 Actinoplanes sp.
GCCGATCGGTGGCCTCGTTGCGAGCCGGGTCGGGCCGGCCCTGAACCACTCGCGGCCGGGCGTTGTCCCGGCCGCCGACCGGGGCCGGGATCTTGGCGTTGCTGACCGATCGCGTCGGCCTCGGGCGGCGCAGCGGCTGCCCCTGGTTCGGGCTGTGCCGCAGTTCCGGCAGCTGCACCGTCAGTTCCGGCAGCTGCACCGTCGGCTCGGTCAGGACGGACTCCTGCTCCGCCGACAGGTCGCGCTGCACCGTGAACCTCCCCCGCGTAGCCGGCCGTCAGCACCGAACCGGTGCATACGTGTGACCAACGGTCGGACGGCGGGGAGCGTCACGGGGGCGAGAGACGGACAAAACCCCCCAAACGATCTATCCGTTCGGGCTCAATGGGATCAACTCCCGTGGTATTTGTTCTGGGCCCACTCGACACCCTCGAGAATGATCGCCTCCACCACGTCGGCGGCGCGATCCACGAGAAAGTCCAGCTCCTTGCGCTCGGCCGAGGAGAAGTCGGACAGCACGTAGTCGGCCGGGTCCTGTCGGCCGGGCGGCCGGCCGACACCGAAACGGACCCGCGCGTACTCCTTGCTCGCCAGTGATTTCGACATCGATCGAAGCCCGTTGTGGCCGCCCTCACCACCGCCGCGCTTCGCTCGCACCTCACCGAACGGCACGTCCAGCTCGTCGTGGGCCGCGATG
This sequence comes from Actinoplanes sp., assembly GCA_036402935.1. Lineage (GTDB taxonomy): Bacteria > Actinomycetota > Actinomycetes > Mycobacteriales > Micromonosporaceae > Actinoplanes. The sequence goes on from DASWRZ010000157.1 coordinate 698, forward strand.
ACGTTCGCCACCGGCACCTTGAAGAACTGGGCCAGCGACACCACCGGAGCACCGGAGAGATTCATGTACGTCAGCGGCTTCACCACCACCAGCCGCGGCCCCCCGAAACCCAGCCGGCCCTCGGCCACCTCGGCGTGCGCCCGCTTCGACCGGCCGAACCTCGCCCCGATCCGGGACGCCAGCAAGTCGGCGATCATGAAGCCCACGTTGTGCCGATTCCCGGCGTATTCCTTGCCCGGGTTGCCGAGACCGGCCACCAGCCATGCGTCGTCGCTGCTCACCCTGCTCCTCCACATATGCAATCAGGGAAAGCGCCTGGTGGCGCTTTCCCTGATCCCTGCATGTCGCTCGGTCCGCCGGACCCGAGTCTTACTCCTCGGACGCGCCCTCGGCCGGAGCCGGCTCGCCGCTCTCGCCCTCGGCCGAGTCACCCTCAAGCTGCTCGGCGGTCTGCGCCTGCGAGATGATCGCGAGCACGAAGTCGGGCTCCACCGCCAGCTCGGTGCCCTGCGGCAGCTGCACGTCGGCGGCGGTCACCTGAGCGCCCGCCTCCAGGCCCTCGATCGAGACATCGAAGCCGGTCGGCAGGTGCATCGCCTCGGCGACCACGGCCAGGGTGTTCGACTCGTGCATGACCAGCGTGTTGCGGGCGGCCTCGCCGGTCAGCGTCACCGGAACGTCGACCTGGACCTTCTCGCCACGCTTCACGATGATCAGGTCGACGTGCTCGTAGGAATCCTTGATCGGGTCACGCTGGATCGCCTTCGGCAGGGCGAGCGTGGCGCCCGCGCTGCCGGCGACGTCGATCGTGAAGACCTGGTTGAGGCCGCCGTGCCGGATGGCGGCAGCGAACTCGCGGGCCGGCAGCGCGATGTGCTGCGGCTTCTCGCCGTGGCCGTACAGCACGGCGGGCACCAAACCGGCCCGGCGCGTGCGGCGGGCACCACCCTTGCCGAACTCGGTGCGGGGCTCGGCGCTGATCTTTACCTCGGACACGGGGAAACTCCTGAAACTCTTCGAACGGGCTGCGACTGGTCGGCGGGCATAGCGGCAAAACTCGCGGCGGGGCGTTCCGTAAAGGGGGCCGCCGTCTTCAGCGCTGCCGGGCAAGGGGGCGCGCTGGGCACAGGCCCGGAGCACCGCGTCGATCACGGTGCCTCCGAGCGGCTGCGAAGCTCAGCAGACCGCGGGGCACCCTCGCCGTGGCAACCGCACTAGCCTACCCCGCGCGCTCAGCAACAGTTCAGCGGGTCGGGCGTGCTGGCGCTCTCCGTGAAAAGTTCACCCTCCCGGCTCAGCCCTTTTCAGCTGAGACCGCCGAACAGCGTCGTCACGGAACCGTCGTCGAAGACCTCACGGATCGCCCGGGCCAGCAGGGGCGCGATCGACAGCACGGTGATCTTGTCGAGCTGCTTCTCCGGCGGCAGCGGCAGCGTGTTGGTCACGACCAGCTCGCTGATCCGGCTGTTCTTCAGACGCTCGGTCGCCGGATCGGACAGCAGCGCGTGCGTCGAGGCGACGATCACATCGGCGGCACCCTCGTCGAACAGGATGTCGGCCGCCTTGCAGATCGTGCCACCGGTGTCGATCATGTCGTCGACGATCAGGCACACCCGGCCCTCGACCTCGCCCACCACCCGGTTGGCCACCACCTGATTGGGCTTCATCGGGTCACGCGTCTTGTGGATGAACGCCAGCGGGCAGCCGCCCAGCCGGTCGGTCCAGCGCTCGGCCACCCGCACCCGGCCGGAATCCGGGGCGACCACGGTCATCGGGCGGCCCGCGTACTTCTGCTGCACGTGCTCGGCCAGGATGTCCATGGCGAACAGATGGTCGACCGGGCCGTCGAAGAAGCCCTGGATCTGAGCGGTGTGCAGGTCGACGGTGAGGATGCGGTTGGCGCCCGCGGTCTTCAGCAGGTCGGCCATCAGACGGGCCGAGATCGGCTCGCGACCGCGGTGCTTCTTGTCCTGGCGCGAATACGGGTAGAACGGCAGGACCACGGTGATCCGCTTCGCCGACCCACGCTTCAACGCGTCGATCATGATCAGCGTCTCCATGACCCAGCGGTTTACACCCTCGGTCACCGACTGCACCACAAACGCGTCCGACCCGCGAACCGAATCCTTGAATCGGACGAAAAGCTCGCCGTTGGCGAACTCATACGAATCCGTCGGCGTCGGATCGATCCCGAGCACGTGACCGATCTCCTGAGCCAGCTCCGGGAAACCCTGTCCGGAGAAAAGCATCAAACTCTTGCGGTTCTCCGCGACGATGCTGCCCATCGGCTCGCTGCTCCCGTTGGATCGAGGGGAAGGGGTGTCTCAGAAGAAGTATCCCCCGCCGACACCGTACGGCCACGTCCCGAGCCCGCCGGGTGGGATGCCTCACCCCACAGCGTGCCTTGTCAGCGGCCTACTCGCTCGGAGCTTCCCCGTCAGCGGCCTTCTCCGCCGATGTGGCCGTCCCCGCCGATGTGGCCGTCTGCGCCGCCGCAGCTTTCTCCGCCGCCGCGGCCGAGGTCGTGCCCGGACGCTTCCGCGCCGTCCAGCCCTCGACGTTGCGCTGCTGCGCCCGCGTCACACCCAGGTTGCCCGCCGGCACCTCCTTGGCGATCGCGCTGCCCGCCCCGACGTACGCCCCCGGGCCCACCTCGACCGGCGCGATCAGCACCGTGTCGGACCCGATGAACGCGGCCTCGCCGATCGTCGTCCGGCTCTTACGCACCCCGTCGTAGTTGGCGAAGATCGTGCCCGCGCCGACGTTGGCCTTCGCACCGATCGTGGCATCGCCCACATATGACAGGTGGGGAACCTTCGCACCCTCGCCGAGCTCCGAGTTCTTCGTCTCCACGAACCCGCCCACTTTGGCCTTGCGGCCCAGCTTGGAACCCGGGCGGAGATAGGAGAACGGCCCGACGGTGGCCTCCGGGCCGATTTCGGCCCCGATGGCATGCGTACGCAGGACGACCGCGCCCTCACCCACCGAAGTGTCGATCAAAGTGGTGTCCGGACCCACGATCGCGCCGGCCGCCACGTGCGTCGCACCCAGCAGCTGCGTGTTCTGGTCGACCTCGGCGTCCGGCGCCAGCGTCGCGGTCACGTCGATCCAGGTCGTCGCCGGGTCGAGGATCGACACACCGGCCCGCATCCAGGCGTCGTTCACCCGGTCACGCAGCAGCGCCCGCAGCCGGGCCAGCTCGGCCCGGTCGTTGCAGCCCAGCGTCTCGGCCTCCGGCGCCACACACACGCCGACCGCCCGGCCGACCGACGCCAGCAGGGCGAACACGTCGGTCAGGTACTCCTCGCCCTGGTCGTTGTCGGTCGACAGCTTGCCCAGCGCCTCGCGCAGCGCGGCCGCCTCGAACGCGTAGATGCCGGCGTTGACCTCTCGGATCGCCCGCTCCCGCGGCGATGCGTCGCGCTCCTCGACGATCCGCTCCAGATTGCCCGCCGCGTCCCGCACGATGCGGCCCAGACCGGCCGGGTCGCCGACCTCGGCCGCCAGCACCGTGGCGCCCCGGCCCTGCGACTCGTGCTCGCCGAGCAGCCGCTCCAGCGTCTCCGGCCGGAGCAGCGGCACGTCGCCGTTGAGAACCACGATCGTGCCGGTCATGTCGGACACCGCCTCGAGCGCCATCCGCACGGCGTGGCCGGTGCCCAGCTGCTCGGCCTGCAGCACCGCGGTGGCCGCCGGGGCGACCTCGGCGAGGTGCTCGCGCACCTGGTCGGCCTTGTGCCCGACGACCACGATCGTCCGCTCGGCCCCCGACGCACCGGAGTTGGCCAGCACGTGCCCGAGCAGAGTGCGCCCGAGCAGTGGATGCAGCACCTTGGGCGTAGCGGACCTCATCCGCTTACCCTCCCCGGCGGCGAGAACGACAACGGTACGACGAGGGGCCTGGCTCACGCGGAAACTCCATTGTTCGCAGACGGGGCATTTAGGAAGAGTGGCGCGGCGGCATCAAGCCCAGCCGCGGACATAGAGCTCCCGAGAGAGGATTCGAACCCCTATAGAGGCGACCAAAACGCCCAGTCCTGCCCTTAGACGACTCGGGAGGGCAAAGCGGACAAAACCGTAAGGATCATGTCCGCGCGCTACATCGTACCGCCTTCAAGCCCGGCCATGGCACCGGCGATGCCTCACATCAGTCCCTCCACTTTCCAGTAGAGCTCCCGCCACTTTCCAGTAGAGCTCCCGCGACTTGGGCACGACGATGACCAGGCAACCTCGGTAGGGGTCGCCGACGTTATGCCGCACGGTAGACGGGTTGTGCGTCTTCAGCGCCGGTCGACGGAGTTGCTCGGCCGGCACCTCGATGATCTCCGACCACCAACGACTGGCGCCCTCCATGTCGGCGGACTCATGAATGCTCAGCCGGTAGGTCAACCGGGCCCTGCTTCGAATGCCGGCTCCGCCTCGCGGCCGCTTCCTCCGGCGTCGCGTCGAGCGGTATGTCCCGGGTCCAGAGATAGGCGGACGACTTCGAGACGCCCAACACCTCCGCGATTTCCGGCACCGTTGCGCCCCCGCGCCGCAACCCCACCGCCTGCTCGCGCAAATCGTCCTTCGCCCGCGGCCGCCGAGTCCACTCCGGCGCCTCCGTTCCGCGTAGCCATTCACTCAGGGTCCCGTTGCCCACCCCGAACACCTTCATCAGTTGCGACCGCGAAAGACCCTCTTCCGTCCGCAGCCGCCGCGCTTCTTCTCTCCGTGGATCGCCGCTCATCTCCATGTACCTACATTAGAACGCTGGATCGACCGATTGTAAGGCTCGGAATGTGCCAATCGCGCTCATCGGTAGGCGGGTTACGGTCCCGTAGGTTACGGTGACGTAGGCGTAGGTAAATGATCACGCTTCCCCGGTTCCGCCCCAAACCCCCCACTCAGTCCTGTGAGGTGTCATGACTTCTGTGATCGAGGCCGCTCCCGCGACCGGCCCCAAGCCGCTCACCGACGGCCCGCAGCCCCGCGGCGTCCTGATCGCGCTCTACGCGTTCGTGGTCATCCCGTTCCTGGCCGTGCTCGCCGCGATCCCGATCGCCTGGGGCGGCTGGCTGTCCTGGACCGACATCGCGATCGCCGCGGTCTTCTACGTGTTCTCCGGGCTCGGCATCACGGTCGGCTTCCACCGCTATTTCACGCACGGCTCGTTCAAGGCCAAGCGGTGGCTGCGGATCGTCCTGGCGCTGGCCGGCTCGGTCGCGATCGAGGGCAACATCATCCAGTGGGTGGCCGATCACCGTCGTCATCACATGTTCAGCGACCAGGACGGTGACCCGCACTCGCCGTGGCGCTACGGCACCGGCTACTGGGCGCTCACCCGGGGCCTCTGGCACGCGCACATGGGCTGGATGTTCAGCCGCGAGCTGTCCAATCGCGAGCGCTTCGCCCCCGATCTGCTCGAGGACCGCGACATCGCGCTGATCGACCGGCTGTTCCCCGCGATCGTGCTCTTCTCGACGCTCGGGCCGGCGCTGGTCGGCGGCCTGGTGACCTGGTCGTGGCAGGGCGCGCTGACCGCGTTCTTCTGGGCCGGCATCGTCCGGATCGGACTGCTCCACCACATCACGTGGTCGATCAACTCGGTCTGCCATGTCTACGGCGAGCGCCCGTTCGTGGTCCGTAACGGCGACAAGGCGTCCAACTTCTGGCCGCTGGCGATCCTGTCGTTCGGTGAGAGCTGGCACAACCTGCACCACGCCGACCCGACGTGCGCCCGGCACGGTGTGCTGCGCGGTCAGGTCGACATCTCGGCCCGGCTGATCTGGTTCTTCGAGAAGACGGGGGCGGCATGGAACGTGAAGTGGCCCGATCAGGAGCGGCTCGCGGCAAAGATGACCAAGGCCTGACGGGTGTTACGGGGGCACTCGGTGCGGATCGGACCTGGCAGGATGGCCGGGTGAGTGAGTCGAGCGACAGCGATGGTGACAGAGATGCCGGCGGCACGGGGCAGCAGCGACGGGTGCGGCCGGCGGTGGCGCCGCGGGTCCGCATGTCGGCCGCTCAGCGCCGCGAGCAGCTGATCGCGATCGGGCGGCAGCTGTTCGCCGAGCGCGGCTTCGACGCCACGAGCGTGGAAGAGGTGGCGGCCCGGTCCAAGGTGTCGAAACCGGTGGTCTACGAGCATTTCGGCGGCAAGGAGGGGCTCTACGCGGTGGTCGTCGACCGCGAGGTCCGGTCCCTTCTCGACCGCATCGCGACGGCTCTGACCGCCGGCCACCCGCGCGAGCTGCTGGAGCAGGCGGCATTGGCGTTGCTCGACTACATCGAGGAGGAGCCGCACGGTTTCCGGGTGCTGGTGCGCGAGTCGCCGGTGCTGTCCCCGGCGGGCAATTTCTCGAGCGTGATGAACGACGTCGCCCACCAGGTGGAACACATCCTGGGTGACGAGTTCAAGCGCCGCGGCCTGGATCCGAAGTTCGCCGAGCTCTATTCGCAGGCTCTGGTGGGCATGGTGGCGCTGGTGGGCCAGTGGTGGCGCGAGGTGCGCAAGCCGAAGAAAGAGATGGTGGCCGCCCACCTGGTCAATCTGGCGTGGAACGGCCTGTCCCATCTCGAGGTGAAGCCGACCCTGCTGACCCGGAAGGTCAAGTAGGGCCTCGAGCAGTGACTCAGCGGGGGTGTGCCGCCGCTTCTTCGGCGCGAGCGGCCTCGCTGCTGCCGACCTTGCCGTAGAGACCGGCGGTGAGGGTGATGATCCCGAGGATCAGCAGGACCAGCACGTTGATCATCGAGGCGTCGACCGCGTTGGCGTCGGTCTGCATGGTCGCCAGGATCAGGACGGCGATGCCGAACAGGGCCCAGCCGGCGACGAGGGTGACTCGGTGGTGGACGTTGCCGCCGATGACCGTGGCGGCCACGATGACCAGCCCGAGCACGGTGAGCAACCAGGAGCCGGCCGGGTTGACGCGCAGTCCGAGCGACCAGTGGTGGCCGTCGTGCCCGAAGAACGAGTCGCCCCAGGTGGCGGCGAGGCCGATCACACCGGTGACCAGGAGATAGGCACCGGCGAGGAAGGCCCCGAAGCGGTAACTCTGACGCAGGTGGTGATTGAGGGGATAGTGCGCCATCAGGCCGTCCGGCCCTCCCTTACCTGTCGCGGCGCTCCGGCCCGGGCGGCCGGGGCGACCTTGCTGTAGAGGCTGGTCGTGATCAGGACGATGCCGACCAGGAAGGTGACGACGACGGTGGAGATGCTGAAGCCGAGGAAGTCGGCGTCGGTGCGGCTGGTGGCCAGGCCGTAGGCGCCGAAGACCAGCATCGCCCACCCGATGAACCGGTCGGCCTCGGTGTCGGCGTTACGGCCGATCACGGTGGCGATCACGATGATCGCGCCGAGGGCCAGGCTGATGATCGACCAGAGCATGTTGGCCTCCTGGCCGAGCACGCGCACGCCGGTCTTGCCGCTGAAGTCGTGTCCGGACGTCTGGATCAGGCCGACGATCCCGAAGACGACCAGGTAGGCCCCGGCGAGGAAGCCGAGCGCGCGGTAGATCGGCCGCAGCGGGTGGTTGACCGGATTGTGCGCCATGGTGTCCGTCTCCAAGGTCAGGTGTTGTCCGAGCCGATTCTCGCGTACCTGCCTCAAGCGGCGCAGGCACACCCCCCGGATCAGTCGCCGGGCACCTGTTCGGCCAGTTCGAGCCACTGCTCCTCGACCTGTCCGCGTTCCTCCTGCACCGTCTTGAGCTGCGCCTCGAGCTCGACGATCTTCTCGTAGTCGGACCCGTGGTCGGCCAGCTGCTCGTTGATCTTGAGCACGCGCTCCTCGAGTTTCCCGAGCTGACGCTCCAGGCGTACAAGATCTTTGCGAGCCTGCCGCAGCTCTGCTGCGGAGAGCCCAGCCGCTGTCGGGGTCGCCTGCGCTTGCTTCGCGGGTACGCCGTCCGCCGCGCCCGTCCCCACCCGGGCCAGGTATTCGTCGACGCCGCCCGGCAGGTGCACCAGCCGCCCGTCGCCGAACATGCCGTAGGCCTGATCGGTGACCCGCTCGACCAGGTAGCGGTCGTGGCTGGCGACGATCATCGTGCCGGGCCAGGAGTCGAGCAGGTCCTCCAGCGAGGCCAGCGTGTCGGTGTCGAGGTCGTTGGTCGGCTCGTCGAGCAGCAGCACGTTGGGCTCGGCCGCCAGCAGGCGCAGCAGCTGCAGGCGCCGCCGCTCGCCGCCGGAGAGGTCGCTCACCGGCGTCCAGATGCGTTTGTCGGTGAAACCGAACACCTCGGCCAGCTGACCCGCCGAGAGCTCCCGGTCGCCCAGCTTGACCCGCTTGGCCACCTCTTCGACCGCCTCCAGCAGGCGCAGGTCGCCGGGCAGCTCGCGCAGCTCCTGGGAGAGGAACGCGGACCGCACGGTGCTCCCGGTGACCAGGCGGCCGCCGTCGGCCCGGGTCACGCCGGCCAGCAGGCGCAGCAGCGTGGTCTTGCCGGTCCCGTTGGCGCCCAGGATGGCGATGCGGTCGCCCGGACCGACCTGCCAGGTGAGGTCTTCGAAGATGCTCTTCGGGCCGGCGTGCAGGCGCACGTGCTCGAGGTCGTAGACCTGCTTGCCGAGCCGGGTGGTGGCCAGGCGCTGCAGGCTGACCGTGTCGCGAACCGGCGGCACGTCGGCGATCAGCGCGTTGGCCGCGTCGATGCGGAACTGGGGCTTGGAGGTGCGGGCCGGCGGCCCGCGGCGCAGCCACGCGATCTCCTTGCGGAGCAGATTTTGCCGGCGGGCCTCGATGACCGCGGCGACCCGCTGACGCTCGACCCGGGCCAGGGTCCAGGCCGCGTAACCGCCCTCGTAGAGCTGCACCTGCTCGTCGACGACCTCCCAGGTCGCGGTGCAGACGGCGTCGAGGAACCAGCGGTCGTGGGTGACCACGACCAGGGCGCCGCGCCGGGTGAGCAGGTGCCGGGCCAGCCAGTCGACACCGGCCACGTCGAGGTGGTTGGTCGGCTCGTCGAGGATCAGCAGTTCGCTGTCGCGCACGAGCAGGGCGGCCAGGGCGACCCGGCGGCGCTCACCGCCGGACATCGAGCCGACCGCGGCGTCGAGGCCGAGGTAACCCATGCCGAGGCCGGACATGATCGTGCGGACCCCGGCGTCGCCGGCCCATTCGTGCTCGGCGCCCATGCCCTGCGGGAGCCAGGCGGTGCCGAGCACGACGTCGCGTACGGTCGCGCCGTCGGCGAACGTCAGGGTCTGCGGGAGGGTCGCGACGCGCAGGTCACGGCGGTGGGTGACCCGGCCGGAGTCGGGTTCCTCGGTCTTGGCGAGCATGCGCAGCAGGGTCGACTTGCCGGCGCCGTTGAGGCCGACGACGCCGACCCGGGCGTCGTCGTCGAGCCCCAGGGAGACGTCGGTGAGCAGTTGACCGGCGGCGCCATAGCCCTTGTTGACCCGGTCGAGGTTGACGATATTGGCCACAGTGCGGACTACGTTACCCGCGCGCCGGGGACCGGGCCGCGGGCGGTGACCGCCTCGCGGCACACCCCGGCCGCGTTGAGCCCGGCCGCGATGCGACCCGCGTGGGCGGCGTCGGCGGCGAGGAAGACACAGGTGGGCCCGGAGCCGGAGACCAGACCGGCGAGCGCGCCCGCGTCGGAACCGGTCTTGAGCACGTCGGCCAGCTCGGGTCGCAGGGCGAGCGCGGCCGGCTGGAGGTCGTTGCCGAGCACGGCGCCGAACACCTCCGGGTCGCGCTGGCGCAGCGCGCCCATCAGCTCGTCGGAGTCGCTCAGCGCCTTGGGCGGCCAGGCACCCGCCCGCAGCTCGTCGAGCTTGCGATAGACCTCGGGGGTGGACAGGCCGTCGTCGGCCAGCGCGACCACCCAGTGCCAGGTGGTGGGCCGGGCCAGGATCGGGCTGATCGCCTCGCCGCGGCCGGTGCCCAGAGCGGTGCCGCCGTGCAGCAGGAACGGGATGTCGGAGCCGAGCGTGGCGCCGATCTCGGCCAGTTCCTCGCGGGCGAGGCCGGTGCCCCAGAGCAGGTCGCAGGCGACCAGCGTGGCCGCCGCGTCGGCACTGCCCCCGGCCAGTCCGGCCGCGATCGGGATCGTCTTGCGCAGGTGCAGCCGGGCGTGCGCGGGCACCCGCGTGCGGGCGGCGAGCGCCCGGGCGGCCCGGATGATCAGGTTGCTCTCGTCGAGTTCGAGCGCACCCGCGCCCTCGCCCTCCATGGTCAGCGTCAGCGTGTCGCCGTTGCGCGCCGTGAGCTCGTCGAACAACCCGATCGCGTGATAGACGGTGTTGAGCTCGTGAAAGCCGTCCGAGCGCAGCGGCCCGACGCCCAGATGCAGATTGATCTTCGCCGGCACCCGCACCCGCACCGGCCCGTTGTGACGACGAGGCTCGTCGTCATCCGGCCCCCACGCCTCGGTCACGGAGCGATGTCCCGAATAGGCAACCTGATCTCGAACGGCTTGGTGAGCACAAGCTCCTCCGCGGAGTCGGCTACCGCCTCATAACGGTCGCCGACCAGGTCGTAGGCGAAGATGTGCAGCGGGTTCTGCTCGATACGCCAGTAGTGCGGAATCCCGGCGGAGGCGTAGAGCCCCGGCTTCTCGAAACGATCGCGTTTCCTGGTGCCTGGGGACACGATCTCGATCGCCACGACGACCTGCTCGGGCATGACGAAATGATGTTCAAGCTCGACCGGACTCAGCAGGATCATCGCATCCGGCTCGCGTGTGGTGTCTCCGTCAATGAGCACCCCCGCCGCGAACTGAGGCTCGAAGCCGTGGGGAATGTGGCGCTCCAACCAGTTCACGAGCCGCCAATTGATCTTTTGGTGGCGGAAGGACGGGGAGGGCACCACGGCAAGGACTCCGTCTGTCAGCTCGACACGGGGGGCATGGTCCGGTAGATCAAGCACGTCTTCGACGGTGTAACGCGCAAACTGCTGCTTAAAAGGGTTGGGCGACCACATGAGCCCACCGACCGGTTCCGCTGTCATGAGTCCACCTCCTCGGGCTGCGCGCCGGACGGGCTGAGCTTACCGCCGAGCCCCGACAGTTTGGCCGCCGCCGCGATCGCCGCGAACTGGGCCACCGTCAGCGACTCGCCGCGGGCCTGCGGGCTGACTCCGGCCGCGATCAGCACCCGCTCGGCCGCGCCCGGGCCACCGGCCCACCCGGCCAGCGCCGCCCGCAGCGTCTTGCGGCGTTGCGCGAACGCCGCGTCGACCACCGCGAACACCTCCCGGCGGTCGGCGTTCGAAGGCGGCTCGCGGCGCGTGAAGGCGACCAGCCCCGAATCCACGTTGGGCACCGGCCAGAACACCGCCGGCGGCACCTTGCCGGCCGAGCGGGCCTCGGCGTACCAGGCCAGCTTGACCGAGGGAACGCCGTACACCTTGGAACCCGGACCGGCGATGAGCCGGTCGGCGACCTCTTTCTGCACCATCACCAGGCCTCCGCGCAGGGAGGGCAGTTCGGCGAGCAGGTTGAGCACGACCGGCACGGCGACGTTGTAGGGCAGGTTGGCGACCAGCATCGTCGGCGGCGGGTCGAAGTCGGCGCCGTGCACCCGCAGCGCGTCGGCGGTGTGCACGGTCAGGTGCGGCGCGGTGACGGTCGACGGCAGGGCCGCCGCCAGCGTCGGGTCGATCTCCACCGCGTGTACGTGCCGGACCGCCCCGACCAGCCCCAACGTGAGCGAACCGAGCCCCGGACCGACCTCGAGCGCCACGTCGTCGGCGGTCAGCCCGGCCGCCGCGACGATGCGCCGGATGGTGTTGGGGTCGTGCAGGAAGTTTTGGCCGAGCTTCTTGGTCGGCGCGACGCCGAGGCGCGCGGCCAGCTCCCGGATCTCGGCCGGGCCGAGAAGTGCGTCAGCCATGGGAGCAAAGACTACGGGCGCCGGGGTACAAACGAGCCATGACCCAGCTGCTCGAGCTGCGCGGTGTGGTGGAAGCGCCGCCCGACGCGGTCGCCGGCCTGCTGCTCGACGTGCGGCCGGGCGGCCGTTCACCGCTGGTTCTCCCGGAGTTGGCGGCCGGCGGCGAGACCGAGGACGACGACCGGTACGTGGTGGTCCGCGACGGCAGCCGGCTGACCGTGACCGTCGACCGGGCGGCCCGGGAGATCGCCGAGCAGAGTGAGTGGTGGTTCCGCTCGACGACCGCGGTCGAGCCCGACCCGCGCGGCAGCCAGGTCGTGCACCGCGTCTACGACGTGGCCGAGGGCAACGGCTGGGCGATCCGCTTCCTCGCCCGGGGGCCGGTCAATGCGGCACCGCACCGGTTCGCCGAGGTGATGCGCCGCCTCGGCGAGGAGCTGGGCGCCGCCGCCTGGGTGGTGGATTAGCCGAGCGCCGCCTGGGTGGTGGATCAGCTGAGCGCCGCCTGGGTGGTGGGTCAGCCGGGCGCCGCCGCCTGGGTGGTGGATCAGCCGGGCGCCGCCGCCTGGGTGATGGATCAGGCCCAGGGGCCGAAGACGCGCTCGCCGTTCGCCGAGATCGCGGCGCACAGCTCGTCGAGGTCGGTGCCACGGGCCGCGGCCAGCGCCCGCACGGTCAACGGGATGAGGTAGGAGGCGTTCGGCCGGCCGCGATAGGGCGTCGGCGTCAGATAGGGCGCGTCCGTCTCCACCATGATCTGCTCGAGAGGGGCCAGAGCGGCCGCCTCCCGCAGGGTGCCGGCCGTGGCGAAAGTGACAGTTCCCGCGAAGCTCAGGTAATAGCCGCGCCGCACGCATTCGGCGGCAAAGGCCGCGTCGCCCGAGAAGCAGTGCAGCACCACCGTCTCCGGGGCACTTTCCGAGTCGAGAATCCGCAGCACGTCGTCGTGGGCGTCCCGGTCGTGGATGACCAGCGCCTTGCCGAACCGCTTGGCGATCGCGATGTGCGCTCGGAAGCTCGCCTCCTGGGCCGCCCGCCCCTCGTCGCCGGTGCGGAACGTGTCGAGCCCGGTTTCGCCGAGCCCGCGCACCCGCGGCTGGGCCGCCAGATCCTCGATCTCGCGCAACGCCTCGTCCAGATCGGACAGCCGGGGTGCCTCGTTCGGGTGAATCGCCACGGCGGCCAGAACGTCGCCGCGGCGGCCCGCCAGGTCGGCACCCCAGCGTGACGACGGCACGTCCACGCCGACCTGGACCACCCGGTCCACGCCGGCCTTCGCCGCCGCCGAAAGCAGCGCGTCCACCGGATCAAGGGATTGACCATGGGGAATGCCATCCTCCTGGATCGTGATGTCCAGGTGCGTGTGGCTGTCGAAGACCGGTACGGGGAGCGGCTCCGGCGCGGGCGGGAACTCGCCCGAGCGGCGTCCCTTGGTGGACCGGCGGGACTCGGCGGGTGTGGATGGCATGTGAGACATTCTGCACTCAACCCGAGCGGCTACCTTTTGTTCACCTGACATCCACCGACGTCACTTAACTTACGCGGAGTGACCTTGACCCGCGAGGACAGTGCGGTCGGCAATGATCCCCTGGAGCCGCCGCTGTCGGCGCCCCTACGGCGCGACCTCGGCTGGACGCAGGTGCAGCGGATGAGTCAGTCTGCGTCGCACCGAGACGACCGCGTCCTGCGGAGAATCCGGGCCACCGCGGAGATCCGCCGGGGCACCCGGATGACGAAGGTGCTGTCCGCGGCCCAGGTGGCGGGGCATCTCGGCGGCTGGCTGCCGTACGGCTTCTGCTACCGCTCCTGCGATATTGCCCACCTGCGCGACCCTCGTGACCTGGGGCAGTTGCGGACGGACGGTGCGGTCGACGACGAGGTCGCGTACGCCCTGCGCTGGCGCGCCGTCGACCCTCTGGACTACGAGATCCCGGCCGGACCGGCGCAGCCGGGCCTGGCCGTGCTGCCGACCCATGACCGGGTCGGCGCGATGGTGATCGGCACCGGTTTCACCTTCAGCACCGACGACCTGGTCCCGGAGTTCGTCACGGCCGGGTTCGCCGACCTGCCGATGCCGGCCAACGCGCAGATCATCGCGTACGTGCCGAGCGGCGAGGAGGTCGTCCTCTACACCTACCAGCCCGAGCAGCACGGCTGGCTGCGGCTGGCCGGCCCGCGCTGGCGGCCGGTGCTCGACAACCTGCCCGGCGTCAGCCCGGACCGCGAGTACGTGCCCTGCACCGCACCCGGCTCGTCCAAGCTGGTCGGACGGATCAACGACAAGGAGTACGAGGCGGTCGCCGACCCGCCCGAGGAGTTCCGGGTGCGCGCCCTGACCCGGGCCGCCCGCTACCCGGTGAGCACGCTGAGCCGGCGGGCCGAGCAGGCGATGTGGCGCAACGTGCCCTGCTGGGTGCTGCAGCGCGACGCCTCCTGGGCCCGGCTGCGGCTGATCCGGCCGGACGCCGACGCGCTGCTGGCGACCGGCTCCCGGTGCTACGAGCGGGGCGTCTACGAGGCGTGGGCCCCGATGGGCGAGCTCACCGATCACCACATCGCGGATATCCCGTACGAGCTCTGAGTAAAAGGGAAAGGCCGGCGACCGGCCTTTCCCTTTGGTGACTCAGGCGTGGGTCAGCGTCTTGGTCCGCTGGGCGACGTTGCTGGCCCGGTCGGACCAGTCCTCGCCGACGGCGATGACCGTGAAGGCGCCCTTGGTCAGGCCCTTCAGGGTGAGCGACCACTTACCCTTCGAGACTCCGACGATGACGCCACAGCGGCCCAGGTCGGTGTCGTTGTACAGCCGCAGCCACTTCTTCTTCGACGTGTAGCAGTAGACCTTGTTGCCGCTCGCCTTCATCGGCACGACGATCACGTCGTGGACGCCGGAGCCCTTGTCGGTGGCGGTGCCGTGGATGGTCTTCCACGACTTGACGCGCTCGCTGTGCGAGGGCTTGGTGACCGTCACGTGCGGGTTCCACGAGTCACGCTTGATGGTGACCTTGCCGATCACGATCGGCGTCGTGGTGCCCTGCTTGTTGGTGTAGGTCGCGGTCAGCGTGACCGGGCCGGCCGGCAGCAGCGCGCCCTTGTAGCGGTGGTAGTAGGCCTTCGACACGGTCTGGTTCTTGCCCTTGAGCGTGGCCACGTAGCCGTCGCCCCCGTTCACCACGATCTTGGTGGTGCCGGCCGGGACCGACGAGAAGGTCACGTTGAACCTCTGGTGGTGCCAGACCGAGGTGGTGCTCAGCTTGACCTTGCCGGGCACGGTCACCGCGACACCGGCCGACTTGATCGCCTGCGCGTTGCCGGCCTCGTCGGTCAGGGTCACCGTGATCGGGAACCGGCCCGCCTTGGTGTACTGCTTGGCGATCGTGACCTGGGTCGGCGTGAGCCTGCTGGTCGTACCGTCGCCCCAGGTCACCACGCGGGTGATGGCGGACGCGGCGCTGTGGTCGTCGGCGATGCCGGCCAGGGTGAGCGTGGTGCGCTGGCCCACCCAGAGCGAGGAGTAGTTCAGCTTGAACGAGCCTCGCGGCGGGGTCACGTCCGCCGGCGGCGTGGTCGTCGGCGGCGCGCCGGTCGGCGTATCGGTCGGCGTCGCCGTCGGATCGAGCGTGGGGTCGACGGTCGGCGCGGTGGTGGTCGGGTCGATCGTCGGGTCCGCAGCCGGATCGGTCGTCGGATCTCCGGCCGGGGTATCCGTCGCCGTCGGCTCGACGGTCGCCGTCGGCTCATCGGTGGCGGTCGCGGTCGCGGTCGGCTCGTCGGAAAGGACGGGCGTGGACGCGGAGGCCGGCGAGCTGAGCACGGCGCCGGTGGCGAACAGTGCGCCGGTCACGACGGCGGCCAGCAGCGGGCGCTTGAGTCGAGTCTGCAAAGGAGGGGCTCCTTCGAGGGGTAAAAACCACACGAAGGGGGATGAAAAAGCATAGGTACGTCAGAACGGTCCCGTACCGATGAAACGCTAGTGTTCCCCCGTGGAGCGCAGACAGTACCTGATCTTTTGAGAATTGATCAACCTAAAAGCAGGGCCCGCCGACCGGCGGACCCTGCTTTGGAAACGGGCGCTGCTTTCTGGAAGCGGAGAAACCTCAGTTCGCCAGGCGGGCCAGCTCCTCGTCGATCACCGACGGCTCGAGCTTGCGGAAGACCGGCTTCGACGCGACCAGCGGTGTGCCCGCGACCAGCGGCACCGACTCCCACCGCGCGCCCACCGTGTAGTCACCCATGAGCACCGGGTAGGACGGGCCGCCGTCGAGGTCGTCGACCTCCTCGATGCGCGGCATCGGCGCGTGCACGCCCTCGCCGCCGAGCAGCTCGAACACCTTCTGCGCGGAATGCGGCAGGAACGGCGTCAGCAGCGTGTTGGCGTCGCTGACCACCTGCAGCGCGACGTGCAGGACGGTCGCCTGTCGCGGCTTCTCCTCCTCCGACTTGAGCTTCCACGGTGCCTGCTCGGAGAGGTATTTGTTGGCCTCGGCGACGACCTTCATCGCCTCGCCGATCGCCGCCTTCTGCCGGTGCTTGCCGATCAGCTCGCCGACCGTGACGAAGCCGGCCTTGGCCACGGCGAGCAGCGCTTCGTCCTGTGGGGTGAGCGCGCCGGGCGACGGGATCACGCCGAAGTTCTTCGCCGCCATCGAGATCGACCGGTTGACCAGGTTGCCCCAGCCGGCGACCAGCTCGTCGTTGTTGCGCCGGACGAACTCGGCCCAGGTGAAGTCGGTGTCGTTGGACTCCGGGCCGGCCGCCGCGATGAAGTAGCGCAGCGCGTCGGCGTCGTACCGCTCGAGGAAGTCGCGCACGTAGATGACCACCCGGCGGGACGAGGAGAAC
This sequence comes from Actinoplanes sp., assembly GCA_036402935.1. Taxonomy (GTDB): domain Bacteria; phylum Actinomycetota; class Actinomycetes; order Mycobacteriales; family Micromonosporaceae; genus Actinoplanes. The sequence goes on from DASWRZ010000157.1 coordinate 17,360, forward strand.
TTCTTGCCCTCCATCGTCAGGTACTCGCTGGAGACCACCTCGGTCGGCAGGTTGAGCCGGCCCAGCTCGCCCGGCTCGCCGCCCTTGTCACCCTCGCCGGAGTAACCCAGCAGCAGGGCGGGCCAGATCACCGAGTGGAAGACGATGTTGTCCTTGCCCATGAAGTAGTAGGCC
>DASWRZ010000158.1:0-11992 GCA_036402935.1 Actinoplanes sp.
TTAAAGAAGCCCGATCGCGTGCGCGACCGGGCTTCTCTGCGTTCACCGAATTAGTCCTGCGACTGCTCCGGGCTAATCGGGCCACCAGCGGCCGTTTCGTCAGCGTCCGACTCGATGTCGGCGGACTCAGCCTTGGCGGACTCAGCCTTGGCGGACTCAGCGGTGGCGGTGTTGGCGGAGTCGGTGTCGGTATTCGCGGAGTCGGTGTCGGCGGCCGGGTCGGAGATCTCCAGCTCGACCGAGCGCACCTCGTCCTTGACCTCGGCCACCGCGGCCGCCGGGATGCCGTCGGCCTCGATCGGGGCCGCGGTCTCCATCGCCGCGCCGGCCGCAGCCGTCTCCAGCACCTCGTCGGCGTCGTCGCGGCCGGCCGGCGCGGTCGGGTCGGCCGCGTGCTCCGGGTGGCCGTGGCGGTTGGCCAGCTCGGCCGGGCCGCCGAAGAGCCGGGGCAGGGTGCCCGACCAAACCTCGCGCACCTCCTCGAGCGGGATCGAGAACTCGTCCCGCACCTCGAGGACCGGCTCGGCCGTGGTCGCGCCGACCGGGGTGCACGCCACGCCGTACTCGGCCGCGAGAGCGACGAACGCCTTGTCGTGGCCCCGCGGGATCGCGACCAGCGCCCGCCCGGCCGACTCGCTGAACAGGTGCACGAACGCCGAGTTGTCGTCCTGCGGCAGCGTGATGTGCGCGCCCACGTTGTGCCGCAGGCAGCTCTCGACCAGCACCTGAGCGAGACCACCGTCGGAGAGGTCGTGGGCCGCCGTCACGTGGCCGGCCACCGAGGCGCGGCCCATCAGGGCGCCCAGGCGCTGCTCGGCCAGCAGGTCGACCTTGGGCGGACGGCCACCGAGGTGGCCGTGGGTCACCCAGGCCCATTCGGAGCCGGACAGTTCCGCGTGCGTCTCGCCGAGCAGGAAGAGCTGGTCGCCCTCCCCCGTCGCCCGCTGCGGGAAGCCCATCGGGATGCGCCGGGCCACGTCGTCGAAGACACCGAGCACGCCGACCACCGGGGTCGGGTGGATGGCGGCCGCGCCGGTCTGGTTGTAGAAGCTGACGTTGCCGCCGGTCACCGGGGTGCCCAGCTGCTGGCAGCCGTCGGCGAGGCCACGCACGGCCTCGGCGAACTGCCACATCACGGCCGGGTCCTCCGGCGAGCCGAAGTTGAGGCAGTCGGTCACGGCGACCGGCTCGGCGCCGGTCACGGCCACGTTCCGGTACGCCTCGGCGAGCGCGAGCTTGGCCCCCTCGTACGGATCCAAGCGGGCGAATCGGCCGTTGCCGTCGACCGACAGGGCGACGCCGAGGCCGCTCCGTTCGTCGATGCGCAGCACGCCGGAGTCTTCGGGCTGCGCCAGCACCGTGTTGCCGAGCACGTAGCGGTCGTACTGCTCGGTCACCCAGGTCTTGTCGCAGAGGTTGGGTGACGCCGCCATCCGCAGGAGCGTCTCGCGCAGCTCGTCGCCGGTCTGCGGCCGGGGCAGCGTCTCCGCCTTGTCGGCCTGCAGCAGTATCAGGTCGGCGGGCTCGCGGATGGGCCGGGCGTAGACCGGACCGTCGTCGGCCAGCGAGCCGGGCGGCACGTCGACGACGACGTGATCGTTCCAGCTGATGATCAACCGGCCCGGGGAGCCGTCCGGCGAAGGTGGCGTGACCTCGCCGATCGCGGTGGCCCAGACGCCCCACTTCTCGGCGACCGCGAGGACCGCCTCGAGGTTTTCCGGCGTCACGATGAGGAGCATGCGCTCCTGGGACTCGCTGGCCAGGATCTCGGTCGGCGACATCGAGGCCTCGCGCAGCGGCACCCGCTCGAGCCAGACCCGCATGCCGGTGCCGGCCGCGGCCGCGGTCTCGGTGAGCGCGCAGGTCAGACCCGCGCCGCCGAGGTCCTGGATGCCGGCGACGAGGCCGGCGTCGTACAGCTCGAGGCAGCTCTCGATCAGCAGCTTCTCCATGAACGGGTCGCCGACCTGCACGGACGGGCGGCGCTGCTCGGCCGCCTCGTCGAAGGTCGCCGACGCGAGCACCGAGACACCGCCGATGCCGTCGCGCCCGGTGCGGGCACCGAGCAGCACGACGATGTTGCCGATGCCGGCCGCCTCCTTGTGCTGCAGTCGTTCCACCGGCAGCACGCCGATGCTCAGCGCGTTGACCAGGGGGTTGCCCTGGTACGTCGGGTCGAAGACGATCTCGCCGCCGATGTTGGGCAGACCCAGGCAGTTGCCGTAGCCGCCGATGCCGGAGACCACGCCGGGCAGCACCCGGGCGGTGTCGGGGTGGTCGGCCGCGCCGAACCGCAGCGGGTCCATCACCGCGATCGGTCGCGCGCCCATCGCCAGGATGTCGCGCACGATGCCGCCGACGCCGGTGGCCGCGCCCTGGTAGGGCTCGACGAAGCTGGGATGGTTGTGCGATTCGACCTTGAACGTGACCGCCAGGTCGTCGGAGATCTGCACGACGCCCGCGTTTTCCCCGATGCCGGCGAGCATGCGGGTGTTCTGCGGTATCTTCTCGCCGAACTGGCGCAGGTGCACCTTGCTCGACTTGTACGAGCAGTGCTCGCTCCACATGATCGAATACATCGCCAGCTCGGACGCCGTCGGGCGCCGGCCGAGGATCTGGCGGATGCGGTCGTACTCGTCGTCCTTGAGGCCGAGCTCGGTGTGCGGCTGTAGCTCTTCGGGCGTGCTCAGGGCACGCTGGACCGTGTCTGGCCCGCCGTCGAACTCATTGACCAGCACGTCCGTCGCGGCGAAACCGGTCGGCTTCGCGCCAGGAGCCTCGGCGGTCTCCGGCTGGGTCGTCATCTACTGTCCCCCTGCGTGCAGTCCACCCGCGGACGCCCCCGCCAGGGCCCGCAGGACGGAGGTGAAGAAGCTGAGGCCGTCGAGCGACGGCCCGGTGAGCGCCTCCACCGCGTGTTCCGGGTGCGGCATGATGCCGACGACGTTGCCGGCCTCGTTGGTGATCGCGGCGATGTCCCGCTGGGAACCGTTGGGGTTGCCGTCGATGTAGCGGGCGACGACGCGGCCCTCGGCCTCGAGCGCGTCGAGCGTGTGCTCGTCGGCCACGAAGCAGCCCTCGCCGTTCTTCACCGGGATCAGGATTTCCTGACCGGCCTGGTAATCGTTGGTCCAGGCGGTGTCGGTCGACTCGATGCGCAGCCACTGGTCGCGGTTGCGGAAGTGCAGGTGCTGGTTGCGGGTGAGCGCGCCCGGCAGCAGGTGCGCCTCGCAGAGAATCTGGAAGCCGTTGCAGATGCCGAGGACCGGCATGCCGCCGCGGGCGGCGTCGACGATGGAGTCCATCGCCGGGGCGAACCGGGCGATCGCGCCGCAGCGCAGGGCGTCGCCGTAGGAGAAGCCGCCGGGCAGGACGACCGCGTCGACCCGGTGCAGGTCGGCGTCGCCGTGCCAGAGGCGGACGATGTCGGCTCCGGCGATGCGCGCGGCTCGGGCCGCGTCCCCGTCGTCGAGCGAACCCGGGAAGGTGACCACACCGATACGCATGGTCAGACGTCCTCCACCTTGATCGAGAAGTCCTCGATCACCGGATTGGCCAGAAGCTTGTCGGCGATCTCGCGGGCCCGCTCGGGATCCGGCTCACCGGTGAACTCGATCTCGATCCGGCGACCGATGCGGACCGACGAGACATCGGTGACGCCGAGCCGGGGCAGTGCGTTTGCGACCGCCTGGCCCTGCGGATCGAGGATCTCCGGCTTGAGCATGACGTCGACCACGACGCGAGGCACGGGCACTCCTGACTGGTGAGTTGTGAGCACCGCGAAGCCTACCTTGTGAACCCGGCGCGGAAGGCATCGGCCGGTGTCGGCAGACCGACGCTCACGGCGCTGAGCAGGCAATCTCGGTGGTGATCTCAACCACCTGGTCGGTAAAGGCTTCAATCATGGCCATCACACCGGCGGGATGGGGGAAGTGATGTCTTGGCGGCCGTCGAAGCCGGACCTACCGTCAGGTAAGCAGCTGGGGTGTGACGCGAGGGTCGAGCTCCGTCGCACCCCGGCGCCTGATCAGAGGATCGGCGCCGGCTGGTATCCCGCCGCCGTCGGCTGGGCGGCCACGAGCGTCGCGACCCGGTCGGCGACCGCCTGCACCTGCGAGGGCGCCGCCCCGACGAACGCGGCCCGATCGGCGACCAGCGAGTCGATCTCGCTGCGGCTCAGCTGGAGCCGGCCGTCCGCCGCCAGCCGGTCGAACAGATCGTTCTCGACGACACCCTTCTCCCGCATCGCGAGAGCGACGGCGACCGAGTGCTCCTTGATCACCTCGTGCGCGACCTCGCGGCCGACGCCCTTGCGCACCGCCGCCACCAGGATCTTGGTGGTGGCCAGGAACGGCAGGAACCGGTCGAGCTCGCGAGCGATCACCGCCGGGTAGGCACCGAACTCGTCGAGCACGGTCAAGAAGGTCTGGAACAGCCCGTCGGTGGCGAAGAACGCATCCGGCAGGGCGACCCGCCGCACGACCGAGCACGAGACGTCGCCCTCGTTCCACTGATCGCCGGCCAGCTCACCGACCATCGACAGGTATCCGCGGACGATCACGGCCAGCCCGTTCACCCGCTCGGACGACCGCGTGTTCATCTTGTGCGGCATCGCCGACGACCCGACCTGGCCCGGCTTGAAACCCTCGGTGACCAGCTCCTGGCCGACCATCAGGCGGATCGTGGTGGCGAGCGAGGACGGGCCGGCGACGATCTGGACCAGCGCGGAGATCACGTCGAAGTCGAGCGACCGAGGGTAGACCTGGCCGACGCTGGTCAGCACCCGGTTGAACCCGAGATGACCGGCCACCCGCTGCTCCAGCTGGCCGAGCGAGTCGAAGTCGCCGTCGAGCAGGTCGAGCTGGTCGGCCGCGGTGCCGACCGGACCCTTGATGCCCCGCAGCGGGTAGCGCCCGATCAGGTCGTCGAGACGCTCGTACGCGATCAGCAGTTCCTCGGCCGCCGAGGCGAACCGCTTGCCCAGCGTCGTGGCCTGGGCCGCGACGTTGTGCGAGCGACCGGTGATCACCAGGTCGGAGTGCTCGACCGCGAGTGCCGCCAGCCGGGCGAGGGTCGCCACCGCCCGGTCGCGAATCAGCACCAGCGACGCGCGGATCTGCAGCTGCTCGACGTTTTCGGTCAGGTCGCGTGAGGTCATGCCCTTGTGGATCTGCTCGAAGCCGGCCAGCGCGCTGAACTCCTCGATGCGCGCCTTCACGTCGTGCCGGGTGACCCGCTCGCGGGCGGCGATCGACGCGAGGTCGACCTGGTCGACGACCGACTCGTACGCCTCGATCGCCCCGTCCGGCACCACCACGCCCAGGTCGCGCTGGGCCTTCAGGACGGCGAGCCAGAGCCGCCGCTCCATCCGGATCTTTTCCTCGGGCGACCAGAGGTCGACGAGTTCGGTCGAGGCGTAGCGGGAAGCGAGGACGTTCGGGATGGTCACGCGACTGATTCTTCCACGGGCCCGGCGACCGGCTCCGACCGCTTGTGCGGCAGAGTGCGCACGTCACGGCTGCTCAGCATCCCGGTCACGGCGAGTACGACGAGCACGCCCGCGCCGAGCACGGTCGCCTGGACGCCGGCCAGTTTCGAGATCGGGCCGACCGCGACCTCACCGATCGGCATCGCGAGGAACGAGCCGAGCATGTCGTACGAGTAGACCCGGGCCAGCTTGTCGGCCGGGACGTGCTCCTGCATGGTCGTCTCCCAGGCCACCCCGAACTGCTCGATCATCAGACCGGCGAAGAAGGCGCACGGCACCAGCAGCCACACCCGAGGGAAAAGGCCAAGAGCGAGTAGGGGAAGCGCGTACGGAAAGCATGAGGCGACGCCGAAATAGAGCATGCGCCGCAGGCGCAGCCTCATCGCGATGAGGCCGCCGACGATCATCCCGGCGGTCTGTGCGCCAAGGATCAGGCCCCAGCCCTGGCTGCCGAAGGATCTGCTGGCGATCACCGGGCCGAGCACGGCCACGCCGCCGCTCCAGGCCGCGTTGAAGACGCAGAAGCCGACCACCACGACCCACAGCCACTCCCGCGAGCGGAACTCGGACCATCCGGTCCGAAGATCGGCGAAGATGTGGGGTCGCTCGACCGGACCGGTCACCGTCGTTTGCGGTACGCGCAGAAGCGCGAACGCCCCCGCGGCCAGCGCGAACGACATGGCGTCGACGGCGATGCCCCAGCCCGGACCGACCGCGGCCACGACCACGCCGGCGATCGGCGCGCCGAAGATCTGCGCCGAGTTGAGCATGATGCGGCTCAACGCGTTCGCCTGCTGGCGGATCTCCTCCGGCACCGTGCGCGGCAGCAGGGCCGAACTGGCCGGCATCGACAGCGCGGCCGCGGTGCCGTTGAGCGCGGCCAGGCCGATCAGCATCGGAATGGTCGCCGCGTGACTGAGCACCAGAGCAGCCGCGGCGGCCTGGGAGAGCGCGGCGACCAGGTTGGAGCCGACCATCAGCAGGTGCTTGGGGAGACGGTCGGCGAGCACCCCGCCGAAGAGCAGGAAGATGACGTTGAGCAGGGTGCGCGTCCCGACGACCAGGCCCAGGTCGCTGGCCGAGCCGGTGATGTCGAGGACGGCGAAGGCGAGCGCGACCGCGGCGAACGAGTTGCCGAGCGCGTTGATCGTGCGGCCGGTGGCCAGCGACCGGAAGGCGGGGTAGCGCAGCGGGGCCAGGGCCGACATCACTTCTCCGACTCGGCGGGCAGCATCTCGAACATCGCGACGGTCGTGCTGGTGCGCACGGTGCCGGCGGTGCGGGGCGGCTTGGCCGCGTCGTGCAGGTCGCGCACCAGCGCGGCGATCCGGAGGCGCAGCTCGTTCCAGGTCTCGGGGTCGAGCCAGAGATCGGCGTCGGCGACCAGGTTGCCGGTCGGCTGGAAGCCAGCGACGCGAGTGCGCCGGATCAGCTCGTGGGCGATGGCCGCGTAGTCGCCGCGGATCTCGTCGTCGGACCGTGGGCCGTGGGCCCGCCCGCGCTCCTCGTCGGTGTGGGCGTCGTAGCGGTAGCGCTTGGCGACGCCGCCGCGGATCTTCTCCTCGCCGGCCGGCAGGATCAGGCCACCGGTCAGCAGGTTGCGCAGGTGGTAGCTGGCGTTGGCGTGGCTGATGCCGAGCTCGCGGGCGACCTCGGCCGCGGTCAGCGACGCCCCGGTTAGCAACGACATGATTCGCAGCCGGATCGGGTGGGCCATCGCCCGCAACGCCGCCTGGTCGCGCGCCGACCGTCTTCCCGCCGCATCTCCCAAAGACATGTTTGGGAGTTTGGCATACCGCGAGCCGACTGTCCAACGGTTGTTGGGGGGTGGCAAACTGCACGGGAAGGCGGCATTGTCGCTAGGGTTACCGACGAGTAGGTTTCACGCCTGAAAGGTCCACCGATGACTGATTTCAACGTTGAGTCGCTCTCCGCGATCGGCCCCAAGGAGTTCGCTCAGCTCGTCAAGACCACCCCCGACTCGAAGCTCTCCGAGGTCATGGCGGGCGACTCGCGCGGCAAGATCCTCGACGAGGTCTTCGGCCGCATGCCGACGCTGTTCCGCGCCGACCGGGCGGGCAACACCTCGGCCGTGATCCACTGGATCCTCACCGGCGGTGCCGGTGGATCGAGCGACACCTACGAGACGGTGATCGAGAACGGCGCCTGCACGGTCACCAGCCAGCCGGTCCGCGACCCCAAGCTGGCCATGACCATGGACCCGGTCACGTTCCTCAAGGTCGTCTCGGGCGACGGCAACCCGATGATGATGTTCATGACCGGCAAGATCAAGGCCAAGGGCGACCTCGCGCTGGCCGCCCAGGTGGCCAAGCTTTTCGACATCCCGAAGGCCTGAGCACCGAGGCTCCGGTGCCGGCCACGGCCGGCACCGGACTCTTGTCGCGCTTCTGATTGTGGCCAGAGGCAGAGGTCAGAGCTTGATTCGGTCCTCGAGGGCGGCGAGGGCGATGTCGGTGCGGTGGTGGGCGCCGTCCAGGCGTACGCCGTCGACCAGCGCGTAAGCGGCCTCGCGGGCCTCCGCCAGGTCAGCGCCGACAGCGGTCACGCTGAGCACTCGGCCGCCGGCCGAGACGAGGGCGCCGTCGGCGCGCCGGGCGGTGCCGGCATGGATGACACCCGGGCGCTCGGCGCCTTCGATGACGTCTCCCGTACGCGGCGTGGCCGGATAGTCCTTACTGGCCACCACGACCGTGACCGCCGCGCCCTCCTGCCAGCGCAGCGGCGGATGCGAAGCGAGCGTACCGGTCGCGGCCGCCTTGAGCAGCCCACCCAGCGGCGTCTCCAGCAGCGCCAGCACCACCTGGGTCTCCGGGTCGCCGAACCGTGCGTTGAACTCGATCACCTTCGGCCCGTCCGGGGTCAGCGCGAGTCCGACGTAGAGCAACCCGGCGAACGGCGTCTCCCGCCGGCGCATCTCGGCCAGCGTCGGCTCGACCACCTCCCGCATCACCTGCGGCACCAGGTCGTGCGGCGCCCAGCTGAGCGGCGCGTACGCCCCCATGCCGCCGGTGTTCGGCCCGGCGTCACCGTCGGCGAGCCGTTTGAAGTCCTGCGCCGGCATCAGCGGCAGCGCCGCGGTGCCGTCGGTGACCACGAAGAGCGAGACCTCGGGGCCGGACAGGTACTGCTCGATCACGACCTTGCCGCAGTCGGCGGCGTGCTTCTCGGCGGCCGCCCGGTCGTCGGTGACGACGACGCCCTTGCCCGCCGCGAGCCCGTCGTTCTTGACCACATAGGGCGCGCCGAGGTCGTCGAGCGCTCGCCGCACCGCCGCCTCGTCGGTGCACGCATAGGCCAGCCCGGTCGGCACACCGGCCGCCGACATCACGTCCTTGGCGAACGCTTTCGAGCCCTCGAGCCGGGCCGCGGCCGCGCTCGACCCGAAGCAGGCGATGCCCTTGGCGCGCACCGCGTCGGCCACGCCGGCGACCAGCGGCGCTTCCGGGCCGACCACGACCAGATCGGCCGCGAGCTCGACCGCGAGCGCCGCCACGGCGGCCGGATCGGTGGCGGTGACCTCGTGCAACTCGGCGACCCGGGCGATGCCCGGGTTGCCGGGCGCGGCGGCCAGGAAGTCGACGGACGGGTCGGCGGCGAGGCCGAGGGCGATGGCATGCTCGCGGCCGCCGGATCCGATCAGAAGTACGCGCACGGCGAGCGATACTACCGGCGGTGTCCTTCCGCACGTCGCACAGCAGGGCCTTCGCGTAAACTTCGGCAGTACCCGGGCTTCCCCGAGTACGAGCCGTTCGACGGAAGGCGTCACGGAAGTGCCGGTGATCGTGTTGGTCGGCGCCCAATGGGGCGACGAGGGCAAGGGCAAGGCCACTGACCTGCTGGGAGACCGGCTCGACTACGTGGTCAAGTTCAACGGTGGCAACAACGCGGGTCACACCGTGGTGATCAACGGCGAGAAGTACGCCTTGCATCTGCTGCCCAGCGGCATCCTGACCCCGGGCGTGATCCCGGTGATCGGCAACGGCGTGGTGGTCGATCTCGGTGTGCTGTTCCAGGAGATCGACGGTCTCGAGGCCCGCGGCATCGACACCTCTCGCCTGCGGATCAGCGCGAACGCGCACGTCATTCCGTCGTACAATCGCTCGCTCGACAAGGTCAGCGAGCGCTACCTCGGCGCCCGCCGCATCGGCACCACCGGCCGCGGCATCGGCCCGACCTACGCCGACAAGATGAACCGTCTCGGCGTCCGCGTCCAGGACCTCTTCGACGAGTCGATCCTGCGGCAGAAGGTCGAGGCTGCACTCAGCTTCAAGAATCAGGTGCTGTCGAAGATCTACAACCGCCAGGCGGTCAAGCCCGACGACGTCGTGGCCGAGCTTCTCTCGTACGCGGATCGCCTGCGGCCGTACGTCGGCGACACCGCACTGGAGCTGTCCGAGGCGATCGACGCGGGCAAGGTCGTGCTCTGCGAGGCCGGACAGGCCACGCTGCTCGACGTCGACCACGGCACCTACCCGTTCGTGACCAGCTCCAACGCGACCTCGGGCGGGGCCTGCACGGGCACCGGCATCCCGCCGACCCGCATCGACCGGGTGGTCGCGGTACTCAAGGCGTTCACGTCGCGGGTCGGCGAGGGGCCGTTCCCGACCGAGCTGCACGACAAGTTCGGCGACTACCTGCGGGAGGTCGGCCACGAGTACGGCACGACCACCGGCCGCCCGCGCCGCATCGGCTGGCTCGACCTGGTCATCGGGCGTTACGCGCAGCGCATCAACGGGGTCACCGACTTCGCGATGACCAAGTTGGACAATTACGACGACCTGGACGAGATTCCGGTCTGCGTGGCCTACGAGGTCAACGGCGTCCGCCACGACGAGATGCCGATCAACCAGACCGACTTCCACCACGCCGTACCGATCTACGAGACGCTGCCCGGCTGGAAATCCGACATCTCGGGCTGCCGCCGCTTCGAAGATCTGCCCAAGGACGCCCAGCGCTTCGTCGAGTTCGTCGAGGAACGCATCCGGGCCCGCATCTCGATCGTCGGCGTCGGCCCCGGCCGCGAGGCGGTCATCGAGCGCCACTCGGTGCTGAGCGGGTCCTGACGTGTACGACGTCGTCATCCTTTCGCTGGCCGAGAACCAGGCCTCATCCTGCGGCGGGACCTGCGGAGGCGCCTGCTCCACACTGGAACGCGACCCGTGCGCGCCGCGGGTGCCGGTGCTGCGCTGCGCCGACGCCCTGACCAAGGCCGGCGCCCGCGTCGAGACGATCACCGCCGGCTCCGACGCCGAGATCGACGACGTGATCGCCCGATTCGACGGCCCACCCCGACCCGACGGCCTGAGCTGGCCCGACGCCGACAGCAAACTGCGGCTGGTCGTCGCTTCGGCCACCGACGGACAGTTGCGCGCCGTCGTGCGACGGCTTGTTCGCAGGTACGCGCCGCCGCCGAGCAAGCGACCGGTTGACCTGGCTCCCGACCGTACGGTCCCCGACCTGCCGCCGTTGGCGATCCTGCCGCTCGACCCGGCCGCGGCCGACGACCTGGTCGCCCAGCTGGGCCTGCCCCGCACCCCGTCGGCGGTCGCCGAGGCGGTGCTCAACGGCCCGGTCCGGCGTCTTGACCTGCTGCGCAACGACGGCGGCTCGGTCACAGTGGACGGTGCCCTGGTCGGCGGGGCCGGCGCCGACGGACGGGCGCTGCCCTGGCGCGGGCGCGTCGAGGTCGACTCGACGGTGCTGTCCGACGGCAGCGACCCGATCATGGCGTGCGCGATCGGCAACGGCGGCGCCTACGCGTCCTTCGACGGCCTGCGGCTGCTGGCCGAGGGCAACCCGACCGACGGCGAGGTCGAGGTCGCGGTGGCCGTCCCCCGCGTGATCAAGCAGCGCTTCCGCGGCCCGAAGGTGCAGCTCGAAGTACGCCGCGCCCGCGGCCGCGCGGTGTCCGTACTTCCCCGCGACGGCGAACTGCCCTTCCTCGACGACGGAGTGGCCGGATCTCTCCACCGCAAGCGTTCGTGGTGGATCGAACCCGGAGCCTGGGCGGTGTACGCAGGCTGACCGGCTGTGCCAGTCTGGAGATAGAGAGACATAGGTCTACGGGGAGGATCATCCGTGGAGGACGAGAACGCCGACCGCGTCTACGTCCCGGGCAACAACCCCACGCCGCCCGACCGTGACGTGGAACCGTTCTGGGCCGAGGACGAGCTGGAAGCGCCCGTGCACGGCCGGCCCGTACCCCACGAGGCGCCACCCGCCATCCCCCTGCCGCCGAAAGCCGGGGTCTATCGACCGGGAGCGATCCCGCAGCAGCCGGCCCACCCGCCGATCCCGGTCCCGCCGCCGGCCCAGCCGTTCGCGTCGCAGCCCCTGTCGGCCCCGTCGGCCCCGTCGGCCCCGCCGACCCAGGCGTGGCCCAACCTCGAACCGCCCGCCAACGCCTTCACCGACCCGTCGACGGGCTACACACCGCCCCAGCCGGCCTCACCTGACCGATCGGTCCCCGCGGAGCCCGATCAG
>DASWRZ010000159.1:0-12640 GCA_036402935.1 Actinoplanes sp.
GGGCCATCGTGGCTGGGGCGGTGTTGGCGATGTCGTGCTTCATCGCTGCCCGGATCCCTTCGACCGGGTTGTCCTGGGGGCTGCAGCGGGCGCCTCGGATCAGCTGCAGGCGTGGATGGTGCGGCGCAGATTTCTGCCGGGTGTCATGACCCGGTGGCGCAGGCCGAACGGCATCCAGCAGGCCCGGACGCGGGCGATCAGGTCGAGGTGGGTTTCGTCCTCGGCCAGCGTGACGGAGCCGGTTGGTGGTGCGGTGATCTGGTTGCGGATGTTCGCGCAGATGTCGTCGTGGTCGGGGTAGCTTTTGGCGATCAGGCGGGGCCGGGCCCAGCGGGCTTGTTCGCGCAGGCGGCGGCGCAGGTGCTCAGGCTGATCGCGGGACGGCCCAGGGCGCGCCAGAGGCGGGTGGTGGTCCACGCTTTCGGGGTTTGCAGGAGCCGGCCGATCCGCTCGCCGAGGCGTCGGCCGCCTTTGCGGGGACGGCCGATGCGGGGCCGGTCGGGCAGCCCGGACAGGCCTTCGGCCTGGTGACGGGAGATCCAGCGGCGCACGGTGTCCGGTTCGTAGTGCAGTAGTTCGGCGATCTCGTTGGCAGACATGCCTGCCGCGGAGAGTACGACGATGACCATGCGGGTGGCGGTACGCCAGGGGCCGTGCAGGGCGGTAATCAGTTCGGTGTGTTGACGTGCGGACATGCGGGCGTAGACATGCGCTGGCCGCATACGGGCGGGTGACCTCGTCGGGGGTTTCGGTCTGCTGTGGTAGCTAGATCCCAACCCACGACGAGGTTTACGTCGTTATGTAGTTACATACAGAACTTCTGACCACACGCTCAGAGGATCGTCCGGGCTCCGGCGCCATGAAGAACCCCAGGCCGGTTCTCGCCGCCACGCTCACCCGAGCGCCGGCCGTCGCCGGCGGCGCCGAGGACGACCGGGTGGCGCCGAGGACGACCGGGCGGCGCCAAGGACGACCGGGCGGCGGCGCCAAGGACGACCGGGCGGCGGCCAAGCCGGTCGACCCGAAAGGGGCGCTGGCCGCTTCCCTTCCGGCCTGACCGCCGGGGGAACTGCGCGTTCGCCGCTTCGGCGCCGCACGCTCAGCTCGAGGCCGCGGGCGGCTGGACAACTGAGTCTCAGTCGTCCGCGTCCGCCCGCGCCGCCCGGGCGGCGTCGATGCGGGCGCGGGCGCCGTCCAGCCAGCGCTGGCAGACGTCGGCCAGCTTCTCGCCGCGCTCCCACAGGGCCAGTGACTCCTCGAGGGAGCTGCCGCCCTGCTCCAGGCGCTCGACCACGCCGGCCAGCTCGGTGCGGGCCTGCTCGTAGCTGAGTTTGTCGTCGCTCATTCGGTCTCCCGTACCACTGCTCGCAGCTCGCCCTCGGCGAGCCGCACCCGGAGGAGGTCGTCGGCGGCGACCTCGGCGGCCGCTCGCACCACATGCCCGTCGTCGCGCTGGACGATCGCATAGCCGCGCTGAAGAGTCGCGGCCGGGGACAGCGCCCGCAGCCGGGCCACCGTGTGCCGCAACTCGTCGTCGGCCCGGCGCACCCGCTGGTCGAGGCTGCGCACCGCCCGCTCGCGCAGCGCGGTCACGTCCGCCGCCCGCTGGTCGACCAGAAGCTCGGGCCGGGCCAGCGCGGGCCGGGAACGCCAGGCGTCGAGGCGGTGCTGCTCCCGGTCGATCAGCGTGAGCACGCCGCGGTCGAGGCGGCGGCGGGCGGTCTCGATCAGCTGTCGCTCCTCGGCCAAGTCGGGCACGAGGCGCTTGGCCGCGTCGGTCGGTGTCGAGGCGCGCAGGTCGGCGACGTAGTCGAGGAGCGGGGTGTCGGTCTCGTGGCCGATCGCGCTGACCACCGGGGTGCGGGCGGCGAAGACGGCCCGGCAGAGTGCCTCGTCGGAGAACGGCAGCAGGTCTTCGACGCTGCCGCCGCCGCGGGCGATCACGATCACGTCGATGGTGTCGTCGTGGTCGAGCACCTTGAGCGCGTCGATGATCTGCGGGACCGCGGTCGGGCCCTGGACGGCCACGTTGAGCACGCGGAACTCGACCGCGGGCCAGCGGCGGCGGGTGTTCGTCAGCACGTCGCGCTCGGCGGCGCTTGCCCGGCCGGTGATCAGCCCGATCTTCTGCGGCAGGAACGGCAGCCGGCGCTTGCGCTCCCGGGCGAACAGGCCCTCGGCGCCGAGCATGCGCTTCAACTTTTCGAGCCGGGCCAGCAGCTCGCCCAGGCCGACCTGGCGGATCTCGTCGGCGCGCAGGCTCAGCGTGCCCCGGGCGGGATAGAACTCGGGCTTGGCGTGGAGCGTGACCCGGGCGCCCTCGGCCAGCTCGGGCGCGCCCGTGTCGAGCACGTCGCGGTGGGCGGTGACGGTGAGGCTGAGGTCGGCCGACGGGTCGCGCAGGGTCAGGAAGACCACGGTCGAGCCGGGCCGGCGGCTGATCTGGGCGACCTGCCCGTCGACCCAGACCCAGCCGAGCTTGGCGATCCAGGCCCCGATCTTCTGAGTGACCACGCGCACGGGCCACGGGTCGTCGCTGGTGCTCTTGGGCGACTTGTCCGCGGATGGCGGCTCGGGCTCACTCACCCGGCCAGACTACGGAAGCCCTCCGACACTTTCGTCGTCCGCCTGTCCCGGCCGGCCCTGTTCGGGTTGGCCCTGTTCGGGTTGGCCCTGTTCCGTTTGGCCCTGTTGCGGCTCGTCCGGTTTCCATGGTCCGGCCGCCCGGTCCTCGGCATGGGTGCTCGGCGGGGCCGCCGGCGCCCCGCGGCGGGGCCGGAGTGTGCCCACGAAGACCCGGAGCAGCAGCCAGGCCAGGAACCAGAAGGTCAGGGCGGCGAAGGTGTGCGCGGGGGCGAAGTGCACAGGCCGGCCGTGGTTCCAGCCGAGGAGGGTCAGCGGATAGCCGTGACGCACGTCCAGGCCTCGCATGCAGCAGGCGGCGTCGCTGGTCGGCAGTGCGGTGGCGACTGTCGTGACAATCGCCAAAGAGGTGATTACGGCGTACTCGAAAGGTTTTAGGGGTTTCGGCAGTTTGCCGAGACCCAGCAGAAACAGTCCGCCGGCCAGGAGCACGAGGTGGAAGACCAGGTAGGGGCCCGTTTCGACGCCCATGAGCAGGTCGAGCAGGGCCATCGCGACGCAGGCCCAGCCGCAGAGCAGACGGGCCCCGACCACGAGGGTGGTGCGCAGGTCACCGTCGCCCATGGCCCGAGTATCCCGGCTCAGCCGAAGAAAAACGGCGAAACGGCGGGCTTACGCCCGCCGCGACCGTCGGATCTGCACGGCGATCACGATCAGCACCAGACCGACGTACGCGAAGAACAGCAGCGTCCCCGCGAGCGCGACCAGGTCGACGTGCCAGTCCGCACCCTCGGTCAGCCGGCGCGCGGTCTCGGCGTCGTCGGCGATCGCCCCGCGCTGGGCCCAGTGGAAAGGCCAGCCGCGATCGGCGATGTAGGCGTAACCCGTCCAGGTGGTCCGCCCGCCGGCCAGCCCGGTCACCGTGCCCACGATCGCGGCCAGCGTCATCACGACCGCCGTGGCCCGGCGCGGCAGCCGGATGCGGTGCGGCATGAGCAGGATCACGCCACCCGCTACCAGTACTGCTCCGACCAGCGTGTCGACGATCGCGCTCGGGTTGCTCAGGTTGATCAGCATCCAGGTGAAACCTGCCACCAGCGAGCCGGCGCCGAGCAGCCAGCGCAGGGTGTTGCCGACCGGGCTCCAGCGCGTCATCGCAAGAGTATGGCCGACGCTCGATGGAGGGCTCGGACCGCTCAGTACCATTGGCGGGTGACCGAGACTCGTAAGCGCGTGTTGCTGGCCAAGCCGCGGGGCTACTGCGCGGGCGTCGACCGTGCGGTCCAGACGGTCGAGGAGGCGCTGAAGCTCTACGGCGCCCCGGTCTATGTGCGCAAACAGATCGTGCACAACAAA
Organism: Actinoplanes sp.; assembly: GCA_036402935.1. Taxonomy (GTDB): domain Bacteria; phylum Actinomycetota; class Actinomycetes; order Mycobacteriales; family Micromonosporaceae; genus Actinoplanes. The sequence continues at coordinate 3,940 of DASWRZ010000159.1, forward strand.
CACGTGGTCAGCACGCTCGAGAGCCAGGGCGCGATCTTCGTCGAGGAAAACGCGGAGGTCCCCGAGGGCTCGACCGTGGTCTTCTCGGCCCACGGGGTGGCGCCCGAGGTGCATGAACAGGCCCGGGCGCGCAACCTCAAGGCGATCGACGCCACCTGCCCGCTGGTGACCAAGGTCCACCACGAGGCGAAGCGGTTCGCCGCCGACGACTACGACATCCTGCTCATCGGCCACGAGGGCCACGAGGAGGTCGTCGGCACCTCCGGCGAGGCCCCGTCGCACATCCAGCTGGTCGACGGGCCCGACTCGGTCGACAAGGTGGTCGTGCGCGACCCGTCCAAGGTCGTCTGGCTGTCGCAGACCACGCTCTCGGTCGACGAGACGATGGAGACGGTGGCCCGGCTCAAGACCCGGCTGCCGCTGCTCCAGTCGCCGCCGAGCGACGACATCTGCTACGCGACGCAGAACCGGCAGCAAGTGGTCAAGGAGATCGCGCCGGACTGCGACGTGATGATCGTCGTCGGCTCGACGAACTCGTCCAACTCGGTGCGGCTGGTCGAGGTCGCGCTCGAGGCCGGCTCCCGGGCCGGGCACCTGGTCGACTACGCGAGCGAGATCCAGGACGAGTGGCTCGACGGTGCCACCACGGTCGGCGTCTCGTCCGGTGCCAGCGTGCCGGAAGACCTGGTCATGGAGGTGCTCGGGCACCTGGCGTCGCGCGGGTTCGGCGAGGTCACCGAATACACGACGGCCGAGGAGCGGCTCACCTTCTCGCTGCCCAAGGAGCTGCGCCGCGACATGAAGGCGGCCGCGGCTAGCTGAGGAGCTCCGGGGCCTGGGGCTGGCGGGGCGCCACTTCGACCTGAGGCGGCACCGGGATGGCGTCGTCCGAAACGCCCATCTCGGCCAGCTTGCGGGCGCTGACCAGCACGCGTGACTCCAGCGAGCCGACCGCTTTGTTGTACGCCGTGACCGCCCCGGCCAGCGATCCTCCCAGCTTGCCCACGTGATCGCCGAGCGTGGCCAGCCGGTTGTAGAGGTCGCGGGCCAGGCTGTGCACCGCGACCGCGTTCCGGGCCAGCGCCTCCTGCCGCCACGAGTAGGCGATCGTCCGCAGCATCGCGATCAGCGTCGCCGGCGTGGCCAGCACCACATCGCGGCGGAACGCGTGCTCCATCAGGCTGGGGTCGCGCTGCAGGGCGGCGTCGAGGAACGGGTCGGCCGGCAGGAACAGCACGACGAAGTCGGGCGTCGAGTCGAACGCCGTCCAGTACGCCTTGGCCGACAACTGATCGACGTGCCGCCGCAGGTGCTGGGCGTGCTGGTCGAGAGCGCCGTCGCGGGTGCGCTCGTCGCGGGCCTCCATCGCCGCCAGGTAGGCCTCGAACGGCGCCTTGGAGTCCACGACCACGGTGCGGCCGCCGTGCAGGCGCACCACGAGGTCGGGGCGTACGCCCTGCTCGTCGGTCGAGGCCGTGACCTGCTCGGCGAAGTCGCAGTGCTCGAGCAGTCCGGCCGCCTCGACGATGCGCCGCAGCTGATGCTCGCCCCACCGGCCCCGCACCTGGGGCGCGCGCAGGGCCGCCACCAGCTGTTTCGTCTCGGTGCGGAGTTCACCCGAGACCGCGCCCATGGCTCGCACCTGTTCGCGCAACTCGGCGTACGCGTCCACGCGCTCGTGCTCGAGATCGGCCACCCGCTGCTCGTACCGCCGCAGCGTCTCGTGCAGCGGGCCGACCGCGCGGGCCACCGCCTCCTGGGACTGGGCCGTCGCCTCGTACGACAGCGCGCGCAACGACTGCTCCAGCCGTTCCTCGCCCGCATGTTGTGCCTGCACGGTGGCCTCGAGCCGGGCGATGTCGGTCGCCGCCCGCAGCCGCGCCGCCAGCCAGCCCAGGGCCGCACCCACCAGCAGACAGAGGAACACCACGGCGAGCGTTGAAACAGTCACACCTCGAACATTGCCAGACGCGCCGGCCGAGACTTGCTTAGGTACCTTTGAAACATGAGCGTGTTGCTGATCCTGGCCATCATCGTCGTGGTCGTTCTGGTGATCGCCGTGACCCGCCGCAGCGGGGCCGGCAACCAGCAGGTGCAGATGGACGACGCCCGCGCCGAAGCCCAGAGGTGGTACGAGCGGCTCGGCGGCCAGCTCACCAACCTGCACGGCGACGACACGGCGGCCCGGCAGGCGCTGGCCGACGCGAGCGAGCGTTACAACGCCGCCGGCGGCCAGCTTCAGCAGGCCAAGTCGGTGCGCCAGTTCGAGCTGGCCCGCGAGTCGGCGCTGGAGGGTCTGAACTACGTGCGGGCGGCCCGCATCGCGATGGGGCTCGACCCCGGTCCCGACCTGCCGCCGCTGGCCAGCGCGCGGGGCGCCGGTCGGCTGACCCAGGAGCGTGAGGTCACCGTGCAGGGCCAGGAGTTCCGCGCCGGCCCGCGGCCCGGTGCCGCCACTCCTTACTACTACCCGGGCGGCATGGTGCAGGGCCGTCCGGTGCCCCAGGGCTGGTATTCGCAGCCGCTCTGGAAGACGGCGCTGGCGTCCGGCGCCGGTGCGCTCGGCGGTCTGCTGATCTTCGACGCGCTGTTCGACGGCGGCGGGTTCGGCGGGTTCGGCGGGGGTGGCTTCGACCAGGGCTTCGCCGACGGCTACCAGGACGGTTTCCAGGACTCCCAGCAAGACCAGGGCTACGACGGCGGTTCCGACGGCAACGACTTCGGCGGCTTCGACAACGGCGACAGCGGTGGCGGCTTCGACGGCGGCGACTTCGGTGGCGGCGACTTCGGTGGCGGCGACTTCTAGGCGGACGGATGGAGGCGGCGGGCCAGCTCTCGCCGCAGCTTCTTGGGCCCTGGCCACAACTCGCTCAGATCGGCCGCGAAAGCCTCCCCGTGGTCGGTGAGCTCCATCGCCGGCCACCCCGGGCCCTCGCCCTGCACCGGGTGCACCCGATCCAGGTCGACCGGGGTCACGTCGAGGACGGTCCGCAGCCCGACCCGCCGCACGACCACGCTGTCGATGTCCTCCCAGGCCAGCATGATCGGATCGCTGCCCTGGGCGGCCAGCTCCAGCCCGGCCGCCGACACCCGCACCCAGGTGGTGAGCGCGGCCCGCGACGACCAGGCATAGGCGGCGGCGACCACGGCGCCGATCACCACCGCCTGCGACACGGTCGACCCCGCGGAGTCGCCGCGGCCGCGCACGATCAGCGCGACCAGCGGCGAGACCGCGAGGTAGGAAACCAGCAGGATCACGAAGACCGCGAGGAACGTCCGCAAGGGCGACGACCGGAACAGCACCGCGTCCCGAGCCGGCGCCTCGACCTGCTCGGGCGCGATGGACATGCCCTCATGCTGCCCGTGTTCGTCAGAACGCGCTGGCGATTACCAGCTCCGGGGTCCGGCCCGGAAGCCGGTCGAGCCGGGCGATCCGGCCGGCCGCCTTCACGTCGCCCTCGACCAGCGCCAGCTTCGCCAGGACCTCGGCCGGGCCGAGGGCCTCGGCGAGCGGCACGTCGGCCTTCATCGACAGCTTGCGGTCGGACTTCGCCCGGCGCACCTGACGGAGCGCCTCGCCGGCGAGATCCAGGAGCGCCGGGTCACCCTCCGGGGCGACCCGGGTCAATTCGTACGGCGTGGGCCAGGTCGACCGGTGGACCGAACCGTAGCGCCACCACGACCAGACTTCTTCCGTGGCGTACGGCAAAAATGGCGCGAACAAGCGCAAGAGGACCGACAAGCCGCCGGCCAAGGCGGCCTTTGCCGACTCGGCCGGCGGGCCCTGCGCGTAGGCCCGCTCCTTGACCAGCTCGATGTAGTCGTCGCAGAAGGTCCAGAAGAACGCCTCGGTGGCCTGCAACGCGTCGGTGTGGTTGTACGCGTCGAAGGCGGCCGTCGCTTCGGTGACCACCTCCGCCAGCCGGGCCAGCATCGCCCGGTCGAGCGGTTCGCTCACCGGCTGCCGCAGGGCCTCCGCCGCGCCCAGCCCGAGCGCGAACTTCGACGCGTTGAGCAGCTTGGTCGCCAGCCGCCGGCCGACCTTGATCTGCGCCGGGTCGTACGCGATGTCGGTGCCGGGCCGCCCGGACGCGGCCCAGTAGCGCACCGCGTCGGCCCCGCTCTGTTCGAGCAGCGCCATCGGCGTGACCACGTTGCCCTTGGCCTTCGACATCTTCTTGCGGTCCGGGTCGAGGATCCAGCCCGACTGCACCGTGGTGTGCCAGGGCAGCTCGCCGAATTCCAGTTCGGCCCGGAGCACGGTCGAGAAGAGCCAGGTCCGGATGATCTCCTGGCCCTGCGGGCGCAGATCCATCGGGAAGACCCGGGCGAAGAGCTCGCCGTCGCCCGCGATCTGTGGCGTGAGAGACGACGTGGCCCAGGTGTCCATGACGTCCGGGTCGGCGGCGAAACCACCCGGGACATCACGCTGGGACTCGTCGAACCCGGGCGGACACTCCGACAACGGGTCCACCGGCAGGGTGGACATGTCCGGTATGAGAAGCTGGTCGTGGTCCGGTTCGCCAGCGTTGTCGAGCCGGTACCACACCGGGATCTGCACGCCGGAGAACCGCTGCCGGCTGATCAGCCAGTCGCCGGTCAGGCCGTTCACCCAGTGCTCGTAGCGATGCCGCATGTGCTCCGGGATCCAGCGCAGCTCGCGGCCCCGGGCCAGCAGCTTCTCCCGCAGCTCGGCGTCGCGGCCGCCGTTGCGGATGAACCACTGCCGGCTGGTGACGATCTCGAGCGGCGAGTCGCCCCTCTCGTAGAACTTGACCGGGTGCGTGATCGGCCGCGGCTCCCCGATCAGGTCGTCGGTCTCCCGCAGGATCCGCACGATCTCGCGCCGGGCCGCGTTGACGGTCAGGCCGGCGAACTGCTCGTACGCCGCCTCGGAAACGCCGTCCGGCCGGTCGGGCAGGAAACGTCCGTCCCGCCCGAGCACCACCCGGGTGTCGAGGTCGAGGTCGCGCCACCAGGCGACGTCGGTGATGTCACCGAACGTGCAGACCATCGCGATGCCGGTGCCCTTGTCGGGGGCGGCCAGGTGATGCTCGTACACCGGAACCGTGACGTCGAAGAACGGCGTGCGCACCTCTTTGAGGTTTTTATAGCGCTCATCGCCCGGGTGGTAGACCAGCGCGACGCAGGCCGGCAGCAGTTCGGGCCGGGTCGTGTCGACCTCGACCGGTCCGTCCGGACCGTGGAACCGCAGCTTGTAGTAGGCGCCCGGGCGGTCCCGGTCCTCCAGCTCGGCCTGGGCGACCGCGGTGCGGAAACCGACGTCCCAGAGCGTGGGGGCCTCGGCCGTGTAGGCCTCCCCGCGTGCCAGGTTGTCGAGGAACGCCCGCTGCGAGATCGCCCGCGCCCGGTCGCCGATCGTCGCGTACTTCAGCGACCAGTCGACCGACAGCCCGAGTCGCCGCCACAGCGCCTCGAACGCCTCCTCGTCCTCGGCCATCAGCGTGCGGCACAGCTCGATGAAGTTGCGCCGGGAGACGAGTTCCTGGTCTTTGGTCTTCGTCCAGGCCGGGTCGTAGGGCAGGGACGGGTCGGGGCGGACGCCGTACACGTTCTGGACCCGGCGCTCGGTCGGGAGCCCGTTGTCGTCCCAGCCGATCGGATAGAAGACGTGCTTGCCGCGCATGCGCTGGAACCGCGCGACGGTGTCGGTGTGGGTGTACGAGAAGACGTGCCCCATGTGCAACTCGCCCGATACGGTCGGCGGAGGCGTGTCGATCGCGTATACGTCCGCCCGCTCCTGGGAACGGTCGAACGTGTACGTGCCCTCCTCCTGCCAGCGGCGCGCCCACTTCACCTCGAGCCCGTCCAGCGACGGTCGCTCGGGGAGGCCGGCGCGCGCGGTCCTCTCCGTATCGGTCATGGCGCCGATGCTATTTCAGTGGTCGGCTACCCGTCGCATGAGTTCTGCCGCCCGCGCGAGTGTCGCCCGCTCGTCCTCGCTGAGTTCGGCCAGCCGAGCATTCAGCCAGCTCTGCCGGTGGGCACGCGCCGCGGCGCCGATCCGCTTCCCCGATTCGGTCGCTTCCAGCAGTACGCGTCGTCCATCGCCCGGATCCTTCCGGCGCGTGAGGTAACCGCCCTCGGCCAGCCGGTTGATGGTCTGGCTCATCGACCCGGTCGTGACGTGCCCCCGCTCGCTCAGCTGGGTGAGCGTCATCGGGCCACCCTTCACCAGCCCGGTCAGCACCTCGACCGCGGCGTCACCCAACTCGCCCGCGGCCCGCTCGGACCGGAACCGGCTGTAGACCCGCGCGATCGCGGTGCGCAGCTCGGCACCGAGTTCCTGGATCGGATCGCTCACAGCTCTATAGTATTACTAACTAATCTGGAGGCCGCTGATGAACCCACTTCTCCATCTGGTCACACCCCTGGGCTGGATGCTCCGCAACAAGCGCCCCGACGAGAGCCTCAGCGTGCGGCACAACCCCGCGCTGGCCGCACCGCGTGAGATCACCCTGACTTCGACCGCCTTCGCCGACGGCGGCACGATCCCCGACCGCAACTGCTCGATGGACCTGGGCCCCAATCTCTCCCCGGCCCTGGCCTGGACCGGCGTCCCGGCCGGCACCCAGCAACTGCTCTTCATCCTCGAGGACATAGACGTCCCGATGAGCCGGCCCGCCCTGCACACGATCGCCCTGCTCGACCCGGCCGTCTCCGCCCTGGCCGAGGGAGAACTGAAGGCCGGCCCGTCGATCCGGTTCATCCCGGCCCAGCGCGGCAACCAGCGCTATTTCGGTCCGCGGCCCCTGCCGGGCCACGGCGTCCACCATTACGGCTTCCACCTGTACGCCCTGGACCGCGCCCTCCCCGACCCGCCCGCCGGCATCGGCGACGTCCTGAATGCAGTCGCCGGCCACGTCCTCGCCGACGGTTTCCTCGAGGGCATCAAGAAGGGCTGAGGGCGGACTTGTCGCGAACGTGAGCCGGGACCTCTGACGGCCGTATGTCGTTGCGGCGGCTCGACCTGTTCGGCCAAGTTGGTCGGCCTTCTCCTCGATCCGGGCGCTACCGCAGCACGCCGGATCCCCGGTTACCGAATGCTACGGTGATGACATGACTGCGGTGCCCGAGTGGATGCGGCCGCCTCGCCTCGAGGGGTGGTACGCGGACGATCTCGACCACCTTCCCGAAGCGCCTCGTCATACCGAGCTGATCGATGGAGCACTCGTCTTCATGATGTCCCCCCAGCGGTCCTGGCATGCTCGGATCGTCACCGCGCTTGTGCTCTCTCTCGCGGAACAGGCGCCGGCGGACATCGAGGTTGAGCGTGAGATGACGATCCAGCTCGACAAGCGGAATCGTCCCGAGCCAGACGCCCTCGTGACGACTGCGTCCTACGAGCCGAACCGCACCTTTTACCTGCCTGATCAGGTGCTCTTGGTCGTCGAGGTGGTCTCGCCGGAGTCTGCGCACCGGGATCGGACGGTCAAGCTGCGCAAGTACGCAGAGGCCGGCATCACGAATTACTGGCGTGTCGAGGAAGAGGACGCGGCGCCCGTGGTCCACGCCTACGAGTTGGACGGGCCGACCCGGTCGTACGCACCGACAGGAATCCATCGACACGAGCTGCGCACCGCGACACCTTTCGCGATCTTCCTCGATTTGGACGGGCTGGTGCCCGGTCGCAAGAGCTGAGCCGGGCGACGAATTCCGCCTGAGGTGGAACCGGAACGTCACTACACGTTGAACCTGAACTCGACGACGTCGCCGTCCTTCATGGGGTAGTCCTTGCCCTCCATGCGGACCTTGCCGGCGGCCTTGGCCGCTGCCATCGAGCCGGCGGCCATCAGGTCGTCGTAGGAGACGATCTCGGCCTTGATGAAGCCACGCTGGAAGTCGCTGTGGATGACGCCGGCGGCCTCGGGGGCCGTCGCGCCGATCGGGATGACCCAGGCGCGGGCCTCCTTCGGGCCGGCGGTCAGGTAGGTCTGCAGGCCCAGGGTCTGGAAGCCGACCCGGATCAGCTGGTTGAGGCCGGGCTCGGTCTGGCCGGTCGACTCGAGGAGTTCCATCGCCTCGTCGGCCGGGAGGTCGATCAGCTCGGACTCGATCTTCGCGTCCATGAAGACGGCCTCGGCCGGGGCGACCAGGGCGCGCATCTCGTCGAGGAACGCCGCGTTGCCCAGCTCGTCCTCGTCGACGTTGAAGACGTAGATGAAGGGCTTCGTGGTGAGCAGGTGCAGATCGCCCAGCAGGTCCACGTCGATGTCCGCGGCGGCGGCACCCGCGTGCAGGGTGACGCCGTCGTTGAGCAGCTTGAACGCGGCCTCGGCGGCGGCCACGACCGGGGCCCGGTCCTTCTTGAGCTTGGCCTCCTTCTGCAGGCGGGGCAGCGCCTTCTCGACCGTCTGCAGGTCGGCCAGGATCAGCTCGGTGTTGATCGTCTCGATGTCGTCGGCGGGCGAGATCTTACCGTCGACGTGCAGCACGTTCGGGTCGGAGAAGGCGCGCACCACCTGGCAGATCGCCGAGGCGTCGCGGATGTTCGCCAGGAACGCGTTGCCGCGGCCCTGGCCCTTGGACGCGCCGCGGACCAGGCCGGCGATGTCGACGAAGCTCACCGGGGCCGGAATGATCTTCTCGCTGGAGTAGAGCTCGGCGAGCTTGGCAAGCCGGTCGTCGGGCAGGCCCACCACGCCGACGTTGGGCTCGATCGTCGCGAACGGGTAGTTCG
>DASWRZ010000160.1:0-6462 GCA_036402935.1 Actinoplanes sp.
GGTGCCGCGCGTTACGAGTAGGCGTCCATGAGGAGACACCGCCACATGAGCAACACCACCGGTGATCCCGGTACGCAGATTTCGGGCGGCGACGACGGCGGCGCCGCAGTACTCCAGATCGACCCCGACACCGATAAGCCCGGTCGCCCGGCCGAGCCCAAGGCATTCGTCGGCCGCTCGCCCGGCCAGTTGGCCTGGATTCGCCTGCGGCGTGACCGCACCGCGTTCACCAGCGCGATCATTCTGGTCGTCGCGATGGTCGTCGGCCTCTGCGCGCCGATCTTCCAGTGGATCACCGGCATCAGCCCGACCGACCAGTTCACCTCGCAGCTGACCAGCTTCGGCGCGCTGCCGATCGGTTACCTGGGCGGCATCAGCGGCAAGCACCTGCTCGGTCTCGAGCCGGGCCTCGGCCGCGACATCCTGATGCAGCTGGTCTACGGCCTGCGCACCTCGCTGTTCATCGCGTTCGCCGCGGCCGCCATTTCCACCGTCATCGGTGTGCTGGTCGGTGTCATCGGCGGCTACGCCCGCGGCTGGCTGGACGCCGTCATCAGCTGGGTGATCGACCTCGCTCTGGCGTTCCCGTTCCTGATCTTCGCGCTGGCGGCCATCCCGGTGGTGGAGAACCGCTTCTTCTCGGCGCGGGACAACGTCCCGGCGAGCTTCCGGGTCGGCATGATCATCGCGACGTTCGCGATCTTCAACTGGACCAACACCGCCCGCCTGGTGCGCGGCCAGGTCATCTCACTGCGCGAACGGGAGTACGTCGAGGCTGCTCGGGCCTCCGGCGCCGGCACGTGGCACATCCTTCTCCGGCAGCTTCTGCCGAACATCTGGGCGCCCGTCCTGGTGACGGTCTCGCTCAACGTGCCGGCGGTCATCACCGCCGAAGCGGCGCTCGCCTTCATCGGCATCGGCGTGACCGAGCCGACGCCCGACCTCGGCCGGATGATCTACAACAGCATCGCCTTCCTCCAGGCCGATCCGATGTACACGCTCATCCCGGGTGTGACGATCTTCCTCTTGGTGCTCGCCTTCAACTTGTTCGGTGACTCCCTGCGCGACGCGCTCGACCCCAAGTCGTCGCGGTAGGGCCCGATGCGACCACGAGTGACCGGTACCCGGGCCGAACGGCCCGGACGCCTACCGGGACCGGCAACGACTCCTCCACAAGAGGCCAGGGATAACTGATCCCACAGAGGGAAGAAGAGGAAGGAACAACCGTGCGGTTGAAGATAGGAGCTTTGGCGGCCAGTGCCCTGACCTTGGCGCTGATCACCTCAGCCTGTGGCAAGACCACGAACAACGACGGCGGTGGCAGCGACAAGGCGGCCGCCGTCCAGACCGGCAACATCTCGTACGACGCGAACGACAACAAGGGCCCGGCGCCCGCCGTCACCGGCGCGACCAAGGGTGGCAACCTCGGTGTCTTCCTGCCGGACGGCTTCGAGCACCTCGACCCGGCCCGCGCGTACGTGAACGTCGCCCAGCTGACCGACCAGCTGATCGGCCGCACGCTCACGGCGATCCGCGAGGACGGCAAGAGTGGCCTCAAGGTCATCGGCGACCTCGCGACCGACCCGGGCAAGGACGTCAACGGCGACTGCAAGACCTGGAAGTACACGCTGCGTCCGGGCATGAAGTACGAGGACGGCACCCCGATCACGGCCAACGACGTCGCGTACGGCATCGCCCGCTCGTTCTCGCCCGACCTCACCGAGGGCGCGCACTACATCCAGCAGTTCCTCGCCGGCACTGACTACAACGCGACCTACAAGGGTCCGTACAACGGTGGCGCGGACCTCCCGCCGGGAGTCACGGTTCCGGATGCCTCGACGATCCAGTTCACGTTCCCGGCGCCGCACTGCGACTTCCCGTTCGCGGCCACGATGACCACGACGACGCCGGTGCCGAAGGCCAAGGACACCAAGACCGAGTACGACCGGCACCCGTTCTCCTCGGGCCCCTACAAGATCAAGTCGTACCAGATCGGCAACTCGCTGACCCTGGCGCGCAACACCAACTGGGACCCGAACACCGACCCGCTGCGTACGGCGTACCCGGACACCATCACCTTCAACTTCACGCTGCAGGGTGACCAGGTCGCCCAGCGTCTGATCGCGGACGCACCGGCTGACCAGAGCTCCCTGTCCTGGGTGAACGTGCCGCCGGCCAACCTGCAGGCCACCACGGTTGCCGGGGTCAAGGACCGAGTGATCAACGGCCAGACGCAGTTCGTCTGGTACTACTACCTCAACACGACCCGGATCACCGACCTCAACGAGCGCAAGGCTCTGAACTACGCGCTCGACAAGGACGCGGTGGTCAAGTCGATCGGCGGCACGGCCGCCGGCACGCCGGCCACGACGCTGCTGTCCCCGACCGTCGCCGGTTACAAGAAGTACGACGTCTTCAACGCTCCCCCGACCGGCGACCCGGCCAAGGTCAAGCAGCTGCTCGGCGGCAAGACCCCGGCTCCGCTGGTGCTCGCCTACGCCAACACCCCGCGTCGTGCGGCCCAGGCCGAGGCGGCTCGCAAGAGCCTGCAGGCGGCCGGCTTCACCATCACCACGAAGTCGATCGACCCGACGACGTATTACACGGAGATCGGCCGCAAGGGCAACCCGTACGACATCTACCTGGGTGGCTGGGGTGCTGACTGGCCGGACGCCGCGACGGTCATCCCGCTGCTGTTTGACGGCCGCAACATCACGCCGACCGGTAACAACAACCTGGGCTACCTGAACGACCCGGCCGTCAACGCCGAGATCGATCGGATCAACGGCCTCAAGTCACTGCCGGACCGGCAGGCCGCCTGGGGCGCGCTGGACCAGAAGATCATGACGGACGACGTCCCGGCGATCCCGGCGTACTACGACAACAACTACACGCTCTACGGTTCCAAGGTCGCCGGCAACCTCTTCGTGAGCAGTGCCTTCGGTCTTCCGGGCCTCGAGAACGTCTACGTCAAGCAGTAGTCCTCTCCGCCGAGCGGGCGCGGACGGCCGACCGGCCGTCCGCGTTCCCCGGTGGCAAAATATGCGCGAAGCAGGTGCACCCCCATGGTTCGGTTCGTCATCCGACGACTGTTGCTCGCGATAACCACCCTCTTCGCGATCAGCATCATCACGTTCCTGCTCTTCTTCGCCGTGCCCACCAGCCCGGCGCTGGTCATGTGCGGCAAGAACTGCAGCCCGGAGCAGGTCTCCCAGGTCGAGCACCGGCTCGGTCTCGATCGGCCGCTCGTCGACCAGTACGGCACGTTCGTGAAGGGCGTCTTCGTCGGCCGCACCATCGGCTCGGGCGACTTCGTCCGCAACTGCCCCGCGCCCTGCCTGGGTTACTCGTTCCGCACCGACGAGCCGGTGACCTCGATCCTCAAGAGGACCGTCCCGATCACCGCGAGCATCGTGGTCGGCTCCGCCGTCCTGTGGCTGGTGATCGGCGTGTCACTGGGCATGACCTCGGCACTGAGACGCGGGACCCTGTTCGACCGGGTGGCGATCGGTACGTCCCTGGTCGGCGCGTCTTTGCAGGTCTATTTCTTCGGCCTGATCCTGCTGCTCCTACTGGTCTACGACACGGGCATTCTGCCGGCGCCGGCCTACACCCCGATCACGCAGAATCCGGGTAAGTGGGCGCTCGGCATGCTGCTGCCGTGGATCACGCTGGGCTTCCTGAACTCGGCTCTGTACGCGCGGCTCTCCCGCGCCCAGATGCTGGAGACCCTGTCCGAGGACTACGTCCGCACCGCCCGGGCCAAGGGCCTGCCGAAGCGCCGCGTCTACATCAAGCACGCGTTGCGCGCGGCCATCACCCCGATCATCACGATCGCCGGCCTGGACATCGGCGCCAGCCTCGGCGGTACGGTGATCACCGAGTCGATCTTCGGCCTGCAAGGGCTCGGACGGATCTCGGTGCAGGCGGTCGAGGATCTGAACCTGCCGATCGTGCTGGCGACCGTACTGATCGCCGCCGCCTTCATCGTGTTCATGAATATCGTTGTCGATGTGCTGTACGCCTTCATCGACCCGCGCGTCCGGCTGAGCTGAGGAGATCCCCGATGGCTGTTCCTTCCGCCGTCCCCTCGGACGAGCCCTACCTGCAGGTCCGTGACCTTCACGTGCAGTTCCCGACCGAAGACGGCGTGGTCCGCGCGGTCGACGGCGTCAGCTTCGCCGTCCGCCGTGGCAAGACCCTCGGCATCGTCGGCGAGTCGGGTTCCGGCAAGAGCGTGACCAGCATGTCGATCCTGGGTCTGCACAACGCGGCCCGCACCAAGATCACCGGCGAGATCTCGGTCGGCGGCCGCAACATCGTCGGCATGGACGACGAGAAGATCCGCGAGCTGCGCGGCCAGGACATGGCGATGATCTTCCAGGATCCGCTGTCCGCCCTGCACCCCTACTTCACCGTCGGCAGCCAGATCGCCGAGGCCTACAAGGTCCACCATGGTTCGGCGAGCAAGGCCGAGTCCAACCGGCGGGCCGTCGAGATGCTCGACCGGGTGGGCATCCCGCAGCCGCAGCGCCGCGCCAAGCAATATCCGCACGAGTTCTCGGGCGGCATGCGGCAGCGCGCGATGATCGCCATGTCGCTGGTCAACGACCCGGCTCTGCTGATCGCCGACGAGCCGACCACCGCGCTCGACGTGACCGTGCAGGCGCAGATCCTCGACCTGCTCGAGGATCTGCAACGGGAGTTCAACTCGGCGATCATCATGATCACGCACGACCTCGGTGTGGTCGCGCAGATCGCCGACGACGTGCTGGTCATGTACGCCGGGCGGGCCGTCGAGACCGGCTCGGTCGAGCAGGTCATGCGCGCGCCGCAGCACCCCTACACCTGGGGTCTGCTGGCCAGCGTGCCGTCCCTGCACGGCGACGCCGAGATCGACCTCGTGCCGATCAAGGGCAACCCGCCCAGCCTGATCAACCTGCCGAACGGCTGCTCGTTCAACCCGCGCTGCCGGTACGCCGGGCGCAACGGCAACCGGTCGTTCAGCGAGGTGCCGGAGCTCCGGGAGACCGGCCGGCCGGGTCATCTCGTGGCCTGCCACCTCTCGGGTGCCGACCGGCTGCAAATTTACAAAGAGGACATCGCGCACGCGGGAGTGGCTCAGTGACTGATCTCGTCGAGACGCCGGCCGGCTCGGCCGCGGCGCCCGCTTCCAGCCGTGAGCCGCTGCTCAAGGTCGAAAACCTGGTCAAGCATTTCCCGGTCCGCACCGGCATCTGGGGCTCGCACCAGCTGGTGCGAGCGGTCGACGGGGTGAGCTTCGAGGTGCGCCCGGGCGAGACGCTCGGGCTGGTCGGCGAGTCCGGCTGTGGCAAGACCACCACCGGCCGCATGCTGGTCCGCCTGCTCGAGCCGACCGCTGGCAAGATTATTTTCGAGGGTGACGACATCACCCACGCCGGCGGCAAAAAGCTGCGCAAGCTGCGCCAGGACATGCAGATCATCTTCCAGGACCCGTACGCGTCGTTGAACCCGCGGCACACGGTCGGGCGGATCATCGCGATGCCGCTGCAGGTCAACCACATCAACCCGCCCGGTGGTGTGAAGAAGCGGGTACAGGACCTGCTGGAGACGGTCGGCCTCAACCCGGAGCACTACAACCGCTACCCGCACGAGTTCTCCGGCGGACAGCGGCAGCGCATCGGCATCGCCCGGGCGCTCGCCCTCAGCCCGAAGATCATCGTGGCCGACGAGCCGGTGTCCGCGCTCGACGTGTCGATTCAGGCTCAGGTTGTCAACCTGCTCCGCCAGTTGCAGCGCGACCTCGACCTGGCGTTCGTCTTCATCGCCCACGACCTCGCCGTGGTGCGGCACTTCTGCGAGCGCATCGCGGTGATGTACCTCGGGAAGATGGTGGAGACCGGCACCCGGGCGCAGATCTACGAGAACCCCGCCCACCCGTACACCCGGGCCCTGCTCTCAGCCGTGCCCGACGTGACCAAGCTGGGCCCGGCCGGCCGGATCAAGCTGCAGGGTGACGTGCCCTCGCCGATCGACCCGCCGTCCGGCTGCGTGTTCCGCACGCGGTGCTGGAAGGCGCAGGACAAGTGCGCCGCCGAGGTCCCGCCGCTGACCATCAAGCCCAACGGCACGGTGGCGGCCTGCCACTTCCCCGAAGAGGGTGCGCTCAGCTGACCACCCCACTCCCGCCGTCGGTCTACCGCACGCGCTCGTACACCATGCGCCGGCGAGTCCTCACCGGACTCGCCGGCGTCGCGCTGCTGCTGATCGGCTACGGCATCGGGCGCTGGCAGGACACTCCGGCCCCGGCCACGGCGGCCGCGCTGCCGTCGGCGCCGGCCTCCCCGAAGGCGCCGCCGTCGGTCGCGCCGACCACGACGCCCCCGCCGAAGCCGACGGTCTATCCGACGTTGCAGGCCGAGTCGGCCGCGCTGACCGGCATCCAGACCCAGGACACGAGCGACCAGGGCGGCGGGCAGA
>DASWRZ010000161.1:0-5445 GCA_036402935.1 Actinoplanes sp.
TGCAGGGTGATCAGCATGAGGTTGGTGACGATCGACCGGCGGATCAGCGGCAGCGTCACGCGGCGCAGCCGTTGCCACCCGGTCGCCCCGTCGACCGCGGCCGCCTCGTGCAGCTCCGGGGGCACGTCGTTGAGCGCGGCCTGATAGACCAGCATCGAAAACGCGGTGCCGCGCCACACGTTGGCCAGGATGACCGCCAGCATCGGCGTGGTGTAGAGCCAGTTCTGGCTGAACCCGACCCGATGCAGGATCGCGTTCAGCGTGCCGTCCTGATGCAGGAACGAATACCAGCAGAACCCGGCCACCGTCTCGGGCACCGTCCACGCCGCGACCACCAGGCCGCTGACCACCGCCCGCGCCGTGCCGCTGCGGCCGCGCAGCAGCAGGGCGATCAGCAGGCCGAGCGTGTTCTGGCCGATCACCGCCGACCCGACCACGAACACCAGCGTGAGCCACAACGAGTTCCAGAACTGGGTGTCGTGGATCATCGTCTTGAAATTGTCCAGGCCGACGAAGTCGATCGTCGAGGAGCCGGTCAGCGCTACGTTCGTGAAGGCGCTGTACACGCTCCAGAGCAGCGGGCCGGCGAAGAACACCCCGAGCAGCAGCAGTGCGGGAACGTACGCCCCGAACCGTGCCGCCCGGGAGGTGGTCGCGGTCGTCATTGCGCGGTCATCACCTTGTCGTCGCCGCCGGCCGCCGTCCTGGTCTGGTCGGCGAAGGTCTTCGCGGCCGCCGCGGGTTGCGCCTGGCCGGTCATCACCGACTCCATCGCCACCTGGACGGCGTCGGAAACCTGCGGGTAAACGGGGTAGGCGGGCCGGAACCTGGTGACCTGCACCAGGTCGGTGAAGAACTTCAACGTCGGGTTGGAGTTCAGGTACGCCGGGTCGCTCGCCACGTCGTTGCGCTCGGCGATCTGGCTGGCGCCGATGTCGTACTTGAGGGTGTTGTCCTTGTTGAGCATGGTGGTGACCAGGTCGAACGCCGCCTTCTTGTCCTTGGCGTGCGAGCCGACCGACAGCACCCAGCCACCGGACATGCTGATTTTGCCGGGCGCCTCGCCGTTCTGGGTCGGCATCGCGGCCGTGGCGAGCACCTTGCTCCACTGCGGCCACGGCTTCTGGCCCGAGGCGACCCACGCCTGGTTGATCCACGAGCCGTCGAGGTCGATGGCCAGCTTGTTCTGCGGCAGCAGCTCGGTGGCGACCCGGGTCGCGATGTTCGGGTCGAGGGCGTCCTGCGGGCTCGGCGCGAGCTTCTCGTCGAAGATCGTCTTGATGAAGCCGAGCGAGTCGTTGAAGCCGGGGCTGGCCACCACCCACTTCTTCGAGGCGTCGTCGTACAGGGTGTTCCTGGTGCCGTAGAGCAGCATCTCGAAGCCCTGCATGGTGGCGCCCTCGCCGGCGCCCTTGCCCGAGTAGACGTTGAGCGGGGTGACGCCCGGCAGCTTCTGCTTGATGGTGCGGGCGGTGGTGAGGATGTCGTTCCAGTTCGCCGGCTGCCACGGGACGGCGATGCCGGCCTTCTTGAACAGCTCCGGGTTGTACCAGAGCGCGCGGGTGTCGGTGCCCATCGGTACGCCGTAGGTCTTGCCGTCCTGGGCCTTGGCCGCGCTCTTGGCCGCGTCGGTGAACTGCGACCAGTCCGGCCAGCCCTTGAGGTAGTCGTCGACCGGCGCCAGGAACCCGGCCTGGATGTCGGTGTTGACCAGGAACGTGTCCTCGTACATGACGTCGGGAGCGCTCTTGGGGGAGCGGTTCATCAACGACAGCTTGGTGTAGTAGTCGTTCTCCGCGGCCTCGATCGGCTGGAGGTTGACCGTGTAGCCGGGGTGGGCCGCCTCGTACTGCTTCTTGACGTCCTTCAGCTGCTGGTCCAGCTGGATGAAGGCGCCGAACTTCTGGTAGGCGATGGTGATCGTCTTGCTCTTGGCGTCGTCGCCCGACGACCCGCAGCCGGCGGCGGCGGTGGTGACGGCGAGCGCGGACAGCGCGGCGATGAGGATTCGGGACCGCATGTGAACTCCTAGTGGGGGGAGTCGGGATCCATCGACGGTCGTCTCTGCTAACGTTCTCTGAGAACGTAATCAGATCGTCACTGCATGGTCAAGAGCGACAAACATCGATGGAACGGAGTTGGCATGTCGCTTCGTCGCCCGACGATGCATGACGTCGCGAAAGCGGCCGGGGTCAGCCCGGCCACCGTCTCGCGAGTCGTCAACAACGAGCGCTACATCCGGGAGACGACCCGGGCCGCGGTCGAACGCGCCATCGCGGAACTCGGCTTCCAGCGCAACGAGGCGGCTCGCGCGCTGCGCCCCGGGCAGACCACCGACACCATCGCCCTGATCATCGAGGACGTCGCCAACCCGTTCTGGTCGGCCATCACCGACGGCGCCGAGCAGGTCGCCCGGCGGCACCGGCACATGCTGGTGGTGGGCAGCACCCGGCACAGCTACGACCGCGAACGGGAGCTGCTGCGCGACCTGGTGCTGCGCCGCCGGGTCGACGGCGTGCTCGTGGTGCCGACCGCGCAGCCGCAACACGAGCTGCACGCCGAGCTGAGCCGGTGGGCCCCGATCGTCTTCATCGACCGCAAACCGGTCGGGGTGGCCGCCGACGCGGTGCTGCTGGACAACCAGGGCGGCGCGCGAGGCGCGGTCGAGCACCTGATCGGGCAGGGGCACCGGCGGATCGCGTACATCGGCGGCGACCCGAGCGTCACCACCGGCGCGAAACGGCTGGCCGGCTACAAGCAGGCCCTCAAACAGGCCGGCCTGCCGGCCGACCCGGCGCTGATCCGGCTCGGCGTGCACACGGTCGCCGACGCGCACCGCACGGCGGCCGGCCTGCTCGGCGCGCCCCGCCCGGTCGACGCGATCTTCGCCGACAACAACCGGATGGCGGTCGGCGTCCTGCAGGCCCTCCACGAGCACGGTGGCCCGGTCGGCCTGGCCGCGTTCGACGACGTGGAGCTGGCCGCGCTGCTGTCCCGGCCGGTCGCGCTCGTGACCTACGACGCGACCAGGCTGGGCGCACAGGCGGCCGAGTTGCTCTTCGCCCGCATCCGCGGCGCCGCCGGGCCGCCGAAGCGCACGGTCTACCGCACCACGCTGGTCACTCTCGGCGGCGCGTGACCCGTCCCACTGCGGCGGCTCCGTTCTCACCTGTTCAGGTGAGGGGACGGACGCTCTCGCTCTGCGCGCGTACGGCCGGGTGGTCAGCTCCTGAAAGGAGCTGGCGAGCATGTTTCCAGGAGATTGCGGGCGGTTTTCTTGACAACGTTGTCAGTGCGAGTGAAGCTGACGATCTCTGATCCGGGCGCATCGACGCCTGTCCCCTGGAGTTGCGCATGAAGTCCTCCTTATCGCCTCGACGGTGGACCGCCGCCGCCGGGGCGTTGATCGTGTCGGCCGGCGTGTTCGCCGCTCCGGCCGTGGCCAGCGCCGCGCCCAAGCCCGGCGACTTCAGCTCCTCGTTCGAGACCGCCGACCAGCAGCCCGCGACCAGCACCGCCGAGGTCGACCCGAAGGGCGGCCCGGTGCAGGGCAACCTGACCGGATCGATCCGCACCGGGCTGCCGGGCAGCGTGCTTGGGCAGGTCAGCGCGGTCACCGCGAGTGCCGAGAACCCGCCCGGCGAGGTCGCGGTCAACCTCAAGGACGACGACTCGTCGACCAAGTGGCTGGCGTTCAGCCCGACCGGCTGGGTCACCTACCGGCTGGCGCAGCCCGTTGCCGTCGTGAAGTATTCGCTGACCTCGGCGAACGACGCGGCCGGCCGCGACCCCAAGGACTTCACGATCCAGGGGTCCGACGACGGCGCGAAGTGGACCGACCTGGACAGCCGGACCGGTCAGAGCTTCGGCGGACGGTTCGCGACCAACACCTACACCTTCGCGAACACGACCGCCTACGGCTACTACCGGCTGAACGTCACCGCGAACTCGGGCGACTCGATCATCCAGCTCGCCGACTGGGACATCAGCGACGGCACCGACGTCCTGCCGCCGGCCACCCCGATGGTCAGCGAGGTCGGCTCGGGACCGGTCCGGGGAGCCAACGACCTTCCGGGCGCCGGTTTCACCGGCACGGCCTCCCTGCGGTACGCCGGTGGGGCGCAGACGGACGGACGCGCGTACGCGACCGACAAGCTGTTCGACGTGAACATCGCGGTCGGGCCGAAGACCCGGCTGAGCTACAAGATCTTCCCCGAGCTCACGGGTGAGGACCTCCAGTACCCCTCGACGTACGCGGCCGTCGACCTGCACTTCACCGACGGCAGCTACCTGAGCAAGCGCTCCCCGGTCGACCAGCACGGCTACGCGCTGACGGCGGCCGGCCAGGGCGCGTCCAAGGTGCTCTACGCCGACGAGTGGAACGCGGTGCAGTCCGACCTCGGCGCGGTCGCGAACGGCAAGACGATCGACCGCATCCTGCTCGCGTACGACAACCCGGGCGCCACCGCCGCCACCCGCTTCCAGGGGTGGATCGACGACCTCGCCATCGCGGGCACGCCGGCGCCGATCGACGGCTCGAGCCTCACCGACTACGTCGACACGCGCCGCGGCAGCAACGCCTCGGGCTCCTTCTCCCGCGGCAACAACCTGCCGATCTCGGCCCTGCCGAACGGCTTCAACTTCCTCACCCCGGTCACCGACGCCACGTCGGACTCCTGGGAGTACGTGTACCAGCGCAACAACAACGCGGCCAACCTGCCCATGTTGCAGGGGCTCGCGATCTCCCACGAGCCCAGCCCGTGGATGGGCGACCGCAACCAGATGTCGATCATGCCGGTGCCGGCGGGTGGCTCGCTCACCGGGCAGCCCGGCAGCCGGGCGCTCGCGTTCAGCCACGACGACGAGATCGCCCGGCCCGACTTCTACAGCGTCAAGCTGCAGAACGGCCAGACCGCGCAGATGTCGCCGACCGACCACGGCGGCGTCATGCAGTTCGGCTTCCCGGCCGGGCAGACCACCGGAAGCCTCGTCCTGCAGAACGGCACGTTCACCATCGGCACCGACGGCACGGTCACCGGCTGGGTCGACAACGGCAGCGGCCTGTCGGCCGGGCACACCCGGATGTTCTTCTCCGGCACGTTCGACCGCGCGCCGATCGGGACCGCGTCGGCCTCGGCCACCTTCGACACCTCGGCGAGCGCCCAGGTGACCCTGCGGTTCGCGACGTCGTTCATCTCGGTCGACCAGGCCAAGCGGAACCTCGACCTGGAGGTCACCGGCCACAGCTTCGACCAGATCCACGCCGCCGCGACCGCGGCCTGGAAGGACCGCCTGGGCCGGGTCGAGGTGAAGGGCGCCGGCGAGACCCAGCTGGTCACCCTCTACTCCAACCTGTACCGGCTCAACCTCTACCCGAACTCGCAGTCGGAGAACACCGGCACCGCCGCCAAGCCGCACTGGCAGTACGCGAGCCCGGTGTCGGCG
>DASWRZ010000162.1:0-18989 GCA_036402935.1 Actinoplanes sp.
GCACGGGCGAGTTCGGCCGGCGTCAGGCCGTCGGTCCCGGCGAACACCGCTACCCCCAGCTGCATGCGCGGCACGGTATCCCGAGACCTTTCCGCTGCCCACAGCATTATCAGTGCTCGGATGAAACGCTTTCCATTGACAGCCTAGTCGCCTCGGTTCTAGGGTCGAAGCCGCAAGACATCGGATGTTCTGGCCCACGGGCCGTTCTCCCGCCGCCCGATGTGCACTCCTGTCGTTCGCCGCCAGGAAGGACACACGGACCCATGCCGATTTCCCTGCCGCAGTTCTCCCGCCGGACTGCGTTACGCGCCCTGGCCGTCGCCGCGCTCGCCGCGCCCATCGCCATGCGACCACTGCCGGCCTTCGCCGCAACCACGCTCTGGCACCCCAATCCCGCCACCGACGGGCTCAAGGCGTTCGAGGGCATCGAGGCCGACCGCGGCAACAAGCATCCGGACCGCAAGTACGTCGTGGTCGAAGCCGACCACTACCGGTTCAACATCTGGGCCGACGACCGCGACACCACCGGCGGCGGCGACCGCCAGCGCACCGAGTCGAAGGGCATGGTGCAGAACGGCACCGCGCTCAAGATGAAGAACGGCGAGACCTGGACGATCAACTACGACATGTACCTGCCGTCATCCCTGCACGGCACCAGCAAGTTCACCCACATCTTCCAGACCAAGACGCCGTCGACCAACGGCGGCCCGTGGGTGACGATCGACCTGAGCCGTGACGGCAGCACCGAGATCATCCAGGCCCGGGCCTACGCCAACGCCGGCTCGCCGGCCATCGCCAAGACCAACCTGGCCCCGCTGCGGGACAAGTGGATCAACATCACGCTCACGCTGACGCCCGGCACGAAGGGCGCGGCCACCGCGATCATCCGCAGCGGCGCCGGCGCCGGCGCCCCGATCGCCGCGCAGGGCCATCTGTCCAACGTGAACATTCCGGACCAGGGCGACTACGTGCGGCCCAAGTGGGGCATCTACCGGTCCGTGCAGAGCGCCAAGTCCGACATCCTCGACACGTACGTGCTGTTCAGGAACTACACCGCGACCAAGGCCTAGTGATCAAGGTCAGCCTAGCCTAAGTTAGGCTAGGCTGACCTACTTATCGATCACGGAGGGCTCCTGCGCATGCGCGTCGCGATGTTCGGCTACCAGACCTGGGGGCACCGCACCCTGCGGGCCCTGATCGACGCCGGTCACGAGGTCGCGCTGGTGGTCACGCACCCGGTCAGCGACCACGCGTACGAGCGGATCTGGGCCGACTCGGTGGCCGACCTGGCCGCCGAGCACGGCATCAGGGTGCTGCTGCGTGAGCGCCCCGACGACGCCGAACTGCTGGCCGAGCTGCGCGCCGCCGACCTGGATCTGATCGTCGCCAACAACTGGCGGACCTGGCTGCCGCCCGAGGTCTTCGAGCTGCCCCGGCACGGCACCCTCAACATCCACGACTCGCTGCTGCCGGCCTACGCGGGCTTCTCCCCCATCATCTGGGCGCTGCTCAACGACGAGCCCGCGGTCGGCGTGACGGCGCACATGATGGACGGCGAGCTCGACGCCGGCGGCATCGTGCTGCAGCGGTCGGTCGAGGTGGGTCCCAAGGACACCGCCACCGACCTGTTCCACCGGACCGTCGACCTGATCGCGCCGCTCACCGCCGAGGCGATCAAGCTGATCGAGCAGGGTTTCACGCCGCAGCCGCAGGACCGGTCCAAGGCCAGCTTTTTCCACAAGCGGGCCAAGCGGGACAGCCTGATCGACTGGAACTGGACGCCCGAGTACATCGAGCGCATGGTGCGGGCCCAGTCCGACCCGTACCCGAACGCCTTCACCTACCACCGCGGCCAGGAACTGCGGATCGTCAAGGCATCGGTGTCGACCGGCCACTACGGCGGCACGCCGGGCCGCATCTTCTACCGCGAGGGCGACGGCGTGGTCATCGTGGCCGGACCGTACGCCCGGCGCGGCACCTTCCCGGGCCTGGTCGTGGAGCGCGTGCGCACCGCGGACGGGGTCGAGCTCGCCGCCACCGACTACTTCACGACCATGGGCGGCTACCTCACTAACAGCTGACGTTCGCCGTCTCACCCCGTCCGACGGTCACCGGCACGGTTCGGCCGGGACACTTGAGGGTCCAGGTCTCCTCGATGCCCCGGCCGTCCGTGCCGGGCCGGATCGACGGGTTGACGTCCCAGGTGAACGCGCTGTCGGCGGTCATCGTGGTGCGGAGCCCGGGCTTGGACAGCTCCAACGGGCCGTGGGCGGTGCCGGTGATTCTGGCGTGATACTGGGGATTTGCCGCGGCTTCGACGTCGCGGAGCAGCGCCTCGCGCTCGCCGGCGTACTGGTCGAGGACGCTGCTGGCGAACGGCCCGTGATTGGTTTCGCCGTTGAGCTCGGTCTCGAAACCGAGGCCGCCGGTCGTGTAATACGACCATTCCTCGGCCGTGCCGCTGGTCTCGTACAGGTCGCGGCTCAGCTTGCTCGGGTAGCCGTTGGCATCGGCCATCCGCCGGCCCAGCTCGGCGTACAGCGTCTCGTCCGGGGTGAGGGCGGCGGCGTTCTGGCCGGGCGGGCGGAGGTTCATGTCGCCATAGGTGTGCAGCCCGACCGCTACCGTCACCTGGTGGCCGGTGACCAGGTCGCGGATGTTCTGCGTCTCCGGCTCGGAGAACGGCTTCGTGCCGCGATAGTCGCCGTCGGCCGTGCCGCCGCCCGAGCCCACGCCGCCCCAGTTCACGCCGAAGTTCCGGTTCAGGTCCACGCCCGCGTCGTCGGCCCCGGTGTCCGGGTCGACCTTCGTACCGCAGGTGGGGTCGCAGTTCTTGCGCTTGTCGGGGATCTTGCCGCTGCGGGAGGCGTCGAAGCCGTCGGGATTGACGACCGGCACGACGATCACCCGCACCTGGTCGAGGAGCTTCGTGATCCGCGGGTCGCGGCCGTCCTGCTCGGCCAGGTCCACGGCGAAGTCGGACGCCACGTCCACGCCGGGCCACTCGTTGCCGTGGATGCCGCCCATCAGCAGGAACACCGGCCGGCCGTCATCGGCCTGCACCCGGTGCGAGATCTCCAGCGCCGGGATGTCCTTGCCCTGGACCGACTTGTGCGGCAACGCCAGCGTGCGCACGATGTCCGGCCGGGCCTTGGCCGCCTGGGCCATGTCCGCCTTGACGTCGGCCAGCTGGCGATAGTCGTTGCGGCCACCGGGAAGCTGCGACGCCCCCGCCGGATGCCGGGCGTCCGCCAGCGTCTTGCCGTCGTAGGTCTTCGGCGGCGGTGGCGGCGGCGCTGCTGTGGTCGGGGTGCAGGCGACGAGCGCGGCGGTGACGACAACCGTCACCGCCGCCGCTCTTCTCGCGTGGGCAGAGTCAGAACGCCGCATGCGGCACGGGCCACATCTCGACCGGCTCCTCGTCAGCGCCCGGCATGTCCGCCGCGATCTCCCGGGCCCGGGCCTCGTCGGCCACTTCCAGCAGGTAGAAGCTGGCCATGTACTCCTTGGTCTCCAGGTACGGGCCGTCGGTCACCGCCGGCTGGCCGTTGACCCGGCGGACCAGCTTGGCCTCGGTGGCGTCGCCGAGGCCGTAGGCGCCGAGCAGCTCGCCGCTGTCGCGGTAGCGCTGGTTGAACGCGTCGACCTTGGCGATCAACTCTTGCATCTTGTCCTGCGGCAGCGAGTCCCACTTCTCCTGGTTGCCGTAGATCATCAGCAGGTACTTCATCGCTCTGCTCCCTGGTGCTGGCGGGTCCTGTCACCCACTGGTCGGAGCCCCTCGGCCCGGCCTCTACATCGGCGTGTCGAGAAATTTCCGACGTCTCCGACCCCTGGTCGACATCCCGAGGGAAGGAACCGAAATGGACACTACCGTCACCGCCCGCCGCGCACTGCCGGTGTGGGCCGTCAGCGTGTTGGCCCTGCTCGTCGCCGCCGTCGTCACCGAGCTCTACGGTCTGCTGCTGCCCGTGGTCGGCATCCCCATGCTCGCCGGCAACATCCTGGAGGGCGTCCCCAGCCCGATCACCGTCGGCGCGTTCGCCATGGGCTGCGCCTTCGCCGGCGTCTTTGGCACCATCCTCGCCGTCCTGATCGCCCGCTTCGCCCGCAAGCCCGCCCGCACTTATGTCGTCACGACATCGGTGCTGGTCGCCGTGTCCCTGCTCGGCCCCCTGACCGGTGTCGGCCCGCTCTCCACCCGCATCGCCCTGTGCGTCGCCCACCTCATCGCCGCCGCCATCGTCATTCCGGCGGTGGCTCGCCGCCTGGCCTAACCAGCGAGGATGTCGACGAGCACGCGACGTGCGGGCTCGGCCTCCTCGTCGGACCGGCCCACGGTCTGGGCGCAGGCGACCAGGGTCTTCCACAGGGCCCAGCCACGGCCACGGGCCCAGGTCGTGTCGTCGACGGACAGGCGCGAGCGGAAGGCCCGTCGGCCGTCGGCGGTCAGCAAGGTCCAGGCGATCGCCAGGTCGCAGGACGGATCGCCAACGCCGCAAGTCCCGAAGTCGATGACGGCGGTCAGCACGCCACCCGAGAGCAGAAGGTTGCCCGCGGCCATGTCGCCGTGGAACCAGACGTCGACGCCGTCCCAGGGAGCGTCCAGGGCGGCCTGCCAGATCCGGTGGACCGCAGAGACGTCGACGTGGCCGTCCAAGGTCGTGAGGGCGCGCCGGGTCAGGGCGTCGTAGGTGCGCAGGGTGTCGCCACGGAACCAGTTGTGCTTGCCCGGCCGGGGACCGCCGGCGGCGTCGACGGCCTGCAACGCCGTCAGGAAGTCGGCCAGGTCGAGGGCGAAGCGCACCGGGTCGGCGATGAGGTCCGCGCGGGCCGGCGAGCCCGGCAGCCAGTGGTAGATCGACCAGACGAAGGGATAGTCCGCGCCGGGCTGCCCCATGGCCAGCGGGACCGGGATCGACAGCGGCAGCCGGGGAGCCAGCGCCGGCAGCCACCGGTGCTCCTTGTCGACGGCGAGCGCGTACTCGGCGGCGCTCGGCAGCCGCGCCAGCATCGCGTCGCCCACGTGAAAGGTGACGTTGTCCCAGCCACTCGTGGCCACGGGCCGAACCGGAAGGTCGGCCCACTGCGGGAACTGCTCGCCGATCAACCGGCGCACCCGGCCCGCGTCGACGGTGACGCGTCGGGGCGGCGGACCGAGATCCGGAGTGCTCATGCCGCAAGTCAACCAGCGAGCGCCGAAATGCCCTTAGCATTTACCCCATGCCGAGGAGCGACCAGGCGTCCAGAGTGATCGCCGCCCCGCCGGAGCGGGTGTACGCGGCCTTCGTCGACCCGGAGGCGCTGCTGGCCTGGCTGCCGCCGGGCGGGATGAGCGGCCGGTTCGACCGGTTCGACGCCCGGCCGGGTGGGTCGTACCGGCTGACGCTGACCTA
The DNA here is from genome assembly GCA_036402935.1 of Actinoplanes sp. Lineage (GTDB taxonomy): Bacteria > Actinomycetota > Actinomycetes > Mycobacteriales > Micromonosporaceae > Actinoplanes. Next base: position 5,397 of record DASWRZ010000162.1, read on the forward strand.
CCCGGATGCCGGCACGGGCAAGACCACGGCCGACTCCGATGTGGTCGAGGCCCGTTTTGTCGACGTGGTGCCGAACGAGCGGGTCGTGCAGGCGGTCGACTTCGTGTCGGACGACCCGGCCTACGCCGGCACGATGATCATGACCTGGGCCGTCGCCGCCACGGAAGCCGGCACCCGCGTGGAGATCCGCGCCGACCACGTCCCGGACGGGATCTCGGCCGAGGACCATGCCGTCGGCCTCGCCTCCTCGCTGGCCAACCTCGCCGCCTACCTCGAGAGCTAGCGCTGACGCCGGCGGCGACAGTGCGGGGGTTTCCCGGTGCCGCAACGGATACACGTCAGCCGAAGTCGGGCGAGGGTCATTTTCGGCTCCAGGTGGCCGGATTCGTCCGGTCGAGGCGGAGTCAACGGTCACTGCGCGCGGGGGCGTCACAAAGCTTTGACCGACCGGCCGACCGTTGACGATCATCGAAGTACCGCCGCCCCAGCCGTGAGGAGAACACCGTGCGCATTGTCGCCACCGTCGTCGCCGCACTCGGCCTCGTCGCCGCCGTCGCCGGCACCGCGTCGGCCGACGAACCGACCGGGATCACGTTCTGGCAGGCCGACTTCAGCGGCCAGAGCGTCAACTTCGCCCCGACCACCACCGACTGCGTCACGCTGCCGTACGCGGTGCACTCGGAGCTCAACGCCAGTCAGGACAGCTTCCTGCTCTACGCCACGCGGGACTGCACCGGCGCCGCGATCACCATCCCGGCCACCGACCTGCACAGCTTCGTCAACCACAATGTGCTGAGCTTCGCGCTGACCCGGGACTGACCGGTGCGGCGCCGAGGGGTCGGTGGCCCACCCCTCGGCGCCTGGTACCGGAAACCGGCCGGGCACTGGTCCACACCGATGGCCGCCGGTCCGGTTAGCGTGTGCCCATGGCACGTGTTTTCCTCGCCGGCGCGACCGGCGTCCTCGGCCGCCGGCTCGTCCCGCTGCTGCTCTCGCACGGACATCACGTCACCGGGCTGGCCCGGTCGGCGGCCAGTGCGGAACGGATCCGCCAGCTGGGCGCGGAACCGGTCAGCGGCGACGCCCTGGACGCGGACAGCCTGCGCGCGGCGGTGTCGTCCGCGCGGCCGGACGTCGTCATGCACCAGCTCACCGACCTGGCCGCGGGCGACCGCACCGCCAACTCGACCATCCGCGTGATCGGCACGCGCAACCTCGTCGACGCCGCACCGGCCGCTGACGTGCGGCGATTTGTCGTGCAGAGCATCGCTTTCGCCTACGAGCCGGGCGACACGCCGGCCCGCGAGGACACCCCGCTCGACGTCGACGCCTCCGAGCCGCGGCGGACCACCGTGCGCGGCGTCGCCACGTTGGAGGCGGAGGCCGCCCGCATCGCCTCCCATGTCGTGCTTCGCTACGGCACTTTCTACGGCCCCGACACGTGGTACTCCCCCGGTGGCTTGATGGCGACGGCCCCGCTCGCGGCCGATCGTGACGTCACCAGCTTCGTACACATCGATGACGCCGCCACCGCCGCTCTGCAGTCGCTGGACTGGCGAAGCGGCGCCGTCAACGTCTGCGACGACGAGCCCGCCGCCGGCGTCGACTGGGTCCCGGAGTTCTGCGCCGCCGTCGGCACCGAGCTGCCGGCCCCGTCCGATCACCGCAACCGCTTCGCCCGCGGCGCCGACAACGGCTACGCCCGGCACACCCTCGGCTGGCAACCGGCCTGGCCGTCCTGGCGGGAGGGATTCAAGGCAATGACACCTATGCGGCGCGGGCAGCCTTGATTTTCTCGATACGGGCACCAACTCCCGGTGCGCGTCGCCCCAGGCGAACCAGCAACCATTGGTGGGGCGGCGATGCCTGGACAGGAACTACCTCGCCACCACGCTCACATCTGGTCCGGCGCCTCGATTCCCAGCAGGGCCAAGGTCTGGGTCAGCACTCGGGACGTCAGCTGGGCCAACGCCAGCCGCGAACGCCGGGTCTCGTCGTCGGATGCCTTAAGGATCGGGCAGTTCTCGTAGAAGGTCGAGAAGACCGCCGCGGTCTCGTAGAGGTAGGTGCACAGTTTGTGCGGCGCGAACTCGGAGGTGGCGACGGCCAGCGCGGCCGGGAACTGGAGCAGCTTGAGGGCGAGCGTCCGTTCGGCCGGCGCGTCCAGCCGGACGGGCGTGTCCGCGCCGACGCCGCCGCCTGCGCGCGCGATCACCGAGAGCACGCGGGCATTCGCATACTGGAAATACACGGAAGTGTTGCCCTCCAAGGCAAGCATCCGATCCACGTCGAAGGAGTAATCCTTCTCCCGGTCGTTGCACAGGTCGGCGTACTTCACCGCGCCGATACCGACCGCCCGCGCGATCCGCGCCCGCTGCTCGTCCTCGAGATCGGCCCGCGCGGCGACCACCACCGCGGCCCGGTCGATCGCCTCCTGCAACAGGTCCACGAGTTTCACGGTCACGCCGGCGCGGGTCCGCAGGGTCTTGCCGTCCTCGCCGAGGATCGAGCCGAAGCCGATGTGCGTCGCCCGGTGCCCGGCGTCCAACCAGCCGGCGGACTCCGCGGCGCGGAACACCATCGAGAAATGCTGCGCCTGCGGCGAGCCGACCACATAGAGCAGCTCGGTCACACCCCGATCCCGCGTCCAGTAGCGGACGGTGGCCAGGTCGGTGCTGGCGTAGCCGTAGCCGCCGTCGGTCTTGCGGACGATCAGCGGTAGCCGGTCGCCCTGCCGGTTGGTGAAGCCCGGCGGGAACACACAGACCGCGCCCTCGCTGACCTCGGTGAGTCCCTTGGCGTCCAACTCGGCGACGGTGTCGGCCAGGTACGGGTTGTAGTAGCTCTCGCCGTAGTAGTCGTCCGGCCCGAGTTTCACGCCGAGCAGCTCGTACACCTTGGCGAAGTGCCGCTCCGACTCGCCGACCAGCTCCCGCCACAGCGCCAGGGTCGGCTCGTCGCCGCCCTGCAGCGCGACCACCCGACGCCGCGCCCGATCCGCGAAGTCCGGATCGGCGTCGAACTTCTCGCGGGCGGCCTGGTAGAAGCTGGTGAGATCGCTGATCGAATGCCCGCCGGCGCTCGTGCGTCCCGCGTCGACCAGGTGCTCGATGAGCATGCCGAACGGTGTGCCCCAGTCGCCCAGGTGGTTGTGCCGCACGACCTCGTGGCCGGCGAACTCCAGCAGCCGCACGACCGCGTCGCCGATGATCGACGACCGCAGGTGGCCGACATGCATCTCCTTGGCCACGTTCGGGCTGCCGTAGTCGATGGCGTAGCGGATCGGGGTGTCCGCGGCCGGCGCGCCGAGCCGGTCGTCGCCGAGCAGCCGCGACGTCTGCGCCGCCAGCCAGTCGCTTTTCAGGGTGAGGTTGACGAATCCCGGGCCGGCCACCTCGGCGTGCTCGATCATGTCGCTGTCGATGGTGGCCACGATTGCCTCGGCGATCTCGCGCGGCGGGCGGCCGAGCCGCTTGCCGAGGCTCATCGCGACATTGCACTGGAAGTCCGCGTCGCGGCCGGGACCGGCCGGTCGGATCAGTGTCTCGGCCGGCGTGATGGCCACGTCCAGCGCGGCCTTCAGTGACGCGGCGACCCGCAGGCCGAGCTCCAACCCGACATCTCCACCCAGCACCGTCCGACCTCCGCACTCGTCCGTGTCCGCCCAGTATCCCGGTGGCACAAACCGATTTCCCCGCGCGGAAGGACCTCAACATCGGCGGCCGGCTACTGACCTGACCACTCGGCCATCATCCGCCCGATCCGCTCGGCGCTGCCGGGCTCGAAGAACGCGACGAGGTTGGACGCGGACTCGGCGGCGGATGCCTCGGCGCGCGGGAACATGGCGGCCTCGAAGGCGGCCAGGGCCGACTCGACGTCGTCGTGTGCGGCCAAGGCCTGGGCGAGCTCGGCGGCGTCGAGCATGGCCAGGTTGGCGCCCTCGCCGGCGAAGGGCGACATCAGGTGCGCGGCGTCGCCGAGCAGCGTGACGCCGGGAACCCGCGGCCAACTGTGTCCGACCGGCAGGGCGTGGATCGGCCGCGGCACGAACACGTCGTCGCCGTCGGCGATCAGCCCGCGCAGCGGCTCGGCGAAGTCGTCGAAGATCTCCAGCAGCCGCAACCGGGTCTGCGCCGGATCGGCCTCGACGAGATCGGTCGACACCCAGTTCTCGTCCTCGGCCCGGATGGCGACGTAGACGCGGATCCGGCCGTCGCCGTTGCGCTGGGCGATCACGCCCTTGCCGTCGCCGAGGCCCCACATCGAGCCGGCGCCGACGAACGCGGCCAGCTCGGGATGCCGAGAGTCCACATCGGACAGATGAGTCTCCACGAAGGACAGTCCGGAGTAGACGGGACGGGCGTCCGACAACAGCGGCCGCACCTTCGACCACGCGCCGTCCGCGCCGACGACCAGGTCGGCCGGCACGGTTTCCCCGTCGGCCAAGGTGATCGACGACGGCGTGACCGCCGTGACCTTGGCTCCCCACCGAACGGTCCCGGCCGGCAACGACTCGACGAGGATGCGTTTGAGGTCGCTGCGGTCGATCTCGGGACGGCCGCCCGGCTCGTCCGGAATCTCGTCGACGTGCACAACCCCCTTGGCGTCCACCACGCGCAACGCCTCGCCCTCGTCACGGGCCAGCGCGCGGAACTCGTCGAACAGGCCGGCCGCGCGCAGGGCCCGCTGCGCGGTGTCCTCACGCAGGTCCAGGGTGCCGCCCTGATCGCGGGCGGTCGGCGACTCGTCGAGCTCGTACACAGCGGACTCGATGCCGTTCACGTGCAGCACACGAGCGAGCGTCAGGCCGCCGAGGCCGCCGCCGACAATGACGATCCTGTTCCTGGCGACGATCCTGTTCCTGGCGACGATCCTGGTCATGGCGGATCTCCTGTCACGGTAGGGGTGTCTCGAACGCCCCACGGAGCAGGACGTCGAACATCCAGCGGGCCCGACCGCCCGCGGGACCGGCCATCAGCTCGGCCGAGTGCGCGGCGATGGTCGGGTAGGTCTCCGGCGAGAGATCCTGGATCGTCCGCGCCAGCAGATTGTGGTCGGCCGCCGACGCCTTCGGGTTCTCGTTGCGGGTGCCGTGTTCCACGGCGCTGGCCGTGGCCACGAGCAACAGCAGGTCGACCGCCCAGCCGGCCTGCGCCGCCACCATGCCGCCGTCGAGCAGCCGGCCGAACACGGCCTCGACGACGGCCAGGTAGTGCGGGCCGCTGAGCCGGGTGACCAGCGCGACCCGGGCCAGGCTCGGGTTGTCGTGCAGCACCCGTCGGTACGAGTCGAGCACCTGCCACAGCCGCGCCTGCCAGTCGCCGTCGGCCGGGTCCAGATCGACCTCCCCGAGCAGCTCGTCGAGCATCGCCGCGTGCAGCTCCTCGGTGTCGGCCACGTACACGTAGAGCGAGGCCGGGCCGGTGTCGAGCTCCTTGGCCAGCCGCCGCATGGTCACCTTCTCCATGCCTTCGGCCCGCATCACGGCCAGCGCCGTGGCCACGATGCCGTCCCGGGTCAGCGCCGGCTTGGCCGGGCGTTCCCGCCGGTTGTAGTCCGCCATGCCGGCGAGTTTAACGGACGCGTTCGTGACGAACGTGTTCGTCAGGCCCGCAGAAAATCGGCGACGAGGTCCAGCGTGGGCTCCGGCGCCTCCATCAGCGGGGCGTGGCCGACGCCCGGCAGCAGCACGAACTCCGCCTTGGGGAAACGGTCCGCGTAGGCCCGGCCGTAGTCCGGGCCGGCGATCTGGTCCTGCCCGCCCCAGATGAACAGCGTCGGCGCCGCGACCCGTTCGACCCGGTGCGGCAGCCGCGGGTCACCCTGCGGATGACGCGCCGTGTAGTGGAACAGCGTCGCGAAGTTGGCTCGCAGCGACTCGGGCAGCCGCGGGTCGTCGACGCTCGGCACAGCGATCGGATGGCCCGGGATCCGCGGTCCGATCACGTCGATCAGCACCAGCCGCGAGATCCGCCGGCCGCGGTCGCGGACCGCCATCTCCGCCGCGATCCAGCCACCGAAGGAGCTGGCCACCAGCGCCACGTCCGTTCGGTCCTCGTCCTCCAGGAGGTCGAGATACTCGATGGCCAGGTCGTCCACGCCCTCGTACCAGTCCGGCCGGGTCGTGCCGTCCCAGCCCGCGTGGGTCGGGGCCAGCACGGAACACGTGTCGGCGAAGCGGTCCACGAGCGGCTGGACCGAGCGCCGACCCGGTCCGCCGTGCAGTGCCAGCAGTGCAGTGGTCATGACCTGAGACTAACGAACATGTTCGTTACGAACAAGTTCGTGATGGCTGGGATCACATGACGAGTGGTGGCGGGCGGGGTCGACTTCCTCGAGAAGGGGTCCTGACAACCATTACGTGGTGCTTACGCTGGAGGCCGACGTGCGTCACAGGCGGAACCAAAACCGGCCTGGCCGGTGTTGCAGACACCGGGGGGACGGACAGAGAGGGAGCGATGAGCAACACGACCGAGACCGCGGTGCTGGCCGGTGGCTGCTTCTGGGGCATGCAGGACCTGATCCGGCGGCAGCCCGGCGTGCTGTCCACCCGGGTCGGCTACACCGGCGGTGAGACGCCGAACGCCACCTACCGCAACCACGGGACCCACGCCGAGGCCGTCGAGATCGTCTTCGACCCGACCGCCACCAGCTATCGGGACCTGCTGGAGTTCTTCTTCCAGGTGCACGACCCGAGCACGAAGAACCGGCAGGGCAACGACATCGGCCTGAGCTACCGGTCCGCGATCTACTACACCGACGAGGAGCAGCGGCGGGTCGCGGAGGACACCATCGCCGACGTCGACGCCTCGGGCCTGTGGCCGGGCAAGGTCGTCACCGAGGTCGAGCCGGCCGGCGACTTCTGGGAGGCCGAGCCGGAGCACCAGGACTACCTGCTGCGCTACCCGAACGGCTACACCTGCCACTTCGTCCGCCCGGGCTGGAAGCTGCCCAGGCGCGCGGAGTCGACCCAGAGTTGATCCAAAGGGTTGCCGCCCCGGGATGGGGCGGCAACGTCATCGCGGCGCGGGTCCACGGGCCCGCGCCTCTTTGTCGGGCCGTGCACGGGGTCAAAAGTCACCCGATAGTGGCGAGAATCCGGGGTAAGACCAGGTGGCAGGCCCGCCGGCGGCGGAGGGAGACACACCGGGCGTCTCAGCGGGGACGGAACTGGGGGTCGCCCAGCCGAGCGACCACTCCCCCGGCCGAGTGATGGGCCATTGCGGCCCGTGATTGTCCTTTCACACGAACTAGCTCTGTCCGCCACCGGTGAACACGACTTAGACTTGTGCCGAAATTTGCAGATGTGCCCATGCAGAATTATCGCTCGTCCGTCTCGAACAGTCCGTCGACGCCTTGTCGCACGGGCGAGGGAGGGGCTTCAACGTGTTCACACTGGAGTGGTTAGCAGAGAGATCCTCACATCACGACCATGTTCTCGTCGGACTGAGTCCACAGAACGGGCGATACAAGCCGGAATACATCCGGAGCCTGATTTTCTGGCTGCAACCTCGATTCAGATCCATCGACGTGGTCATTCCCGGATTCGAGGCGGCGTACACGCTGGTGGCCGCCGGCCACCCGCCGGCGCAGGCCGTGCACCGGGCCCGCCGGGCCTACCGCCAGCTCCACAACCCCGCCGTCCGTGCCCTGTCCGACCTGGGCGTTCCCGATCCGGCGCGGCACGTCACCAGTTGGACCCGGCTGCACGCGAACGCGGCCTACCGGGCATCGCTGAGCCGTTCCCGCAAGGCCTATCTGACCGACCGGCGCATTCGCGCCGCCTGCCGTGCGATGACGGCGGAGGTGGTCGGCAACGCGGCGGACGGCGGCTCGGTCACACCGTGCGATATCGACATCGCGGTTCGCTACGTCATTGCCGAAATTCCGCTGCTCACGGACGGTCCGAGCCTCTTCGAGGCGGATCGCAGCGTTTTCGTGTACCACCGTCCCACTCCACTGGTGGCGGCGATCGCGGACGGCAGCTCCATTCTCCGGGCGGCGCCCGGGCAGACCTGGGCGGTCGTCGGCCAGGAGGAGGCAAATCATGGCGAACACGATCGAACCGGAACTCCCGCTGCAATACCCGTTTCCGCTCGGTGACGGTGGCGCGCTGCCGCCGCTGACCGCGTGGGCGCAGCGGGCCAAGCCGGTCTGCCCGGTGCGGCTGCCCAGCGGCATCACCGCGTGGATGCTGACCCGCAAGGACGATGTGGCCCGGATGCTGGCCGACAACCGGTTCAGCCGGGACCTGGCCGAGCCCGGCTCGCCGCGCATGGTCGGTGAGGACCTCACCTCGGTCGACGACGCGATCTTCAACCTGGACCCGCCGCGGCACGGGCGGGTGCGGCAGGTGCTCAGCGGCTGGTTCACCCGCCGCGCCGTGCAGCGCCACCGGCCGCTGATCGCCCGGCACGCGCGGCGCCTGCTCGACGCCATGGCCGACGGCCCGAACCCGGTGGACCTGATCGAGGCGTACACGGCCGGCCTGCCGCTGGACGCGATGGGCGAGCTGATGGGCGTGCCGCCGGAGCTGGCCGACGAGTGCCGGCGGGTGTACCCGATGAGCCTGGATCTGTCCTCGACGCCGGACGCAGTCGCGAAGGAGACCGACGCCGCCAAGCAGTTCATCGCCAAGCTGGTGGCCGCGCGCCGCGCCGATCCGCTGCCCGACACGCCGGTGCACGCGCTGCTGGAGGCCAGCCGGCAGGGCGTGATCACCGAGTCGGAGATGTTCGGCACGGTGTTCCTGATCTTCGTCACCTCCTTCGACCCGCTGGTCGCCCCGCTGACCACCGGGCCGATGATCCTCATGGCGCACCGCAGGCAACTCGACGAGTGCCTGGCCGACTCCTCCTTGTGGCCCAAGGCGGTCGAGGAGGTGCTGCGCTACTTCCACAACGGCGGCCTGGGTTTTCCGCGCATCGCCCGCGAGGACGTGGAGTTCGACGGCACGGTGATCCGCCGCGGCGACGCGGTGGTGGTGCCGATGCAGGCCGTCACCTGGGATCCCCGGCACTACCGCAACCCGGAGAAGTTCAACATCCACCGGGCCACCGACGGCTCGGCCACCTTCGGCGCCGGGCCGCACTACTGCCTCGGCTCGCAGCTGGCCCGGATCGTGTTGCAGGAGGCCATCTCCGCGCTGTTCCAGCGGTTCCCGACGCTGGACCTGGCGGTCAGCGAGCGCGAGCTGCCGTGGGACCCCAACCGCATGTTCACCCGCCCGATGCAGCTGCCCGTGACCTGGTGAGGAGCGCCATGACCGAGACAACCAGCTCTGGCAGCCAGTTCGAGGAGTTGGCCTACCTGTACGAGCAGAGCTTCGAGGTGTGGCCGTACCGGCGGGACGTGGAGCAGCACTCGGTGCTGGCGGCGCTGGGCGACGTGACCGGTCTGGCGGCGCTGGACCTGGGCTGCGGCTCCGGCGGCTACACCCGGCTGCTGGCCTCGTGTGGGGCCACACCGGTGGTCGGCATGGACGAGGCCGCCGGCATGATCGACTACGCCTGGCGGCGCGAGGCGGAGGACCCCTGCGGCGCGAGCTTCGTGCGGCACGACGCGGCCGAGCCGATGGCCGGCGCGTTCGACGTGGTGCTGGCCGTGCACCTGCTGCCGTACGCGGAGACCTTCGAGGCCCTGGCCGCGATGTGCGCCTCGGCCCGTTCGGCGCTGGCCGGCCGGGGAAAGCGATTCGTGACGGTGACCATCAATCCCGGTTTCGCCCGCGAGCCCGGTTACTACCGCCGGTACGGATTCGACTTGATAGCCCCTTCGGCTGAACTTCACGACGGTGATCCGATTCGGCTGCACAGCGAGTTCAGCGGCGGCACGATCGACGTGACGCCGCACTACTGGTCGCGCGCCACCCAGGAGCGTGCCCTGCTCCAGGCCGGATTCCGGGCCGTCCAATGGTGGGACCCGGTGTGCTCGCCCACCGCCGATGTGGGCCACTTCAGCGATTATCTGCGCACTCCGCCCACCCTGGTTGTCACCGCGACCGCGTGAAGTTGTACTAGTATTTCCCGCGGCGAATGGGGGTGTCCGCCGAAAGTGCGCAGAACCGGAGGTCAGGCCCGTGCACGAATCCGCGTGGATGCCCACAGGGCTCGATCCCGAAGTGCCCAGCGCCGCCCGGGTGTACGACTATTTCCTCGGCGGCTACCACAACCTGGCCGTCGACCGGGAGTTCGCGCACCGCGCCCAGGAGACGATGCCGGACCTGCCGCAGATCCTGCGCACCTCGCGCCGGTTCCTGCGACGGGCCGTGCACTACCTGCTGGAGCAGGGCGTCACCCAGTTCCTCGATCTCGGCTCGGGCATCCCCACCGCCGGCAACGTGCACGAGATCGCCCAGGAGGCCGCGCCGCACGCCCGGGTCGTGTACGTGGACCGGGACTCGGTGGCCATGGCCCACTCGGCGCTGATGCTGGAACACAACGACAACGCCGCCGCGCTGCGGGCCGATCTGCGCCATCCCCGCGACGTCCTGCGCAGCGACATCGTGCTGAACATGCTGGACCTGACCAAGCCGGTGGCGGTGCTGATGTCCGCGGTGCTGCACTTCATCGAGGACGACAGCGAGGCGCAGTCCATCGTGGCCGCGTACCGCAACGCGCTCGCCCCCGGCAGCTACATCGTGATCTCCCAGGGCACCCAGGACTCCACCGGGGAGCAGGGCGAGCAGGTGATCAGGCTGTACGACCAGACCGACAGCCCGTTCACGGCCCGCAGTCGCGAGCAGTTCGAGCGGCTGTTCAAGGGATTGGACCTGGTCGAGCCCGGCGTGGTGTACGTGCCGCAGTGGCGGCCGGAGTCGCCGGAGGACCTGGACGAGCATCCCGAGCGCAGCTGCGCGTACGGGGCCATCGGCCGCAAGCCGCTCTACTGATCAGGTCGTAGCATCTGCCCATGGCGACCCGCGAGAACCAACTGGGTGAGTTCCTGCGCGCCGGCCGGGCCCGGCTGGAGCCGGCGGACACCGGGCTGGCTGACGTGAACATGGCCGGTGACACCACCACGCGGCGGGTGGCCGGGCTGCGTCGCGAGGAGGTGGCGGTGCTGTCCGGGGTCAGCGCCGACTACTACACCCGGTTGGAGCAGGGGCGGGAACGCAATCCCTCGGCGCAGGTGGTGAGTGCCCTGGCCCGGGCGCTCCGGTTGAGCCCGGACGCCCGCGATCACCTGCACCGGCTGGCCGGACTGCATCCCGGGGTGTCGCAAGCGCCGCCGCGCCAGGTCGATCCGGCGCTTCTCCAGCTGCTGGACGCCTTTCCGCGGGCCGCCGCGTACGTGCTCGGGCCGGCCTTCGACGTGCTGGCGGCCAACCGGGTCGCCACCGCGCTGCTGTCCCCCTTCGGCGATGAGCGCAGCATGCCGCGGATCCTGTTCACCCATCCCGCCGCCCGGGCCGTGTTCGTCGAGTGGCCCCTGGTGGCCAGCGCCACCGTGCACGCCCTACGCCTCAACGCCGGGCATTTCCCGTCAGATCCCGGGATCTCCGCGGTCGTCGCCGAGTTGTCGGCCGCGTCGGCCGATTTCCGCACGCTGTGGGCCGACCACACCGTCGGCGGGCTCATGCGGGCGTACAAGGTGTTCGTGCATCCGCGGGTCGGTCGAGTGGAGCTCACCTACCAGACCTTCGACGTCAAGGACACGCCCGGGCAGCAGCTGCTGGTCGGCACCGCCGAGACCCCGGCCGGCCAGGACGCCATCGACCGGCTGGCCGTGCCGGCCACCGCCTCGCACTGACGTCGGATCGCGTCACGTCCCTGATCTGCGCGCAAAGCACACCACTACCTGGTGACCGAAGCCGCGGACCCAAGGTGCCGCACACCTGGGAAGCGGCGACCTTCCAGGACGCCGTCCGCCGGAGAACGCTGTTCCCGTGACAGAGATTCTCGAGGTGACGGTGCTGCGGCCGGCGGCCGGGCGGACCGCGGCCGACTTCGTCGCGGCCAACGACGACATCGACGACTACCTGCGCCGACAGCCGGGCTTCCGGTGGCGGCGGATCGCCGTCGCCGAGGACGGCACGGTGATCGACATCGTGGCCTACGACAGCATGGCGCAAGCTCGGGCCGGCGCGGCGGGCATCACCGGCGAGATGGCCGACTCCCCCGTGCACGAAACCATCGACCACGGCACGGTGCAGTGGCGCCTGACGAAGGTCACGCACCACATCGACAACGGTTGACAAGCCACGCCGCCCCGCTCACGATAGCTGGCTGGTCAGCCAGTTATTTCACCTTCTGGGGCGACGATGCAGCTGGGCGTGTTCCGCGACCCCGCGTCGGTGGCGGTGGTCGGCGCGTCGGACAACCGGTCCAAGTGGGGCTACTGGCTGGCCTCCGGGGCCTTGGCCGGCGCGCACCGCCGCCGGGTCGACCTGGTCAACCGACGCGGCGCGACGGTGTGCGGACGGCCGTGTGCCACCGGTCTGTCCAGCTTGGACGAAGTGCCGGAGCTGGTGGTGTTGTGTGTGCCGGCGGCACACGTGCCGGACGTCGTGGCCGAGGGACTTTCGCTGGGAGTCAAGGGATTCCTCGGCATCACGGCCGGCGTGCCGGACGAAGCGGCGCTGGCCGAGAGGATCCGGGCCGGCGGCGCGCGGCTGGTCGGCGCGAACAGCCTGGGCATCGTCGACACGGCCACGGACCTGCGACTGACCTGGGGCAGCTTCACGCCGGGCCCGCTGGCGATCGTGTCGCAGAGCGGCCAGGTCGGCTCGGAGCTGGCGCTGCTCGGCGCCCGGCACGGCCTGGGCATCTCGCGTTTCGTCTCGCTGGGTAACGCCAGCGACGTTACGGCGACCGAGCTGCTGGTCGACCTGGCCGACCATGACACGACCAGGGTCGTCGCGGTCTACCTGGAGAACTTCGCCAACGGCCCGGCGCTGCTCAAAGCGTTGCGGGCACTGGGAAAGCCGACGCTGCTGCTGACCGTCGGCGGCAGCGCGGCCAGCACCCGGCTGGCCCGGACCCACACCGGCTCGCTGACCTCGCCGCTCGAGGTCGTGGACGCGGCCTGCCGGGCCGCCGGGGTCGCGCGGGTGAGCACGCCCGCCGAGCTGATCGACGTGGCCCGGGCCGTCCTGGCCACGAGTCCACCCCGCGGCGGCCGGGTGGCGATCATCGGCGACAGCGGCGGCCAGTGCGGCATCGCGGCGGATGTCGCCCACACCCAGGGACTGCACGTGCCGCACTTCTCCCAGGACATCGGTGTCGCGCTGGAAGCCCGGCACAACCCGGTCGACCTGGCCGGCGCGGGCGAGCAGGACCTGGCCAACTACGCTCTGATCACCGAGGCCGTGCTGCGGTCCGACGACGTGGACGCGGCCGTGCTCACCGGCTACTTCGGCCGCTACGGCCTCGACATCCCGGCCATCGCTGAGCGTGAAGTCACTGTGGCGCAACGTATCGGGGAGATCGCCGGGCAGGGCAAACCGGTGCTGGTGCACTCGATGGGCCCGGACAGTCCCGCCGCCGACGCCCTGTGGGCCGCCGGCGTGCCCACGTACGACCGGATCGAGCCGGCGCTGCAGGCGCTGCGGGGCCTCGCCGCCCTCGGCCGGCCGGCCGAGCCGCCGCTCCC
>DASWRZ010000163.1:0-5670 GCA_036402935.1 Actinoplanes sp.
TTTTCGCCGGCCGCCGGAGGCTCCAATCAGGCCGTGGCCACGGCGAAGCAGATCGCGGCCGAGCATCCGGACTGGAAGATGCTGTTCCAGTACGGCAACCCGGCCAACGCCCGCGCGCACTACGAGACCACCGGTCCCGAATTGCTGCGCGACCTGCCGACCATCACCCACTTCGTGGCCGGCCTGGGCACCACGGGCACCCTGATGGGCACCGGCCGGTTCCTCAAGGAGAAGGTCGAGGGCATCCAGATCATCGCCGCCGAGCCGCGGTACGGCGAGCTGGTCTACGGCCTGCGCAACATCGACGAGGGTTACGTCCCCGAGCTGTACGACGCGACCGTGCTCGACCGCCGCTTCTCGGTCGGCACCCGCGACGCCGTGCTGCGCACCCGCCAGCTGGTCGAGGTCGAGGGCATCTTCGCCGGGTTCTCCAGCGGCGCGATCCTGCACGCCTCGCTCGCGGTGGCGCACGAGGCGGTCAAGGCGGGGCGCCGGGCCGATGTCGCGTTCGTGATTGCGGACGGCGGCTGGAAGTATCTGTCGACCGGTGCCTATGGAGGCACCCTCAATGACGCCGAAGAGGCCCTCGAAGGACAACTCTGGGCGTGACGCGCCCTTTTGTTGTGTTCCGTACGCCCGGCCGCAGGAATTAGTGTTCGTTCCGCGGCCGGGCGCAATTCGTTAATAGAGCGCGGCGAGCAACACAGCGCCTGCCATCGGGCCCGAAGCGCCGAGCAGCAACATCCACGGCAACGTCGGTCGATGGATCGACAGGAACGCGCCGACCGCCGCAGCTACGCTGACCAGGCTGAGCAGTGCAAGGGCGGGCATGAACCAGAACGGCGTGCCGCCCAATGCGGTCAGAAGCCCACGCGCGCCGACGCCGATGCCGGTCAGTCCCAAAGCGGCGGCATAGAGCGACATGCCCAGCAGTCGCGCTGGTGACGGTGCTGGATCGTCGGCCGCCGGGAAGCGGAAAAGTGCTTCGTCGTCACCGAATCCGCCGATGATCGGTGTAGTCTCCCACGCACCGAACGGCATGATCGTCGTCGCTTCGGTGTGCGTCGTGCGGCTCTGCTCGACCGTGGTCACGTTGCCCCCATGTTTCGTCCACAAGTCCTCACTTTGTGCAACGCAAACGACTCACCGGACGTAACGGGAATTGCGTTAATGGCCGAGGTCACGGGCGGTGTGATGTACGTTGTCGATTTAGCGACAAATCGATCAGACGTTTACGTGGCATGCTGCTCGCGGCGTACGCTTCGCCTCGTGAATGACTGGTCTGCCGACTGCACCACGGACCGGTCGGGCGGGGCGTGGTCGACCCAGCGTGAGCCAAAGGGACCCGTATGCGACTGACCGTTCTCGGCTGCGCCGGCAGTTTTCCCGGGCCCGAGGCGGCTTGTTCCGCCTATCTCCTCGAGGCCGAGGGCTTCCGCCTGCTGATCGACTTCGGATCAGGCTCGCTCTCCGCGCTCCAGCGGTATTCGGACGTGAACGGCATCGACGCGATCCTCTTGACCCACCTGCACTGCGATCACATGTTCGACGCGTGTCTTTACGTGGTGGTGCGGCGCTATGACCCGGCCGGCCCCAAGCCGCCGATCCCCGTCTATGCGCCTCTCGGTGCGGCCGAACGAATCTCCACCGCCTACAGCGGCGACAACGAGCCGATCGACGACGTTTACACGTTCTACGGGCTGCAGCCGGGCACGTTTCCGATCGGGCCGTTCACGGTCACGGTCGACCGGGTCAATCATCCGGTCGAGACCTACGGCGTACGCGTGGAGCAGGAAGGAAAAATCCTCGCCTATTCCGCCGACACCGCGCCGTGCGAGGCGCTCGTGCGCCTCGCCGCCGGGGCCGACCTGTTCCTGTGTGAGGCCAGTTACCTCGACGGTGCCGACAACCCGCCCGGACTGCACCTGACCGGCGGCGAAGCCGGCGAGGCGGCGACGAAGGCCGACGTCGGACGACTGCTGCTGACCCATCTCGTGCCCGCCTGGGTCTCCGAGGCATCTATTGTGGATGCCGCATCGGCGGCATACGCGGGGCCGGTTGAGGTCGTCCGCCCGGGCGCCCGGTACGATCTCTGAGCCGTGCTGGGGGGTCGGAACGGCCAGAACCGTCTGCACCACCGGCCTGCAACACCGGAAAAGTGATCTTGGAGTTTGCTGCATGCGCATCGTTCGCCTGGCCAACTTCGTGACGACCCATTCCGGTGGCCTGCGAACGACCCTCCGCAGTCTCGGCGAGGGATACCAGCGCGCCGGGCACGAGGCGGTGCTGATCGTTCCCGGTCGGCAGCGCTCCGACGACATGACCTCGCAGGGCCGCGTGATCACGCTGCCCAGCGCCCCTCTGCCGCGCACCGGTGGCTACCGCGTGATGGCCGGCCGGCGCGAGCTGACCCGCCTCCTCGACGAACTCGAACCCGACCGCATCGAGGTCTCCGACCGGGCCACCCTGCGCTGGACCGGCGGCTGGGCCCGGCAGCGCGGCGTCGGATCGATGATGGTCTCGCACGAGAGCCTGGCCGGGCTGCTCGGCGTGTGGGGCATGCCGATGCGCGACTCGCTCGCCGACCGGCTCAATCTGCGTACGGCCGAGGCCTTCGACCAGATCGTGTGCACCACGGCGTTCGCGGCCACCGAGTTCCGCCGCCTGGGCGTGCCCAACCTGGTCGAGATCCCGCTCGGGGTCGACCTCGACATGTTCCACCCGAGCCGGGCCGACGAGACGGTCCGCGCCCGGTACGCACGTCCGGGCGAACTGCTGCTGGTCTTCTGCAGCCGGCTCTCGGCGGCCAAACGGCCCGAGCTGGCGGTCGACGCGCTCGCGGCGTTGCGCAACGCCAAAGTACCGGCGGTGCTGGTGGTGGCCGGCGACGGCACCCGGCGGGCGGCGCTGGCCTACCGCTCGGCCCGGCTGCCGGTGCGCTTCGCCGGGCACATCGGCGAGCGGGCCGACGTGGCGGCGCTGCTGGCCAGCGCGGACGTGGTGGTCGCGCCGGGGCCGGTGGAGACGTTCGGGCTGGCCGCGCTCGAGGCGCTGGCCTGCGGCACGCCGGTGGTGGTCAACGACGCCAGCGCGCTGCCCGAGGTGGTGGGGGAGGCCGGCGTCGCGGTGGCGGGGACGGCGGAGGCGTTTGCGGACGGCGTACGCGCCCTGATGGCCCGTCCGGAGCGTGAGCGACGGGCGGTGGCGCGGGAGCGCGCGGAGAATTTCGGATGGCCGCAGGCGGTCGAGGGGTTCCTGCAGGCACATGGTGCGATGTCGGCGCCGGCTGCCGGGCCGGTGGCGATCAGTCGGCAGCGTCCGGGGGCGGTGCTGCGTCCTGCCGTGCCGGGGCCGGGAGCTCCGGCCGGCTGATCAGTTGTCCGGCTTTGTCCACAGGCCCGGCTTTCTCTTTCCGCGCCGGCTGGCTTTGTCCACAGGGGCGGGGCGGGCGGAGCGCCTTCGTGACGCAGAGCATAGGGTTGAGGACATGGCACGACCCGACGGCCGAGCGGCCGACCAGCTGCGTCCTGTGACCCTCACCCGGAGCTGGAGCATCCATCCCGAAGGCTCGGTTCTCGTCGAGTTCGGCAACACCCGGGTGCTCTGCACGGCCAGCGTGACCGAGGGGGTTCCGCGCTGGCGCAAGGGATCCGGTCTTGGCTGGGTGACCGCGGAATACGCGATGCTGCCGCGCGCCACCAACACCCGCGGTGACCGCGAGAGCGTCAAGGGCAAGATCGGCGGACGTACGCACGAGATCTCCCGCCTGATCGGGCGCAGCCTGCGGGCCTGCATCGACCTCAAGGCGCTGGGCGAAAACTCGGTCGTCCTCGACTGCGACGTGCTCCAGGCCGACGGCGGCACCCGCACGGCCGCGATCACCGGGGCCTACGTGGCGCTCCACGACGCGGTGACCTGGCTGGCCGGGCGCAAGTCGCTGGCCGGCAAGGTGGACAAGGTCATGCACCGTTCGATCCAGGCGGTCAGCGTCGGCATCATCCACGGCGAGCCGCGCCTCGACCTGATGTATCTGGAAGACGTGGCCGCCGAGGTCGACATGAACGTGGTGTGCACCGGCGACGGCGACTTCGTCGAGGTGCAGGGCACGGGGGAGAACGGCGTCTTCCGCCGCGACCAGATGGACGCGCTGCTTAACCTGGGCGTCCTGGGCTGCACCGAGCTGGCCGCCGCGCAGCAGAAGGCGCTGGCCCAATGACCGCCAAGCTGCTGCTGGCCACGGCCAACAAAAAGAAGCTGGTCGAGCTCCAGCGCATCCTCGACGCGGCCCTCGGCAGCGACCGGATCGCGCTGGTCGGGCTGTCCGACTGCCAGGACTATCCGGACGTCCCCGAGACCGGCCTGACATTCGGCGAGAACGCGCTGATCAAGGCGCGGGCCGGGGTGTCCCGCACCGGGCTGCCCACGGTGGCCGACGACTCCGGGCTGTCGGTCGACGCCCTCAACGGCATGCCGGGTGTGCTCAGCGCCCGCTGGGCCGGCCGCCACGGCGACGACCAAGCCAACCTCGACCTGGTGCTCGGCCAGATCAGCGACGTGCCCGACCAGCATCGGGGCGGCGCGTTCGTCTGCGCGGCGGCCCTGGTCCTGCCCAACGGGCGCGAGCACCTCGTCGAAGGCCGCCAGCCGGGCAAGATCCTGCGCGCCCGGCGCGGCGAGGGCGGCTTCGGCTACGACCCGATCTTCGTGGGCGACGGTCAGAACCGCACCAATGCGGAGCTGAGCCCGCCCGAAAAGGACGCGATCAGCCACCGGGGCAAGGCGTTCCGCGAGCTGGCCAAGGTGATCGCCAAGGAACTGCCCAGCTGACACTTCCGCCCGGCCGGGCTCTGCTCAGTGGCCGGGCTCTGCTCAGTGGCCGGGCTCCGCCCAATGGTCCGGCTCCGCTCAAGGGCCCGTCCTCGGCTCGGCCTTACGTGGGCCGGATGACCAGGTTGACCAGGTTGGGTGGGCAGACGATTGTGCGCGTGATGGGACGGCCGTCCACCGCGGCGGCTATGGCCGGGGAGGCCAGGGCGCGGGCGGTCAAGGCCTCCTCGGTGATGTCGGGTGGGACCTCCAGGCGGTCGCGGAGCTTGCCGTTGATCTGGACGGCGCAGACGGTCGTCTGATCGGCGGCCAGGGCGGGGTCGATGGCGGGCCAGCCGGCGCGCGCGATGCCGGGCCCGTGGCCCAGACGCGACCACATCTCCTCGGCCGTGTAGGGCGTGAACAGCGACAGGATCACGGCCACGGTCTCGGCCGCCTCGCGTACGGCAGGGGACGAGGCGCCGCCCTCGTCGATCGCCTTTCGGGCGGCGTTGACCAGCTGCATCGTGCGGGCGACGGCCACGTTGAAGCGGTGCGCCTCGACCAGCCTCGTGATCTCCTGCAGCAGCCGGTGGGTGGCGCGGCGCAGCGTCAGGTCGGCCGGCGCGGTGCCGTTGTAGATGCCAGCGGCGGACCGTGCCGGCGTTGTGGTCCCGGCTGCCGTCGGCGGACCGGTATCCCGCACTGTCGCCCTGGTCGCCGTCGGAGATCCGGCGTCTGTGGCCGTTGTCTCGGCTGCGGCCGGTGGTCTGGCGTCTGTCGCTGTGGTCTCGGCTGCCGTCAGCGGGCCGGCGGCGTCCGGTGCTGACGATCCGGCGGTGCTTGCCGCCGTCACGTCATCCG
>DASWRZ010000164.1:0-11355 GCA_036402935.1 Actinoplanes sp.
ACCTCGGTCGTCTACACCGCCTCGGGATGGTGACGGGCATGCGGCAGCCGACCGCGATCGTCGGCATGGCGGCGGTCCTGCCCGGGGCCGGCGATCTGGCGGCCTACTGGCAGAACCTGGTGACCGGCCGGGACGCGATCACCGAGGTGCCGGACCACCGGTGGGGCGGCCCGTACTACGACCCCGAGCTCGCGCACCGGCCGGACCGGCTCTATTGCCGCCGAGGCGGCGTGGTCGACGAGTTCGCGACGTTCCAGCCGCTGCGGTACGGCATCATGCCCAGCTCGGTCGACGACATCGAACCCGACCAGCTGCTCACGCTCGACGTCGCCGCGGCGGCGATCGCGGACGCGGGCGGGGCCGACCGGATGCCGTCCGGCGACCGGGTCGGCGTCATCATCGGCCGGGGCGGCACGCTCAGTCCCGGCCAGGCCCGGCACGCCCAGCGGGTCCGGCTGCCGACCCAGGTGCTGCAGATCCTCCGCGAGCTGATCCCGTCGCTGACCGACGAGCAGATCGAGGCCGTACGACGCAGGTTCGACGAGCAACTGGGCCCGTTCCACCCGGAGAACACGATCGGGTTGGTGCCCAACCTCGCCGCGTCCCGGGTGGCGAACCGGCTCAACCTGCGCGGGCCGGCGTACACGGTCGACGCGGCGTGCGCCTCGTCGCTGCTCGCGGTCGACCAGGGGATCGCCGAACTGGCGTCCGGCCGTCTCGACGCGGTGCTCGCCGGCGGCGTGCACCACGTGCACGACATCAGTTTCTGGTCGGTTTTCAACCAGCTCGGGGCGTTGTCGCGGCAGGGGCGGATCCGCCCGTTCGACGCGTCCGCCGACGGCCTGCTGATCGGCGAGGGCACCGGCGTGGTGGTCCTCAAACGGCTCGACGACGCCGTACGCGACGGCGACCGCGTCTATGCGGTGATCCGCGGCACCGGCGTCTCCAGCGACGGCCGTTCGGCCAGCATGTTCAACCCGGCCACCGCGGGACAGGCGCTCGCGATCCGGCGGGCCTGGGAGGCGGCCGGGCTGGACCCGCTGGCGCCGGACGCGGTCGGGCTGATCGAGGCGCACGGCACCGCCACCCCGACCGGCGACGCCGCCGAACTGTCCACCCTCGCCGCCGTTTTCGGGCCGGCCTCGGGCCGGGACCGCGCGGTGGTCGGCTCGGTCAAATCGATGATCGGTCACGCCATGCCGGCGGCCGGGATCGCCGGGCTGATCAAGGCGGCGCTCGCGGTGCACCACGGCGTGCTGCCGCCGACTCTGCACGTCGACGATCCCCGGCCCGAGCTGGCCGCGACCCGCTTCACGACGATCGCCGAGGCCCTTCCGTGGGAGGGACCCGGTCCGCGGCGGGCCGGGGTGAACGCGTTCGGGTTCGGCGGCATCAACGCGCACGTCGTCCTCGAGCAGTGGACGGCGCCCGCCCGGTCTCCCGGCACGTCGAGCGGGCGCAGCGAGCCCGACCGGGTGCTGCGCCTCTCGGCGGACGACCCGGCCGAGCTCCTGCGCCTGCTCGACGCGCCGGGGGCCGGGACCGGCTCGGGCGGATGCCGGATCGCCATCGCGGACCCCACCCCCAAGCGGCTCGCCGCGGCCCGTCGCATCGTGGAGCGGGGCGAACCGTGGCGTGGCGGCCGGGACATCTGGTTCAGCCCGCGCCCGCTGCTGGGCCTCGGCGGCGGCAAGATCATGTTTGTCTTTCCGGGCGTGGAAGCGGAGTTCGATCCCCGCACCGCCGACGTCGCCGCGCATTTCGGGCTGCCGCATCGGGAGTGGACAGCGGCCGACCTCGGCCGGCACGGCACCGGCCTGGTCGAGGTCGGCGTGCTGCTGGACGAGGCGTTGCGCCGGATCGGCGTACGGCCGGACGGCTACGCCGGACACAGCCTCGGTGAGTGGACGGCGGCCCGGGTCAGTGGGTTGATGGCAGCGGCCGGGGTGGACGAGTTCCTGCGGGCGTTCGACGTGGAAGCGGTCGAGGTGTCCGGCCACGCCTTCGCCGCCGCCGGAATCGGGATCGACGAGTTGACGCCGCTGCTCGCCGGCTATCCGGGCGTCGTGGTGTCACACGACAACGCGCCCGGGCAGACGGTGGTCAACGGGCCCCGCGACCAGATCGATCGACTCGTCCAGGGACTGCGCGGCCGCCGGGTCATGTGCCAGGCTTTGCCGTTCCGGTCGGCGTTCCACACGCCGGCCTTCGAGCCGGGCCTGCGGGCGATCGGCGACGCCCTGGGCCGCTTCGAGGTCGCGACGACCCAGGTGCCGGTCTGGTCGGCGACGCTGGCGGCGCCCTTCCCGGACGATCCCGGGGAGGTGTCCCGGATCTTCGTACGGCACATGATCGAGCCGGTGCGGTTCCGGTCCGCGGTGGCGGCCATGCACGACGCCGGCTTCCGGGTCTTCCTGCAAATGGGCGCCGGCCAGCTGGCATCGCTGATCGCCGACAACCTGGCCGGCCGGGAACACCTGGCGATGCCGGTCAACACCTCGCGCCGCAGCGGCCTGGCCCAGCTGCGGCGGGCGGCCGCCGCGCTGTGGGTGGAGGGCGCCGAGCCGGACTTCGCGGCGCTCGACGGTGAACGGCCGGTTCCGGCACTCGACGGGGAACGACCGGTTCCGGCGCTCGACGGTGAGCGGCCGGTTCAGGCGGTCGCGGCCGACGCGGCCACCGTGGTGGCGCCGAGCGCTCCGCGCGGCCCGGCGATGCGACTCGACCTCGGCGGCCCACAGATCACCCTCGGCGCCGGCGCTGAGCACATCCTCGCCCTCCCGGCCCCCGCAGCCGTGCCCGCCGCTCCGGCCCCCGCAGCCGTGCCCGCCGTTCCGGCTCCCGCCGGTCCGGCAGCATCGGCAACGGCAACGGCACTACCCCTACCAACGGGTGCGGCAGGACCTACGCCGGCACCTCGCGTACCGGTGACGGCGCCGTCACCGCCGCCGGCGGCGCGCGGAGCCGATTCCGGCCCGGCAACGATGCTCGCGACGCTGCAACGCCTCGCCCCGCACTCCAGCGCGGCGGCCGAACTCGCCCGCCTGCTCAGCTCCGGCGCCGGCCGGGGAGGGCCGCCTGCGACACCGCCCGGCCCTGCGACGCCCCCTGGGCCTGCGACGCCCCCCGGGTCTGCGACGCCGCCCGCGATCGCCGCACCGTCCAACGGAACCGGCGGCGTCCACCGCTCGGTGCTTCACGTCTCCGTCGAGGCGATGCCCTACCTCATGGACCATGTCTTCTACGCCCAGCCGCCCGACTGGCCGGACGTCGAGGACCGTTGGCCGGTCGTGCCGGCCACCACGGTCGCTCAGCACATGATGGACGCGGCCGCCGCGGCCGCGCCCGGCAACCACGCGGTCGAGATCCGGGACGCCCGCTTCACCCGCTGGCTGATCGCCGCGCCCGCGCAGGACGTCGAGATCACCGTGAAGCCGTCCGGCCCCGGCGAGGTCGCGGTCGTCTTCGGCGGATTCGCCCGGGCCACCGTCCGGCTGACCACCCACTACCCGACGCCCCCGGCCGAGCTGTGGCACCACGATCCGAGCACCGAACGGGTCCCGGCGATCACTGCCGAACGCATGTACGCCGAACGCCTGATGTTCCACGGCCCCCGGTTCCAGGCCGTCACCGCGGTCACCGCCCTCGGCGACCGGCACGTCCGCGGCGAGGTCACCACCCCCGGTGTCCCCGGGGCGCTGCTCGACAACGCACTCCAACTCATCGGCAACTGGATCATCTCGACCCAGGCGACGCGCACCGTGGCCCTGCCCGTACGTCTCGACCGCGTCGCCTTCTACGGCCCGCACCCCGCGCCCGGCACCGTCGTCGAGGTCGTGGCCCGGATCCGTCAGGTCGACGACGCCCGGATAATCGGCGACGCCCAGCTGTCGCACGCGGGCCGGCTCTGGGCGCAGATCGACGGAGTGACCGACCGGCGCTTCGACAGCCACCCGACCGCGCGCCTGGCCGAGCGTTTTCCCCAACGGCACGGCATGGCCGAGCTTCAGCCGGAGGGCTGGACGCTCGCCTTCGACTGCTGGACCGACCTGGTCACCCGAGGCATGGCCGCACACGGCGTGCTCGGGGCGGCCGGCGCCCGGGAGTACGAGGCCAAGCCCCCGGCGATCCGCAAGCAATGGCTGCTCGGCCGGATCGCGGTCAAGGACGCGGTGCGCCACCGGCAGTGGGAAGCCGGGCACGGCGACGTGTACCCGATCGAGCTGACCGTCGAGAACGAGCCGAGCGGGCGTCCGCGCGTACATCTGCGGCCGGGACGCGGAATGCGCGAGTGCGACGTCTCGCTGTCCCATCACGCCGAGGCCGCCGTCGCCCTCGCGCTTGCGCGCGAGGGCGATCGGCCCGGCCGGCCCGGCATCGACATCACCGAGGTCAGGCCTTTCGAGAACGCCGCCATCCGGTTGTCGTTGAGCGACGCCGAGCGCCGGCTCCTGCCGGAGGCCGACCGCGACCTGTGGTTCGCCCGGTTCTGGTCGGCCAAGGAAGCGGCCGCGAAGGCCGAGGGCACGGGCTTCCAAGGCCGGCCCCGCGACTACACGATCGTCGGGCCGGATGCCGCCGGCTGCACCGTCACGGTCGCGGGCCGCGCCTATCCGGTTGCCTGGCGCGAGGTTTCCAACCCGCCCGAGCTGCCGTCCCGCCGCTACTGCGTCGCCTGGACCTGGGGTCCGCGTTCCGCCTGAGAGAAGAGGAGTTCCGTCATGCCCGTCGACACCGCCACGGTCACCGGCGAGGTCACCACGATGCTCGTCGCCGTGCTCGGCGACATCGGCCCGGACGACCCGATCACCGCCGACAGCGCCTTCCGGGACGACCTCGGGATGGAGAGCATCGACGTCGTGGCGCTGGCCGGCCGCCTGCAGGCCCGGTACGGCGCCGGAGTCAACCTGGCCCAGTTCGTCGCCACGCTCGACGCGGCCTCGGTCGGCGAGCTACGGGTCGGCCAACTGATCGACCACATCGTGGTCTCCCTGAACGGCGAGCGGCCGTGACGCTCGTCCGGGTCAACGGCATCGATCTGCACGTCCAGGTGCTGGCGCCGACCGGCGTGCCGGAGCCGCCGACCGCGGTCCTGGTGCACGGCCTCGCCCCGGACACCATGGCCAGCTGGTATTTCACGCTCGCCTACCCGCTGGTCGAGATGGGTTTCCGAGTGCTGATGCTGGACTTGCGCGGGCACGGGCGCAGCGAGCGGCCGCCGCGCGGGTACGCGCTCGACGACTTCGTCGACGACCTCGACCGGCTGCTCGAGTCGCACGGCGGGCCGGGGCCGTACCAGCTGTTCGGCAATTCGTTCGGCGGGACCGTCGCGTACGCGTACGCCGCCCGCCACCCGGACCGGGTGGCCGGCCTCGTCGCGATCGAGTCGTCGCCGCCCACCGCGACCTGGTTCGCCCGGCTGCGCCGGCGTCTCGACGAGCAGCGCGTCCCGGTGGCCGTGGGCGCCGGGCGGGCCGGCCGGCTGCTCACCGAGACCTCGCTACGCCCCGAGCTGGGGGACTCGGCGCTGCCTGACCCGGCCCGTCTGGGCGCGATCGGCTGTCCGGTGCTCTGCCTCTACGGCGGCGGTTCGCGGATGGTCGAGCTCGCCGCCGACACCGAGCGGCTGCTCCCGCAGGCGCAGACCCGGGTCTTCGCCGGGGAGAAGCACTCGCTGCTCATCGACCGGCCGGACGAGGTCGGGGCCGCGATCGTGACGTGGTTGAACCACATAGGAGGGTGAGATGGCCGAACGATCGATCATCATCAGCAACGGCCGGTGCGGCTCCACGCTGCTCTCCGACCTGATCGCGACCGAGCCGGACACGCTGTCGGCCCAGGAGTTCTTCATGTCGATGGCGCCCTGGTCGCGCAGCGGCGACGCGATTTCCGGAGCCGACTACTGGCGAATCGTGGCGAGCCCCCGGGAGGAGGTCTCGACGCTGTTCCGGATCGGCCTGCCGCCCAAGGAGATCCGATATCCGGCGACCGGGCGGTGGGCCGCTGACTGCGAGTCGATGCCGCGCATCCTCGGCATCACGCTGGCCAAGCTGACCGACGACCCGGACGCGCTCTTCGACCGGCTCGCCCCTCTGGTGCCCGGCTTTCCGCGGCAGAGCGTGGCCGAGCACCACCGCGAGCTGCTGGATGTGCTCGCCCGCCTGCTCGGCCGGCGGCGCTGGGTGGAGCGTTCCGGCGGCTCCAGCCAGATCGCGCCCGCCCTGCTCGCGCACTACCCGGACGCCCGCATCGTCTACCTCACCCGCAACTGGGCCGACTCGGCCACGTCGATGAGCCGGCACCCGTCGTTCCAGCTCGTCCAGTTGCGGGTGGAGTCGCTCAGCCGGTGGGGCATCGACCCGTTCCGGGTCGAGCCCGGCCAGGAGGTGCCGGCCGAGCTGCGGCCGCTGCTGCCCGACCGGATCACCGCCGAGCTGCTCGGCGCGCGCGGTGAGGACCCCGCGCGCTACTTGCATCTCTGCGCGTTCATGAGTGCACAGACCGAGCAGGCGCTGGCCGACAATCCGCCGGCCCACCTGCTGGTCATGGCATACGAGGACCTGCTGCTCGACCCGATCGGCGAGTTGACCCGGCTCGCGGAATTCCTGCTCTTCGGCGACCCGGCCGGCTGGGCCTCGGGGGTCGCCGGGCGGGTCAAGTCACCTGCCCTTTCCGCTTCGTCCAAGGAGAACCGCCCGTGAGAATCCGCTCCCGCCTCGTCGCCGTGGCGGCCGTGCTGCTGCTGGCGGTCGCCGGCACCGGGACGCCCGCCGTCGCGGCCACCACCAGCTACAAACTCGCGCTGCTGGCCAAGGCGAAACCTGACGAGTGCTTCAACGGCATCGGCGCGCCCTACCCGGCCGGGCCGCCCTGCGCCGAGGGTCAGGCCAAGGTCAACCAGGCGTACGTCTGGGGTCTCACCCGCGTCGGCGACGACGTCTGGTTCGGCACCGGCACCAACAACCAGTGCCTGACCAGCGGCGCCACTCTCCAGGTGATCAAGCCGGTACTCAACGACGACTACGTCTGCGAGTACGGCGAGAGCCAGATCGTGAAGGCCGACCCGACGATCCCGGCCGCGATCGGCGACATGCGGCCGCCCGAGGTCTGGCTGTACGACACCCACAAGCACCGCTCGTACGACATGTCCGGCCAGATCCGGGCCAAGTCGGCCGACGACGCCGAGCGGCTGCGCACCACGATCGGGCTGCGCGCGGCCGGCTCCTACGACAATGTGGTGCTGCTCAGCGGCCCGACCGTGGACGAGCGGCTGAACATGTTCGCCTTCGACGCCCGCACCCGGCGCTATCTGGGCTCGGTCACCTTCGACGACTACGGCAACGTGCGAACCTTCCTGCAGGCCGGGCACGCTCTCTATGTGGGCGTCGGTACGGGCCGCAACGGCAGCACCGGCGGCGCGGTGCTGCGCTGGATCGGCGACGCGCACGCGCCGTTCGCGTTCGAGACTGTGGCGAGCCTGCCCGTCCAGGCCGCGGACCTGTCGGTCTACGGCAACCGGATCGCCTTCACCAGCTGGCCCGCCGAGGGGTCGGTCAACTCGCCGCTCAAGCTGGCCGGCGTCTGGGTGAGCCCGCCCGTCGGCCCCGAGGGCCTCACTACGGACGACGCCACACTGTGGACCCAGGTCTGGAACGTCGGCCAGTACGAGCCGGACAAGGTGATGTCGGCTACCTACGGCCTCGGCGGCGTCGCGTCCTACGGCGGCTACCTCTACTGGGGAACGATGCACGTGCCGATGAAGGCCACCAAGGTCTTCCAGAAGGTCTACCCGCAGACCGACAAGGACTCCGCCACGGCCCAGATCAAGAACACTCAGCGGGCCATCGCGATCTTCCGCGGCAAGGATCTGGGCACCCCCGACCAGAAGATCGAGCTCCTGTACGGCGCCACCCAGCTGCCGGTCTACACCGCGGCGACGAACTCGTGGGCGTTGGCGTCGACCGGGATGACCCCGCTCTACGGCAAGTCCGGCTTCGGCCAGCCGTTCAACAACTACACCTGGCGGATGGCGGTCACCGACGGCAAGCTCTTCGTCGGCACGATGGACTGGAGCTACCTGGTCCACGACATCATCCAGCAGGGCAACACGCCCGACCTCACCACGGCCCAGCGCCAGGCCCTCGCCGACCCGGCCGACACGCCCAGCCCCGACCCGTCCCAGTTCGGCGGCGATCTCTGGATGTTCACCTCGACCAAGGCCCCGGCGACCGCGGTGAACACGACCGGCCTCGGCAACAACCTGAACTACGGCATCCGCAACATGATCGTCAACGGAGACGGGCTCTACCTGGGCATGGCCAACCCGATGAACCTCCGGACCGATCCGGCCGACGACATTCCCGAGGGTGGATGGGAGCTGATCGGGATGACCAAGGTATGTCACTGAGGCGTCTGCTCGTCCCGTTCATCGCGGCCCTGCTCGTGGCCGGTTGCACCGGCCGCGGCGGCCCGACCCCGGGGCCTTCTTCCTCTTCGGCGTTGGCCGGCGGACGGTCGCGGCACGATCTCCGGGCCGGAGGCCTTGACCGTACGTACGGGGTGTACCGCCCCGCGAAGCTGCCCGCCGGTCCGGTCCCGCTGGTGGTCGTGCTGCACGGTGCGGTCGGGACCGGCGCCCAGGCCGAGCAGTCGTACGGCTGGGACGCCGAGGCCGACCGCGGCGGCTTCGTGGCGGCGTTCCCGGACGGCGTCGGCCGCACCTGGGACGCAAGTCCCGACTGCTGCGGCAAGGCGGCCGCCGACCACGTCGACGACGTCGGGTTCCTCGAACAATTGGTGACCACGGTGTCGGCCGGCGCGCCGATCGACCCGAGACGGGTCTTCCTCACCGGGATCTCCAACGGGGCGCTGCTGGCCTACCGGGCAGCCTGCGACTCGGACACCTTCGCCGCGATCGCGCCGGTCTCCGGCACGATGATCAACCCCTGTCCGCATCCCCGCCCGATCTCGATCCTGCACATCCACGGAACGGCGGACAAGACGATCCCCTACAACGGCGGCCCGGGACGCCGCGACAACGGCGGCACCGGCCGCCTTCCGGTCAAGATCGACGGCCCGGCGGTGCCGGCGCTGATCGCCACCTGGCGCGGCACCGACTCCTGCCCGGCGCCGTCGGTCTCGGCCTCCGGCGCGGTCACCACCTCGATCGCCCGCTGCCCGGGTGGCCGGACGGTCGAGCTGATCACGATCGAGGGCGCGGGCCACCAGTGGCCGGGCGCGCCCGGCCCTGGCCCGGCCGCCTCCCGCCTGCTCCATCTGGACCCACCGTCCACCGCGCTGAACGCCACCGACACGATCTGGCGATTCTTCGAGGAGTTTCGATGACCGACAGTGCATCGCCCCACGCCGAATCCGCTCTCGCCCGGGCTCATCTGGCTCGGGCCGCCCTTGATGACGCCGCCCTTGCGCCGGTCGTCCTTGATGACGCCGGCTTTGGGCAGGCCGGCCTGGATGACGCCGGCCTCGCGCAGGGCGCCCTGGATGACGCCGGCCTCGCCGGATGGCTTGCCGGGCGGATCGGTGATCGGCTGCTGCGCACCCGCGCCGAGGTCGGCTATGCCGATTCAGCCGCTCTCAAGGCGGCCGGCGACCGCGACGCGCACGCGGTGGCCGTGCGCGAGCTGGCCCGCCTGCGCCCTGGCGACGCCGTGCTCTCCGAGGAGGCCGAGGGCGCCCGCGACGCTTGGACGGCAGACGGGACACGGCGCCCGGCCCGGCTCGACGCGCCCCGGGTATGGATCGTCGACCCCCTCGACGGCACCCGCGAGTTCTCCGAGGAGGGCCGCACCGACTGGGGTGTGCACGTGGCTCTCTGGGCGGACGGCCGATTGGTGGCCGGCGCGGTGGCGCTGCCCGCCCAGGGCCACCTGCTCAGCACGGACCCGTCATCGGCCGGGCCGTCTGCGGCCAGCCGGTCACCGGTCGGCGGCCCTGCTGCCGGCGGCCCTGTTGCTGGCCGGTCTGCTGCTGGCCCGTCTGCGGCCGGCTTGCCTTTAGCCGGCGCGCCAGGTCCCGATGGCGCGCTCCTACGGATCGCGGTCAGCAGGAGCCGGCCACCCGCCTTCGTGGTGCCCTTGGTGGCCGAGCTCGGCGCCGAGTTGGTGCCGATGGGTTCGGCCGGCGCGAAGATCGCCGCGGTCATCTCCGGCGAGGTCGACGCCTATGTCCATGCGGGCGGCCAATATGAGTGGGATTCGGCCGCCCCGGTCGCGGTGGCGCTGGCCCGCGGGTTGCACGCCAGCCGCATCGACGGGTCGCCGCTGCGCTACAACCAGCCCGACCCAAAGCTGCCCGACCTGCTGGTCTGCCGTCCCGAACTGGCGCCGCGGCTGCTTGCGGCGATCGACGGGCACGGCGTGGGCCGGGCCGCCGTCTACCGAATGTCCCAACTGGACATCCTGGAGGCGGAGAGCATCTTCGTGATGCGTGAGGTGATGGCCGAGTTCGAGCGGCCTGTGCTGTTGTTCTCCGGTGGCAAGGACTCGATCGTCATGCTGCGGCTGGCCGAGAAGGCGTTCGCGCCGGCGAGGATCCCGTTCCCGGTGATGCACGTCGACACGGGTCACAACTTCGGTGAGGTGCTCGAGTTCCGCGACACCCGGGTGGCCGCGCTCGGCCTCAACCTGGTGGTGGCCAGTGTGCAGGAGGCGATTGATACCGGCCTGGTCCGCGAGCTTCCGGACGGCACCCGTAACCGCATCCAGACCCCGGTGTTGCTGGCGGCGGTGGAGAAGTACCGGTTCGACGCGTTGTTCGGCGGCGCCCGGCGCGACGAGGAGAAGGCGCGGGCCAAGGAGCGGGTGTTCAGCTTCCGTGACGAGTTCGGTCAGTGGGACCCGAAGAATCAGCGTCCCGAGTTGTGGTCGTTGTACAACGGGCGGCATCATCCCGGCGAGTCGATCCGGGTGTTCCCGCTCTCCAACTGGACCGAGCTCGACATCTGGCATTACATCGCCCGGGAGCGGGTCCCGCTGCCGTCGATCTATTACGCCCACGACCGTGAGGTCGTCGAGCGCGACGGCATGTTCTACGCGGTCAACGAGTTCATCCGGCTCCGCGACGGCGAGACCTCCTCCGTGCGGTCAGTGCGTTACCGGACCGTCGGTGACGCGTCGCAGACCGCGGCGGTGTTGTCGGAGGCGGACACGGTGGACAAGGTGATCGACGAGGTGGCGGTGACCCGGATCACCGAGCGGGGAGCGACCCGCGGTGACGACCGGGTCAGCGAGGCCGCGATGGAAGATCGCAAGCGAGAGGGTTACTTCTGATGAGCCAGGCCGTCCTTCAGCCCGAGGCGGCTTCCGCGCGCCCGATGGATCTGCTGCGTTTCGCGAC
>DASWRZ010000165.1:0-9552 GCA_036402935.1 Actinoplanes sp.
ACCGGGGACGGGAGCGACCGCTTCGAATTCGGGCTCAACCTGCTCGTGGACGGCCTCGAACGGTACATCCCGACCGCCCGGTAACCCGACATGTCGGGAAACCGTCAGCCCCAGCAGCAAGATTGCCGGTAATGCCCTGCCGTCACCCATAGTTGATCTGGTCCCTTTTGTTGATACTGGGACGATGGAAGGTGAGATCCAGTCGGATGGATGGCGCCCGGTGCCGGTCACCGTGTTCGGGCCGCTCCATCTTCTGGCACTCCGGGTGCACCAGATGGCCAACACCGGCCGCTGTCACGAGGCGATCGCGGCGGCCGACGCCTATCTCGCCATCGCCCGCGCGACCGGGGACGCCAAGACCGTCCCCTTCCTGATCCAGGGCAAGATGTACGCCAACCTCAAGATGGGCCGCCTGCTCGAGGCGACCGAACTGGGCGAGCGGTTGCTGCGTATGCACCGGGTCGCCGGCTCGGCCCTCGGCGAGGCCAAGACCCTCTGCGACCTGGCCCAGTTCGACGTGCTGCGCACCCGCTACGTCGACGGCATGCGCAACCTGGCCCGGGCCGCGGTGCTGCTCGACCTGCCCCACAACAACGCCGACCGGCGCATCTCCGCGCTCTGCTCGTTCGCCGAGGCGGCCAACGCGGCCGAGATGTACGAGACCGCGGCGGCCACCTACGAGCAGCTCAGCGTCGCCAACGCCAGCTTCGAGCTGGTGCACGCGATGACGTTGCTCTACTGGGGACTCCGGCTGGGCCACGTCGGCCGGCACGACGAGGGCGCCAACCGGCTGCGCCGCAGCGCCGCCCTCACCCGGCGGCACGTCGAGCAGCGCCCGGACGACTTCGGCAGCGCCGCGATGCTGGCGCTGGCGCTGGCCAAGGTGGGCGACGTGGTGCCGGCCGAGAAACTCGCCCGGGAGGCGGTCCTGCCGCTGCGGCAGGCGGAAAACTTCCAGTACGCCCGGATGGCCCACCTCGCACTCGGCGTCAGCCTGCGCGCCCAGGGCGCCCCGCACGAGGCCCGCACCGAGTTCGTCGCCGCCCGCGAGCTGTGCGACTTCGGCGCCCGCCCCGACGAGAAGACGATCATCCGGTCCGAAATGGCGCTCAACGCCCTCGAACTGGACGGCGGCCGGGCCGGGCGCGACCTGTTCGAGGCGGTCGAGGGACAGACCCGCGAGCTGTGGCGCGTGCGCCTGCAACGCCTGGCCATGCTGCGCCAGGCCCGCCAGCGCGAGGAGGTCGAGGCGGCCCGCGCCCGGGCCGAACGCGAGGTGATGCGCGACCCGCTCACCGGCCTCGGCAACCGGCGCCGCTTCGACCTGCTGCTCGACCGCATCGACTCGCACCGGCTGGCCGCCCCGCTGGTGCTGCTGCTGGTCGACGTCGACCACTTCAAGGCGATCAACGACGCGTACTCCCACTCCGTCGGCGACCGGGCGCTGCGCGAGGTGGCCCGCATCCTGCGCGCCCACTGCCGCACCGAGGACGTGCCGGTCCGCTACGCGGGCGACGAGTTCACGCTCTTCCTGCGCGGCGACCTGGCGGTCGGCCGCGAGGTGGCCGAACGCATCCGGTCCGCGGTGGCCCGCTCCGACATCCTCCCCGGCGTCCGCCTCACGGTCAGCGTCGGCCTGGCCGAATTCACCGACGGCATGACCGGCGAAGCCCTCTTCCGCCACGCCGACGACCGCCTCTACGCCGCCAAATACAGCGGCCGCAACACCATCGCCGCCTGACACCAACCCGACGTTCGGCCGGCCTCTACGGCGACATCGCCGCGATCGCATGAGTCAGAGCGGGCGGACGACCGCGGAGCGGCCGCTGTAGAGACTGCGGGAGTTGTCGAGGCGGTGCGGGGTGTTCGGGGCGTCGAGCCAGACGACGTACGGGTTGCCGGAGACCAGGCCGGTCAGGGTGGCGGTGACCGTGCAGCCGGTGCCGGCGGTGACGTTGACCCAGGTGGGCGGGGGCTGGGCGCCGGTGACCAGCCGCTGGTCGACCGCGGCCACCCGGTAGTTCGGGCCGTACCAGGAGGGCCACTGCACCTTCAGGGAGCCCGCCCCCGGGGTCACGACCATCGGGATCAGGACCCGCTCGTCGGTCGGCCAGGGAATGTTGCAGGTGGTGGCGCTCGGCAGCGGTGGCCAGGGCAGGCTGGCCGACGGGCGGAGGCTGACCGGGGCGCTGGTGCTGGGGGCCGGGTTGGCGCTCACGTCGATCAGCCACGGGACGGCCGGGGAGGCCGAGGCGGAGGCGGAGGCGCCGGGTGAGCCCGAGGCGCCGCACCCGCTCAGGGCCAGCAGCGACGCCGATATCGCCAGCGCCGGCCGCACCGCCCTGAGCCGCATCCGTCCCCCTCTGATCTCCCTTCGGCGCAGCCGGCGCAGGGCTTAGCGGGGTGCGAAGGACCAACCCCCGCGAGCAGCCACACGTTGATCAGACCGGTCGCGAAGCCGAGCACCTCGGCCCAGGTGGTCGATGCCCCGAAGGCGGTGAGGGCCGTGCTGTTCAACCAATCGATCATGGTCACAGTCTGCCGGCACCCGGCCGCGGAGCGCGCACCTCGAAATACCGCACCACCGGCCGGAATCCCATCCGGTCGTACAGCCGCCGGGCCGGGTTCCCGTCGGTCACGGTCAACCCCACGGCGGTCAGGCCCGCTTGGCGGGTCCCGCTCATCGCGTACGCCAGAAGCGCCGCACCGAACCCGCGACCTTGCCCGCCGGGAGTGACCGCGAGGTCGAGCACCCAGGACATCGGCGCGCCGCTCCACGGCACCGGCCCGACCGTGAACACCTGCCCCATGCTCCGCCCGTCGGGCCCTTTCAGGCGAGCCGTGGCGCCGGGCAGCACGACGAGCCCCTGCTCGCCCTCGGTCAGCGACCGCAGCCGGCTGACCCGGTCGCTCCGGTCGGGATGATCCGGCCCGTAGGCCGCCGCGAGCGCCACCGCCAGGTCGTCGTCCCAGTCGTGCGGCGTGATCGTCCACCCGTCGGCCAGTGGCGGGTCAGGAATCGGCTCATGAAGGCCGCGGTGCATGTCGGTCGCGGCCCGCACCAGCGTGCACCCCGCCCCGATCAACGCCCGGGCCGCCTCTTCGTCGTTGGTCTTGATCCGGCAGCCGGCCAGCTCCCGGACCCCGAGCCGGGCCGCCCGATCCGCCGGCGTGCCCGGGCTGGGCTGAAACAGCCGGGCAACCCGCTCGTCGTCCTCGACTCGCCACTGAAACCGCGCCACCGGCACCCCGCGCCCGTCGCTCAGCAGCACGCCGTCGGCGTCTTCACTGATCGGCATGCAGCGCACCCTAGTGCTCGCCGGCACCGCCCGAAGTCCCGAAATCGGCGATCTTCACGCGGCGGCCACGGACCTCCCCCACCCCGGCGCTGGGCGGGGACGAGTCAAGCAGCCGGGTACGACAAGGACGGTGGTGTCGACGGAGATGTCACGGAACATGCGCATGCCGGGCTCCGGGGGTCGTCGGTCGTGGTCCTACCTTCGGTAGCGGAACGGGTGGTCGCAGATCTTTCGGTGGTGCTAGTCGGTAGAGGACGCGCGCAACGCGCCGATCACCGCGGCCTGGAGCCTCTCCAGATAGCCGTCGGGCAGCGGGGTGCGAGCGACCGCCAGGCGCCAGTAGAGTGGGCCCAGCATCAGGTCGACGGCGACCTCCGGATCGGTGCCTTCGGGCAGCTCGCCGCGCCGCACCGCCTGGCCGACCAGCTTCTCGCCGACCGCCTGCTGGTGGGTGCGCAACGCCTTCTGGAGGGTTTCGGCGATCTGCGGGTTCCGGGCCGCCTCGGCCATCAGGTCGGGGATGATCTGGGACGCGATCCGGTGCTGGAGCGCACGGCTTACGATCATTGTCAGCAGTTCGAGGTCGTCGGCGAAACTGCCGGTGTCGGGCAGCGGGACGGCCCGGCCGGCCACGTCGGAGACGATCTCGAGGACCATCTCGAGTTTGTTGCTCCACCGGCGATAGATCGCGGTCTTCCCGACCCCGGCCCGTCGCGCGACCGCCTCGATGGACAGCCGGCCGTAACCTACTTCGGCCAGTTCGTTCATCACGGCGTTACGGATTGCTGCGGTGATGTCTCCTCGGAGCACGGCCGCGCCGGCGGGTGCACGCTTGGTTGTCGCCACGTGGTCACTATACGCCAGGACGTTACGGTTGCGTTCCGCCGTTCGGTCGGTTAGCCTTCGCCACGTCGATACGACTGCGTTTCATCGGCAGGACCCGACGAACGGCTGTCATGCTGCTCTAGTGTTCCCGCGAAGAAAGCCTGGGTCCGACACCCCCATCGGTCCGACGAGATCGGAGCACCACCCCATGTCTCAGACGGCGGTCGCCGATTCCGGAACCGGGTTGCCGCTCAAGGAGCTAGCCCGGCGGAATGGTCTGAGTTCGGCCGGCCGGATGCCGAGCGTGATCGAGTACGCGAAGCAGGTCTGGTCGTACCGGCACTTCATCGCCGCGTTCGCCCGTGCGCGGACGATCGCCACCCTCGGCGAGACGCGGCTCGGGATGCTCTGGCAGGTCCTGACCCCGCTGTTCAACGCGGGCGTCTACTACGTGATCTTCGGCATCATCATCAACACCCGCCGGGCCCAGCCGAACTTCATCACCTACCTGTGCATCGGCGTCTTCCTGTTCGGCTTCACCCAGTCGTGTGTGCAGAACAACGTGGTGGCGATCACCGGCAACCTCGGACTGATCCGAGCGCTGCATTTCCCCCGGGCGAGCCTGCCGATCGCGGTCACCCTGATCGAGATCCGCAACATGATCGCCTCGCTCACCGTCCTGTTCGCCATCGTCCTGATCAGCGGTGAGCCGATCCGGTGGCAATGGCTGCTGGTCCTGCCGCTCTTCGCCCTGCAGTCGATGTTCAACGCCGGTCTCGGCCTGTTCGTCGCCCGGTTGGGCACCAAGGTGCACGACATCCGGCAGCTGATCCCGTTCCTCATGCGGTTCTGGCTGTACGGCTCGGCCGTGATCTACCCGGTCACCAACTTCACCCACCGGTTCCACGGCTGGAAGATCGACATCATCAAGGCCAATCCCCTGCTGGTCTTCATCGAGCTGGGCCGGCACGCACTGATGAAGAACGTGGAGCTGGTCGGTCCGCCGCTTCACCTGTGGATCGAAGCGATCGTCTGGACCGCGTTCGTCGTCGTCGGTGGCTACCTGTACTTCCGGCGCGGAGAGAAGGGCTACGGCCGTGGCTGAGGACCGCATCCCCACCGTCATCGCGGACGACGCGCACATCGTCTACCGCATTCACGGCGCCGCGGCAGCCGGCGCCAACAGCCCGCTGGCCAGCTTCAAGCGGATCCTCACCAAGAAGGACGCGGCATCCATCCGCGAGGTGCACGCGGTCAAGGGCGTCAGCTTCGTGGCCTATCGCGGCGAGGCGGTCGGCCTGATCGGCAGCAACGGCTCCGGCAAGTCGACGCTGCTGCGGGCCATCGCCGGTCTGCTGCCGGTCGAGCGCGGCGGCGGCATCTACGCGGCCGGCCAGCCGTCCCTGCTGGGCGTGAACGCGGCCCTCATGAACGACCTGTCCGGCGAGAAGAACGTCGAGCTGGGCTGCCTGGCCATGGGCATGCCGCCGGCCGAGGTCAAGGAGCGCATCGCCGACATCGTCGAGTTCTCCGGCATCAACGAGCGGGGTGAGTTCAGCACGCTGCCGATGAAGACGTACTCGTCCGGCATGGCGGCCCGGCTGCGCTTCTCGATCGCCGCGGCCAAGAAGCACGACGTGCTGCTGATCGACGAGGCGCTGGCGACCGGCGACGCGAAGTTCCGCAAGCGGAGCGAGCAGCGGGTGCGCGAGCTGCGCGAGGAGGCCGGCACGGTCTTCCTGGTCAGTCACAGCGAGCAGACGATCCGCGACACCTGCGAGCGAACCATCTGGCTCGAGTCGGGTGAGATCCGGGCCGACGGCCCGACCGAAGAGATCATGCAGATGTACGAGGAGTTCAGCAGCAAGTGAGAGATGGCCGGCCCTCGGGGCCGGCCATCTTCGTTTCATCTCACCGAGAGATGTACGTGGTTCTCATGCTCACTCGACGGGTCGCCGTTCCCCTTCGTGTACGCCTTCCAGCCACTACTGGGCAGCCAGATGCGCCGGAACCAGATCACGTAGAGGACGCCCAACTCGTCCGAGTTGTTGATGAAGTAGTTGGCCAGCCGGGTGCCGTAGTCCTTGCTGGCGCCCGAGGCGACACCGCCGAAGCCGCCCTTGTCCGCCGCGAAGTCGCACGCCCGGCCCAACGGATGCTCGCCGCTGTCCTGGTGCCGGAAACAGGCCACATAGTGCGTGAACCCGGCCGACTTGGCCTGTTCCAAGGCGTGCAGCATGCGCGGGGTGATGCAGCCGTCGGTGGTCGGGTCGTTCACCGTGCAGCCCTCGGGTGACAGCGACCCGTCCCCGTTCCGCTTGACCGAGGTCGCCTTGGCGCTCCCACCACCGTCGCCCGGTTGAGGGGCGTCCTGGCCGACGTCGGCCGTCTTGAGCGCCGCCTCGGCCTGCGCCTTGCGGGCCGCCATCACGGCGACCTGCTTCTGCTGGTCGCGTACGGTCGTGTCGATGGCCGCCTTGGCGCGGGACCGGGTCTCCCGGGTCGTCGCCAGGTCGCGCATCGCCTTCTGCTGGCGGCCCGCCACGGTCTGCAGGACCTCGGCCCGATCGAGGAACCCGGCCGACGAGTTCGCGGTGAGCAGCGCGCTCATCGGCCCCAGCCGCCCGGTCCGGTACGACTCCTGGACGACCTGGTCGAAGGCGGCCTGCCGGGGCGCCATCTCGGCGTCGATCTGCTTGAGCCGGGCGGCCAGGTCGGCCTGTGTCTTCCGGGAGCCGGCCAGCTTGTCCTTCGCCTGGAGGTAGCCGCGGGAGGCCGCGTCGAGTTGCTGGGTCAGCGACTTCGAGCCACCCTCGCCGTCGTCGCCCGAGGATCCGGGCGCGGCCCGGGCGGGCGAAGCCGATCCGGCCACCGCGACCAGCACGATCAGCACGGCGGCCACAGTTTTCTGCAGCACGGTCTTCTGCGGCACGGGTTTCTGCAGCACGGTCTTCTGCAGCACAGGGCATTCCTTCCGGAAGGCCGCCGGCCGAGTTAGCTGACGGGTTCGGAGTGGAAGGACTCCTACCGCGGAAATGCGGATTCACCCCAGAAGGAACGTGGTTCCCCGGCTCACCCAGGCGGGTGATTAGGCGGCGGACCCGCGGAACGGGACCGCGGCCGACCATACCGGATGCCATCGATTGATCGACAGTTTTGATACGTAGAGCAATTCGAACATCACGATGCGTCCAGAAATTACTAAAGGTGGTCGCATGATGACTGATTTTATCGTTTTCGAAGGCTGAAGCATTCTCACTGCTCGGGTAAACTTCCGGCCGGATCTGCACCACGGTTCCACCCCCGAGGGGCCGGCAGACCACCGCCCAATCGCCGCGAGGCGAGCCGGGGACCCAAGTTTTGTTGGGGTGCATCCGCTCGAAAAGGAGCGGTAGGGATCGCTTCCATCCTGAACCCGTCAGCTAACTCGGTCGGCGGAGCCCGGAAGGACATGCATGACCATCAGACGCCGCCGGTGGCTGAATCTCGCCCTGGCGCCGCTAGTCATGGCCGCCACCCTGACCGCCATGACGTCACCCGCGCGGGCCACGCCCGGCTCCGGTTCGTCCTCGTCGACCACTCCGGACGAGAAGGGCGGCGACGAGCTCTCCGACAACTCGACGCTCAACGACGTGCTGGAGAGCACCAACCGCAAGTACGTGCAGGCCAAGGCCCAGGTCGCCGCGTCGACCACGCAGCAGAAGGCGCTGGCCGCCCAGATCAAGGACGCCGAGGCCAAGCGCGACGCCCTCATTCCCGCGGTCGCGTCGATCGCGGCCGAGCAGTACGAAACCGGCCGCCTCAGCGCGTCCCGCTTCCTGCTCGGCGCCGACAGCTCGGACGACTTCCTCTCCAAGGCGGTCTCGCTCGAGGAGATCAACGCGCTGCACGACCGCAAGCTGCACGACCTCGACCAGGCGATCGACCAGGTCGACGCCAAGAAGGCAGCGCTCGACGCCGAGGTCAAGGGCCAGCAGACCAACCTGCTGGCGATGCAGAAACAGAAGGAGTCGGCCGACAAGGCGCTGGCCCTGCTCGGCGGCGAAGGCCTGACCCAGGGCTTCGTCGTCGCCAAGTCGCCGGTCGCCGCGCCCGCTGCCCGCAACGCCCAGGGCGGTTTCTCACCCGAGGCGTGCACTGTGGACGATCCGACCACCGACGGCTGCATCACACCGCGCATGCTGCACCTCTACCAGGAGGTGAAAAAGGCGGGCTTCAATCGATTCGTCGGCTGCCATCGCAACGGCGGCCCGTTCGAGCATCCCAAGGGCCGGGCCTGCGACTGGTCATTGCAGAAGAGCGGGTTCTCGGTCGCCCACAACGCCGACATGAAGAACTACGGCAACAACCTGATGGCGTTCCTGGTCCGCAACGCCGACCGGCTCGGCATCTATTACGTGATCTGGTACGCGCAGATCTGGTGGCCGGCCAGCGGCTGGCACGCCTATCACGGCGAGAGCAATCACAAGGACCACGTGCACGTATCAGTGCTGTAAGCGAAAAGGGCCCCGCCGAGGCGAGGCCCTCATTCGTGCACCTCAGTTCGAGCTGCTGGTGGCGCGGCGTACCGGAGCGCGGCCGTGCGGCTGAGTCGGCGCCGGGCCGACCGGCGGGGCCGGCGGAATCGGCACCGAGACCGGCTTGACCTGGGTCACCTCGATCTCCTTGCCGTGGTGGACCAACGTCAGCCGGGCCGCCCCACCACCGTTGCGCAGCGAGTAGGTGACCTCGTCGGCGCTGACGTCGACCCGCAGCCGAAGCCCGTGCCAGAGCATCGAGAACTCCAGGTTGGTGATGCGGCTCGGCAGGCGCGGGGCGAACGACAACTGGCCGTTGAAGTCACGCATGCCGCCGAGGCCGGCGATCAGCGAGATCCAGGTGCCGGCCAGCGAGGCGACGTGCACGCCGTCCCGGGCGTTCTGGTGCAGGTCGTGCAGGTCCATCAGGGCCGCTTCGCCCAGATAGTCGTGCGCCAGCTCGAGGTGGCCCACCTCGGCCGCCAGCACCGCCTGGACGCAGGCCGACAGCGACGAGTCACGGACCGTACGGGCGTCGTAGTAGGCGAAGTTGCGCGCCTTCTCCTCCGGGGTGAACGAGTCGCCCCGGATGTACATGGCCATCACCAGGTCGGCCTGCTTGACCACCTGCTTGCGGTACAGATCGAAGTACGGGTAGTTGAGCAGCAGCGGGTACGCCTCGGGCGGGGTGTTCTCGAAGTCCCACTCCTGCAGCCGGGTGAAGCCCTGCGACTGCTGGTGCACGCCGAGCTCCCGGTCGTACGGGATGTGCACGGCGGCCGCCGCGTCCCGCCAGGAGGCCATCTCCTCGTCGTCGACACCGAACTTGTGGGCCAGGTCGGGGTGGCGCTTGGCCGCCTCGACCGCGGCGAACATGTTCTGCTGCGCCATCAGGTTGGTGTAGATGTTGT
>DASWRZ010000166.1:0-37999 GCA_036402935.1 Actinoplanes sp.
CGCCGACTGGAAAATCGTGGCCGTCGGTCCCGGCGTGAGCTGCTGCCGGATACCGTCCAGCACCGTGAGATCGGGTTCGGCGGTCGGTACGCCCTGGATCTCCAGCAGCTCGGCGACGCTCATCCCGGTCGCCTGGAGCCACCGCGCGACGGCGACCAGCGTCTGGATAAGCCACAGGCCCGAGTCGATGTCACCGCCGCCCAGCACACCCAGGTAGTCGAGCCCCTGCACGCCGGTGTCGATCAGCACCGGGAACGCGGTGTAGCGCTGCAGCGACGGGTCCGACCCCAACGCGGTCAGCAGCTGGAAGAGGTCGTCCACGCCGACACCCAGGACGGCGGTGAGCCGCCCGACGCGGTACAGCAGCGACAGGTCCGCGAGGTCCGGCTCGGGCCGGCCGAAGAGCCGAGGCATCGCCTCGTCGCGGTCGCGGTACCGGCCGACGACCGCTGTCAGGTCCGCCTCCACGAGGCCGACTGCGGTGGCCACGCGCCGACGGTAGTCCGCGTTCGCCGGGGCGAGGACATCGCCGGCGCAGGTCAGACTCGGCAGCCCGGCGTAGGGGGCCGGCAGCGGCCCGGGGCCGGGCACCACGCCGCCGCCCAGCGCGACGAAGGGCACGTTGAAGATCCGGTTGTACGGATCAGCCGGTACGTCGCCGTCGCCGACGCCCAGCACCGACAGCGGCGCCACCAGGCTGACCACCACGTCGACCGGCAGGTCGCAGGTCCGCTGCAACCAGGTCACGACCGCGAGGACGCGCAGCGCCGCCTGGTCGATCCGGTTGCCGCAGCAGCTGCGCAGCACCAGGTCCAGGTCGACGAACGACAGCCCGGTACGGCGGGCCAGCCGCACGAACCGGTTCACCCGGTCGAACCAGGCGGGCGGTACCGCGCTGCCGCCGTCGCCGACCAGGCGTTGGCCCGCCTCGTCGAGGGCCACCGGCGCCCCCTGATGGACGAAGAACGCGGACGCGGCGGACCGCTCGGTCACGCCCAGCGCGCCCCACAGCAGCTGCCGCAGGTCCGCGCCGGTCAGCGAGGCGGCGCGGCAGAACAGGTCCGTCTCGGCGAGCCGCGCGAACCCGTCCGGATCGGCCGGGTCCAGGTGATAGCAGTCCCGCAACTCGGGACCGTCGCCCAGGACCGTGGTCACCATGGTCACGTCGGCCGGCGCGAGCCCCAGGTACTCGCGCGCCACCACGTCCGCGTCGATGCGGGTGGCGAACCGCCGGTACAGTTCCACCGGCTCCACGCCGAGCTCGCGCAGGGCCTGCCGGAGCCGCTCCCGGCCGAGGGAGAACGGCGCCAGGAACGGGTAGCGCAGGGCCGCGAGCGTGTCGAAGGCGTCGCCGCCCGGCTCGGCGACCTGGCCGGCCAGCACCTCGCTGACTATGGTCAGGTAGGGCAGCTCCGCGTAGCTGTCGTGCCCGTCCAGCGGCACCTCGGCCAGGTCGGGTCGCCGGTGCCGCAGCTCCTCGCCGGCCAACTCCAGCAGGTCGGCCAGGTACGCCGCCGGTGAGTAGACCGAACGCGCATCGTCGACCGGCAGCACGTCGGGATCGCCGAAAAGCCTGTCATAGCCGGGCACAGAGCTCATGGCTCCTCCTGCGATCATGGCGCGGCACAACCCGCGAAATGGACGGTGGACCCGACGCGGACGCGCGGAATTCCCCGGATGTTGTCGATTGACCACCCAGGGTGGCCATGATTCACTTTCCGTCCAGAATCGCTTGCCCGTACTTCGTCTGTATCTTCTGGACGCTCTTCCAGGCGGTATGGACTTCGCTCGGGATGTCGGTGCGGGTCCGAAGGACACTCAGATGGCTGTCGAGATCCCCCATCGCCTTCAGCATGAAGGTCTCCGCGCAGAACTCCTTGAACGCGCCCGCCTGATACTTTCGGCGCTGCGCGGCGTCCACCCCCCCGCCCAGGTCGACACCGAGCATGTACTCACCGCCGTTGCGGCGCAGCACCCCCCACGCCCGGTAGAAGGCCTTCGCGTCATCCGACATCGCGTTGAACATGTTCAGGGCACCGCCCTCCCGCAACCTTCGGCTGATCGCCACCAACTCAGGATGGGGCTGCTTAACGGTGCCCGGGGACGACGCCTGAACGGCGTTGTTCGTCGCCTCAAGCGCGGCGCGGCGAGCCAGCAGATCGACGATGGCGCCGCTGTCGACGATGCCGGGCAGATCCACGTCCTTCAGCAGGGCCCGCTGGAAGGTAGCGTGACCGGTCTCGTGCACGAAGATCCGGGCAAACCCTTCCGCCGGCGTCCACTCCAGCGACGCGATCTCGATGACGCCGTCCTTGAAGACGCCACCGCCGAATTCTTTGCCGGTACCCGAGCCGAACTTCACGCCCTTGATCGATCGCTTGAGCCGCTCGA
Source organism: Actinoplanes sp. (assembly GCA_036402935.1). GTDB lineage: Bacteria > Actinomycetota > Actinomycetes > Mycobacteriales > Micromonosporaceae > Actinoplanes. The sequence continues at coordinate 2,392 of DASWRZ010000166.1, forward strand.
CGAACTTCGGGAACCGCTTCAGGACGTCGTTAAGTGCCCGGGCCTGCGCGGGGTGGAGGTTCGCCTTGCTCACCGACGAGTAGCCAAGGGTCGCCGCGAGGTCGGTGCGTGCGTCCTCGTCGGCGAGCATCCGCTTGGCGATGTCGCCGTACCGGGGGTCGGTGAGCGCCACCACCGACTGGCCTTTGTTCTGGTAGAGCTCACCGATCTGCATGATCGCCGCGGCCAACTCGCCGGTATCGAGCGCGAACCCACCGTCCGCGATCATGTACTGCACGACCTGTGCGGTCAGCCCGCCGAATTCCTTGGCCTTCTTGCCGAGTTCGGTCAGCTCGGTCCGGCCCATCTCGGTGACCGGTTTGCCGTCCAGGACGAACCCGTGCTGCGCGACCGGCTGTAGCGCGGTCAGCGGTATCGTGTCGCTGCCCGTGGCGTTCATGAGGTCGGCCAGGGCCGCTGCACTGCTGAGCCTGGTGTCCGGCAGGCCGCCGGTGCCGCCCGGCTTCGCCAGGCCTTCCCGCTCGGCCGTCTTCGTGCCGGTGGACGGCTGCTGCAGCGGGGTGGGTGGCTGCGGCCATCCGCGGCGTTTGGTGAGGACGAGCGGCTGGGCCCCGGTTCCCTGCTGCTCGGTTTGGGGCGACCCAGGTTTGTCCGGTTTGGCACCGGGCGGGGACGGGCGGGGCTCGACCTCGGGGGTAGTAGGTATCGGCTTCCGTGGTGGCCTGGGTGGTGGTGTTCCAGGTGGTGGCGCGCCAGGTTCGTTCGGTCTGGCACCGGGCGTGGCCGGGCGAGGCTCGACCTCGGGGGCAGTATGTGTCGGCTTCCGTAGTGGCTTGGGTGGTGGTGTTCTGCGTTTTGGCCTGGGTGGTGGTTTGCCGGACTCGGTCATGAGCCTCCGATCCGGGTTCATGTGATGTGGTCGATCGTGCCGGAGGAGTTGCCTGTCGGCAGTCCTCGATCTGCCACTCCGACCTGATTTTCGTGATCGATGACACGGCCCGATCGCGGCCTGACTCGTCCAGGACACGCTTCTCGACTGTCCACACCGGTTATGCGGCCACTATCGACGCCGGCCTATTGACACGTCGCCCGGTCCACCCAAAGCTGAACGACGCTACGTGTCAGGTGTTACGCGATCGACGGGGCGTCGTGGCGATCCGCAGGCTCTCCGTGCTTGCCGCCGTGCTTCTGGGGCTGGTGACCACGCCGGGGAGGGCGCTGGCCGCCCCAAGCCGGGCCGATATCAAAGGACAGACGATCCGGGCCGGGCATCTGCGGGTGCAGGTGCTCAGCCCGACCATGTTGCGGCTCGAATACGCCGCGGACGACCACTTCGAGGACCGGCCGACCTTCAACGCGGTCGACCGCTAGCCGGGCAACACCCGGTTCCGGGCGACGACCGGCGGCGGCGAGCTGAAGATCCGCACCAGCGCGGTCGATCGGGATCAGCGTGCCGTCGAGGATCGTGTAGGCCAGCAGACGGATCCGCGCCATCGCGGCGTCCAAGTCGTCTTACCGGCAGCCTGGTCCTATGTCGACACCGGCCTCCCGCACTGCCCGAGACTGCACCGTCACGATGAAAATGGCTCAATGGTCAAGCCGTTCGGCACTACGCTTCCCGATGCGCCACTTACCCGGCGAACACATTGACCGCGATCGGATCGCCGGCTGTCTCCACCTCGGGTGGTGCGAGGTCACGATCATGTGGCCATGAATGCCGCGCGGTCGGGAGCTGGACCTATCTGACCTGATCCGGTTCGTCGGAAACCGGTTCGGGAGCGGGCGCGGCGGGCTCGGCCGGCGCGGCTCGCCGCCTCTTCTGGATCCACGCGACGGTCTGGTTGATGATCAGGATCAGGATGACCGCCGCCACGACGCTCTGCCACGGCTTGGGGAAGATCGAGCCGCCGGCTACGCCGATGCCGGCGTAGACCGTGGCCCATAGGGCGCACGCCGGGGCGTTGGCGACGACGAACGTGCGCCACGGCAGGCCCAGGAAGGCGGCCGCCAGCAGCACCGGGACCCGGCCGCCCGGGATCAGGCGGGAGACCAGCAGGACCGGCACCTGGCTGCGGTGCAGGCGTTCCTTGACCGCGGCCAGGTGTTCCTCGTCGCGCAGCCAGCGGAGCCGCCGGGCCAGTTGTTCGCCGCCGAGCCGGCACATCGCGTACATGACCAGGTCGCCCAGGTAGGCGCCGGCCGCGCCGGAGGCGATCACGAACAGGAAGTCGATCTTGTTGTTGTGGAAGGCCAGGGCGGCGGCGCCGCTGACCGCGGCGCCGGTGGGCACGATGGGGACGATCGCGCCGAATGCGACGACCAGGAACAGCCAGCCCAGAGCCGCCAGGGCGGCGGTCACGCGACGTGGCCGATCGGGTTGATGGTCAGCGTCTCGCCCTGGGTCAGCACGCGCACCTTCGCCTCCGGCGCGACCCGGGCCGCCTCCTCGGCGAAGCGGACGCCCGGCTCGCGGAACATGTGCCGGCGCACCCGGGCCAGGCCGATCGGCCACAGCGTGCCGTAGTGCACCGGCACCGCCCAGCCGGCCTGCGACCGGCGCAGCGCCTCGGCCCCGGTGACCGCGTCGAGGTGGCCGGGCGAGCCCAGCGTGGGGCCCCATCCGCCGACCGGGATCAGTGCCAGGTCGAGCGGCCCGAGTTCGGACATGCCGTCGAACAGGCCGGTGTCGCCGGCGAACCATGTGCGGGCCGAGCCTTCGACGACGAAGCCCACGGCCAGGGCGCGCTCCCGGGACCAGGGGCCGCGGCCGCCGTCGTGCGCGGCCGGCACGGCACGCACCTTTACCCCGCCGACGGCGGTCTGCTCGCCCGGGGCCAGCTCGACCATGCGCGACGCGGCCTGCGGCCCGAGGGCCTTGGCCGCGAAACCCGCGGCACCTCGCGGCATGATCAACAATGGCTTTCCGGGTACGGCGCGCAGTGACGCCAGATGGAAGTGGTCGGCGTGCAGGTGGGACAGGAGGATCGCGTCCGGCTCGCCCGGCAGTTGCGGGGTCGGGCCGGCCGCGCGGCGCAGATGGGCCAGCCGGTCGGAGAGGACGGGGTCGGTGAGCAGGGTGCTGCCGGAGTCGGCGAGCCACAGCGTGCTGTGCCCCCACCAGGTGACCGACGTGTTGCTCACCTGCTCACCGTACCGAGCCGCTTCAGCGCCCGGCCGCACAGCCGGGCGTACGCCTGCTGCAGGACCACCGCGGCCGGCCCGGCCATCCGCATCGGCAGCCGTGCCGGACGGCTGTAGGCCGTGACGGTGAACCACACGCGGTCGTTACCCTCCCGTACGACCTGGAAGGCCTCCTCCCCGCAGGCCTGATGCCCCGGCAGCGTGCCGTAGCCCCACCCGGCCCGGGCCGGTTCGTCGAGCGCCCAGACGATCTCGCACGGCACGCGCAGCGGGCCGGCACCCACCGTGAGCCGTACGCCCGGCGCGGCCCGATCGGCCGTGGCGTCGATCTTGGCGCCGGTGGCCCGGTGCATCGCGAAGGTCAGCACCGCCTCGGCCGAGCGCCGGAACAGATCGTCGCCGTTGCCCAGGTAGGTGCGGTAGTGGAGGTGGCGGAAGCCGTCCGGCAGGTCATCGGTCAACGTGCCGCCGACCGGTGCATAGGTCAGTTCACTCACGGGGCAAGTGTTGCCCACCGAGGTGACGGATGATTCCCGAGTTGCCGGTGTGGGCACATTGTCGCCGTGACCGGACCCCGCAGCGCTGTAGTGGTGAACCCCGTCAAGGTGACCGATCTCGACCTGTTGCGTCGCACGATCGAGGAAGGCCTGGCCACGGCCGGTTGGCCGATGCCGGCCTGGTTCGAGACCACGAAAGAGGACCCCGGGCGGGGTCAGGCCGAGGCCGCCGTACGCGACGGGGCCGAGCTGGTCTTCGCGTGCGGCGGCGACGGCACGGTGACCGCCGTGGTCACCGCCCTGGCCGGCACCGATGTCGCGCTGGCCGTGCTGCCGGCGGGCACCGGCAATCTGCTCGCGTCCAACCTCGGCCTCTCCGGCGACCCGGCGACCGGTGTGCAGGTGGCCCTCGACGGCGGCCGCCGGCGGATCGACGTCGGCACGGTCGAGGACCGGTGCTTCGTGGTGATGGCCGGGATGGGCTTCGACGCCCAGATGCTGGAGGGCACGTCGGAGACCGCCAAGAAGGCGGTCGGCTGGCCGGCGTACGTCGTGGGAGCGCTCAAGCACCTGCGCGACCGTCCGATGCGGGCCCGGATCCGGCTGGACGACGGGCCGCCGATGCCACGCCGCCCCCGCTCGGTGATCGTCGGCAACGTGGGGCGGCTCCAGGGAGGGATCCGGCTGCTGAGCAAGGCCGAGCCGGACGACGGCAAGCTCGACGTCGCGATTCTGAGCCCCAGCAACCTGGGGCACTGGGTCTCGCTGGGGCTGGGGATAGTGCTCCGCCGGCCGCGCAAGCCGCTGATGGAGACCTATACCGCCGAGCGGGTCACCGTGGTCAGCAACCAGCGCCAGTCCCGCCAGATCGACGGCGACCTGATCGAACCCGGCCGCACGTTGAAGGTCGGCCTCAAGCGGCGGGCGCTGCTGCTCTGCGTGCCGCAGCCGGACAGCGATCCCGACCTGGCCTACGACGCCGACGCGGCGGCCCGGGCCGCCGAGCCCGTGCGCGCGGCGGCCGACGAGGCGAAATGAGCAGCGTCGAGCCGGTCCCGCAGACCCGGGACATGAGCGGGGACGACCTGGCGGCCGACGACGCGTACCGGGCGCTGCGCCGCTACGGCCGGTGGCCGCTGGTGCGGGACGCGTTCGTGCGTTTCCGGTACGGCGACGGCTTCAGTCACGCCCGCGCGTTCGCCTTCCAGCTCTGCCTGGCCGTGGTGCCGTTCCTGATCGCGTTCTCCGGGCTCGTCTCCGACCTGGGCGCCGACAACGGCGGCAAGGTCCTCGGCGACACCGTCCTGGCGATCACCCCGGGCGCCAGCGAACCGCTCGTCCGGCAGTTGATCGAGGACAAGCACGGCCGGATCGCGCTGGTGCTGGGCCTGCTGACCGGCCTGATCGCGCTGACCACGGCGATGGCCCAGATCGAGCGGGGCGCCAACCGCATCTACGGCGTCGAGCGCGACCGGCCGTCGGTCGCCAAGTACACCCGGGCCACGGTGTTGATGCTGGTCGCCGGCGTGCCGGCGCTGTTCGGCTTCATGCTGCTGGTGGCCGGGCGGCCGTTCGGCGACGCGGCCGAGCGGCACTGGGGCTGGGCCGGCGAGGCGCGTATGACCTGGGACTTCGTGCGATGGCCGCTCAGCCTGCTGCTCACGGTCGTCGCCGTGGCCCTCCTTTTCCGGTACGCCCCCCGCCGCCACCAGCCCGCCCTGTCGTGGCTGCTGTTCGGGGCCGTGGTCGCGACCGTCCTGTGGTGGCTGGCCAGCATCCTGCTCGCCGGGTACATCCGGGTCAGCGGGCAGTTCGGCGGCACCTACGGGGCCCTGACCGCGATCATGGCCCTGCTGCTCTGGGCCAACCTGACCGGGCTGGCCCTGTTCATCGGGGTCGCCTTCGCCGCCCAGCTGGAGGCCAAGCGGGTCGGCGTGCGCCGCCCGGCCAAGCAGGACACCTGGAAGCCGGCTGCCGCCCAGCGGCAGCTGCCGAAGCAGAGGAGCACCCGTGGTCGTTGAACAACGCACCGGCTGGGCGCCCGTCCGGCACTTCGCCGAGCGCAGCGTGCTCGGCTTCGTCGCGGTGATCGCGGCCGGCCTCGGTTTCGGCACGTTGCTGCTGCTCGTGCGCTACCACTGGAACCCGCTGCTCCATCTCGACCAGTCGGTCGCCAACGGCCTCAACCGGGTCGTCTCGGCGCACCCGGCCGGGGTGAAGGTCGCCACCGCGATCTCGCGGCTCGGCGGCCGGGGCACGCTGATCCCGCTGGTCGTGCTGGCCGTCGTGGTGCTGCTGATCCGGCGGCGGCCCCGCCTCGCGATCTATCTCGTGGTCACCGGCGTCGGCGAGCTGATCCTCGACCCGTCGCTGAAGACGCTGGTCGGGCGGGTGCGGCCGGTGGTCGCCGACCCGGTCGCGCACGGGCAGGGCAACAGCTTCCCGAGCGGGCACGCGCTCGGCTCGATGGTCGTCTACGGCATGCTCACGCTGGTCTTCCTGGCCGTCGTGCGGCATCGGTGGCGGGGCTGGTTCGTCGGGTCGGCGGCCCTGATCGTGGTCGCGATCGGGGCCAGCCGGATCGCGCTCGGCGTGCATTTCGTCTCCGACGTGCTGGCCGGGTGGCTGCTCGGTGCGGCCTGGATCTGCGTCACCGCGTACGCCTTCCGGGTCTGGCGCCGCGAAGCGGGGCGGCCGACCGTCTCGCCGGCGGAGGGCCTCGAGCCGGAAGCCGCTCGTGACCTGGCGCCGGCTCCGTCGCAGGGCACGGTGTTGCCGCATCCCTGGGTCAAGGGTGCGGAGATGCTGGTCGGGTGGACGCTGACGTTCGGGCTGCTCTACGTGATCGGCTACCTGCTCACCCACGTGATTCCGAGCGGGCCCGACAACGCGGTGCCGCGCTGGCTGCAGACCTTCCGCACGCCGGCACTCGACCACCTCAGTTGGCTGGGCAGCAAGGCCGGCGACACCCACGCGATCCTGGTGGTCTCGCTGGTCTTCTGCCCGCTCGCGCTGGCGCTCTGGCGGCAGTGGCGGCCGGTCGTGTTCGTCGTGCTGACCATGGTCGGGGAGATCACGCTGTTCCTGTGCAGCGCGGCCGCGGTGGGCCGGCCCCGGCCGCCGGTCGCCCAGCTCGACGGGCAGATGCCGACGTCGTCGTTCCCGTCCGGGCACATCGCGGCGACGATCTGCCTCTGGGCCGCGATCGCGATCGTCGTCACGGGTCGGGTCGAGCGGTGGTGGCGGTGGGTGTTCGTCGGCCTGGCGATCGTGATGCCGGTCGTGGTCGCGCTCTCCCGGATGTACCGCGGCGAGCACCATCCGACCGACGCTCTCGGGGCCGCCCTGCTCGCCGCCTGCTGGCTCTCGGTGCTGTATTGGACGGTGCTTCGTGAAGGTCATGACGTGGAACCTGCTCCACGGGGGCGGCTCCCGGCTGTCTCGGATCATTCTTCTGGTTGAGCGGGAGCGGCCCGACGTTCTCACACTTCAGGAACTGCGCGGCTTTCCGCGGGACGCTTTCGAGGCGGCGACCGGCATGATCGGGCACGTCGCGCCGTCGCTGTCCGGACAGCCGGTCGGGGTGTTCGTGCGACCGTGGCTGACGATCACCCGGCGGTCCTCGTTCCGCTGGCAACTGCATCACGCGGCCTCCGCGGTCACTGTGCGCGCCTGCGGCGAGTCACTCTCCGTCGTCAGCACGCACCTCAACCCGTACGCGCCGGAGCGCCGCCGCCGTGAGGCGGTCTGGCTGACCGCCCGGCTGGCCCACCGCGGGCCCGTGGTTCTGGCCGGTGATCTCAACTCGCTGTCCGTGCCCGGGCCACTGCCGCCGGGCTATCGCAAGCGGCACCTCGGCCCGGACGGGAAGATCGACACGCGGGCGATGGCGGCCTTCGCCCGCTACTTCTCCGACGCCTGGCTGGAGGCGGGGCAGGGCGCCGGCGACACCGTGCCGACGGCTCTGAAGGGCGCCGAGTTCGCGCCGATGCGCCTCGACTATGTGCTGCTCGGAGGCGGTTTGCACGCGTCGTCGGCCCGAGTGGTGCGCGACGACCCGCTCGCCTCCGACCACTACCCGGTCGTCGTTTCGCTTCCTTTTGGCGCGACTGCGAGCTGTCGGCGGCCGGGCGGGGCATGCTCGGCCTCGCCGCCTTCGCCTAGGTGAGCGCTGCTATCAACTCGTCGGTGAGCCGCGGGCGAGGTGGCTCGTCCCGGGGCCACCGCCCGGCAGTTGCTCGGCCGGGGCGACACCGTCCACATCGTCGGCCGCGACAAGGAACGGCTGGAGGCGGCCCTGGTGCCCGGCCTCACCGGGCATCAGGCCGACGGCGGTGACCCGGAGTCGATCGGCGCCGTCGGCCCGGCGTGGTTCGGCCCAGCTCGCGGATTGACCGTTCGCGTCGGGCGCGGACGGGCTGCACATCAACGCACGCGGACATGCGATCGTGGCAACGACGCGTCCTCGACGCCGTCAGTGGTCGGTGACGTCGACCAGAACCTTGCCGATCACGCCGTTCTCCACCTCGCGGTGTGCGGCGGCGGTCTGGTCGAGCGGGAAGTGGACCAGCGGCAGCCCGTGCTCCTCGCCGACCCGCAGCGCGCCGTCCCGCACCGCGGCGGCAACGTCCTCGGCCGCATCGGTGAGCACGTCGAACCCGAGGGTGTACAGGACCATGAACTGGAAGCGGCTGTTCAGCGTCATGTTCTGCCGCACGTCCAACTGGACCGGCTGGCCGCCGTCGTTGGCGTATGTCGCGATCGTGCCCCGCGTCCGCAGCACGGCCAGGTCGAGTGCGAGGTTCGCACCGAGCGCCACCTCGGCGACGATGTCGACGCCGTCCGGAGCGATCTTGCGGATCTCACCGGCCGGGTCGCTCCCGCGATAGTTGACCACGTGGTGGGCGCCGGCGGCGGCGGCCAGCCGAGCCTTCTCCGGCCCGCTGACCGTGCTGATGACGGTCGCACCGGCCCAGCGTGCGAGCTGAATCACGGCGTGCCCGACCGCTCCGGCGCCGCCCGCAGCGAGCACGACCTTGCCGTCGAGTGTTCCGGGCCGCAGACGCCGGGGCCCGTCCTCGGCGACGGTGAGCGCGCGATGCGCGGTGAGCGCGGGCACGCCGAGCGAGGCGCCCAGATCGAAGCCGGCCTCGTCGGGCAACGGCACGGCCCGTTCGGCGGGCACCACGGTGAACTCGGCGGCGGTGCCGGTCGGCCGGCCGGCGGTGGCCATCCACAGCCAGACCCGTTCGCCGACCCGGCCCGGGTCGACTCCGTCACCGACGGCGTCGATCACGCCGGCGCCGTCAAGGTGCGGGGTGACCTCGGGGAACTGCGGGGGATTGGTGGCGCCGGAGCGGGTCTTCCAGTCCGTCGGATTGACGCCCGACACGGCGACACGCACCCGGACGTCGCCCGGGCCCGGCGGGGGCACCTCGCGATCGACCAGCTCCAGAACCTCGGGGTCGCCATTGCCGCGGTAGATGATCGCCCTCATCCCCCGATCCTTTCACGGAGCCGGCCGCCCGGCTCCGGGACCGAACCGGTCCGGAGCTTCCCGGTGCGGATCCGGGTGCCCGGGTGCGGAACGCGACCAGAACGGTTGCGGCGCGGTTGCTACCTCTCGGTGCAGACCGGCGACGAGTCGGCGATGTGGTCGGTCGCGTAGGCGACCGAGACCGTGAAGCAGTAGTTCTGCGCGTCGTTGAGCCCGTAGACGACGTAGTTGTCGGTGCCGGACGACAGCTGCTGGAACGCCCGCTGCGGCTGCCCGGACCGGCCGCCCGAGATCAGCACCGGGCCCCCGGCGCCCTTCGGGTAGTGCCAGCTGAGCGTGACGCTGTCACGGTTGTCGCGCAGCTTGAGCGCGGTCGGTGCGCCCGGGTCGGCGGGCGGGACCGAGATGGTGGCGCTCGCCGCGGGCGCCGGCGAGGTCGTCGCCGGGGCGGGCGGAGTGGTCACGGGTGCGCTCGGACCGACGGCACCGTCGGCGGCGGGCAGGGTCAGCAACACCACGGCCGCCGCCACGGCCACCCCGCCGACCAGGACGGCAGCCAGGATGAAGGGCTGACGGGAGCGGGGCGGGTCGGGCTTTTCCTTCCGTACGGGCAGGAGCCGCTCCGAGTTCGGCGGCAGTGTGCGCGCCGCGGCCGCGGCCGTGCCGACCGGCTGGGGCCGGCCGTCCGGGCCGTACTCGGGGGCCCGCTGGCCGGGCAGTGGGGGCGGGGTGTCGGCCCGCGCGTGGCGCCCGGTGGCGTCGCCCGGCGCCTGATGCACGTCGGCCAGATAGAGCGGCTGCTGATAGACCGTGCCGTTGGGGTCGGTGGGCCGGTTGTCGGGCCTCTCGCCCGGGTCATCGGGCGGGAACTCCTCCGGGCCGGGCACGGACGGCCGGCGGGGAAACGGCTGCTGCCGCACAGTCGGCGTCCCCGGCGGGAACGGCGGACTCGGCATGCTCGCCGGCTGTTGCGCGGTCCGCGGGGCCGGCGGCTGTTGCCCGGGCGTGGCGTCCTGGGGACCGGCCGACTGCTCGACCCGGCCGCACGAGTGCCGCCCGGACGGGCGCGCGGCGGCGAGCCGGGTGACCTGGCCGACCAGCGGATGGTCGGCCGGCAGGTAGCGCGCGCACAGCTCCTGGGCCATCGCGAAGTGCTCACCGGACTGGGTGAGCCGGCCGCACTCGCGCTCCATCGAACCCAGCCGGGCCAGCATCTTGATGCCGGCCGGGGCGGCGTCGCCGAACACCGCCCGATGCCGCCGCCACGCCGCGGCCAGCCGGGAGCGGGCGGCCGAGCAGTGCCCGGCCGCGTGCTCGGCGGTGGCCAGGTCGGCCTCGGCGGCCAGCACCCGGGGCGAGTCGGGACCCTCCACCTCGGTCAGGTCACCGAGCAACTGGTGATAGACCTGGACGGCCCGGCCGTAGTGACCGAGCCGCTGGAGCACCGCGGCGTGGGTCGCGGCCGCCGCCATCGTGCGCTCGTCGTGCGGGCCGTGCAGCCGTTCCTCGGCCGCGTGGGCGTAACCGGCCCACAGGAGGGCGGCGTGCGGGTCGCCGAGGGCGATCAGGATGCGGGCGTGCAGGGCGGCGGCGAGCGCGAGATCGGGGGTGGCCCGGCGCGGGTCGGGGGCCGGCTCGGGGCCGAGAACGGTCGCCAGAACACGGCGCGCGCCCGCGAGATCACCCGCGGACGTCAGAGTCTGCGCCTGTGCGGTGAGTTCGGCGAGCGGAGGGGCCACAAGCCCATAGTGCTCACATGAATACGTTAGGTACAAGTACGCGGTCGCTAAAGCCGCGCTGGCCTGCGGCTTCGGAACACGGTAGAAAGCGGGTATGTCCGTTGCCGCAGTCAAGCGTGAGCTGCTCGTTCGTCATCTGGAAGCGTGGGCTCCGGCCGCGCTGCACCGCGGGCGCCGAGTCGCGTACGCGCACGGCTACGCCGACGCCGACGGCGGGGCGGCGGCCGAGGAGGCCGTACGCGTCCTGGCCGACCAACCCGACCTCGCTCGAGGCCGGGAATTGTCCATGGTGGTGATCGGCACCGATCTCGCGCCGATCGAGGAGCGGCTCAAGCGGGCCCAGCAGGAGGCGGGTTCGGCGGCCGGGTTCGCCGTGCACACGATCTCCGGCGGCACCGACGAGCGTCTAAGGGTCGGGCTGAAGGCGCTCGGTGCTCACCGCGTACCCCTGCTGGGTTATCTCGACGCGAGCGGGAGCGAGCCGCCGGCCGTGCCCACCGTGGCCGCCCTGACCGGCGGAAAGCCGGCGGAGGTTCTCCTGGTTCTGCCGGCCGGGGCGTCGGCCGCGGCCTATCGGGCCGGGTGGCCGCTGTTCACCGAGGTCGAGATGGCGACCGGGGAGGAGGCCGGGCAGGTGCTCGCCTTCGGCACCACCTCGGGCAAGAGCCTGGAGGGGTTCAAGGACGCGTTGTGGGCGGTCGACGAGTACGCGGGCGTGCGCTACCGCGACCCGGGCGACCCCGACCGGCACCTGATCGACATCTCGCTGTCGCCGCATCCGGGGCCGCTGCGCCGGGAGTTGCTGGCCCACCTGGCCGCGAACGGGCCGGCGACCGTGACCGATCTGAAGACGTTCGCCCTGACCGAGACGATCTTTCGCGCGGCGGACGCCGTACGGGTGCTGCACACGTTGATCGACTCGGGGACGCTGACCCGCGAGCCGGAACACGGCCGGCTCGGCGGGGACGTCGTCATTTCCGCCGCTTAGGCCTTACGCGACTTCTTCTGCCGCCACGACAGCGGGCCGGGCAGGTCGACACGGTTCGCCCGGGTGCGCGAGTTCCACGACCAGCGGCCGATCTTGATGCTCCACGAGGAGAAGCCGTGCTCGGTAAAATTCAGGATGATCGGGCCGAACTTCTTGCGACTGCGGAACAAAAGGGCCATCGGTCGTCCCTCCCAAGTGGTTCGTTGGATGGGCGACCGATTCCCGTTCTGCTCTGCTTCCTAAACCTAGCGGGCCCTCTTGTACCTAGCGGGGCTGCCAAGCGTCCGGGCGCGTCGTCAGCTTGCGGACGTGGGCGGGCATGCGGCCGCTGATCAACTCGGCCAGGCTGACCTCGTCGACCACCTCGCGGACGGCGGCGCGCACCGCCACCCACAGGTTGGGAAGGTTTTCCGCCGCGCCCTCATAGCGCGTCTCTTCCGGCCGCAGACCGCGTACGCCCGCCAGGGGTCCGTCGACCGCCCGGAGGATCTGACCGATCGTCACGTCGCGCGGCGGCTGCGACAGTGTGTAACCACCCTCGGCGCCGCGCTGCGCCCGCACCACGCCGGCGCGCCGGAGATCGGCGAGGACCGCCTCCAGGAACTTGCGGGGCATGTCCTGATCTTGGGCGATGGCCTGGGCCGACATCAGCGACGGGTAGGCCTGCGCCAAACTGAGGGCTGCCCGGACCGCATAGTCGCCGCGCGCGGAGATCTGCACTCACCCATCATGCTCCCTCGGGTGATCGACGTCGCACATACCCCACGGAATTGTGGGAATTACGGTCAGTCAGGCGATCGTCGCTGCGTGGGCACCGGAATCCGGCCGTTCGGCACCACCTCGGAGCGGAACTGGCCGGGGCTCGTGCCGACCTCACGGTGGAAGAACCGGCCGAAGTTGGTCGGCTCGGGAAAGCCCAGGTGACGGCCCACCTCGGCGACCGAGAGCGGTGTGCAGGCGAGCAGCCGGCGGGCCTGCAGGGAGACCCGGTCGTCGACGACCTGCTTGGCCGTACGCCCGGTGACCGCGAGGCAGGCGCGGGTGAGCGTCCGCACCGAGCAGCCGAGATCGGCCGCGTAGTCCTCGACCCGGCGGCTGCTGGGATGGCCGTCCTCGAGCAGCCGGGAGAAGAGCGCATAGGTGCGGCGCTCCGGCCCGGGCTCGCTCGGCGGAGAGAGCAGGGCGATGCGCAGCTGCAGCACGGTCAGCTGATGCTGGAGCAGAGCGGCCGCCAGGGGGCCGGGGCTATGTCGCTCGCAGTCGACCGCCAGCTGGGAGAAGTCGCTGATCACCGCGTCCTCGTCCTCGCCCTCGAGCTGCCAGTGCCGGACACCGTCCGGCTCGGGCTGGCGGGCCAGCCTCGGCTCGAAGGTCACGAAGGAGGCGTCGAGGCCCGGGGTGGGAAGGCGGAGAGCCTGGCCGGGATGCGCCCACAGCAGGGTGCCCGGCCGGCAGTTCAGTGTCGTGAAGTCGACCTCGACCGGGCCGTGCCCGGCCGTGGTCAACATCAGCACGTGGTGAGAAAGCAGCCGCGGCCCGAAGGCGGCGTCGGCGTCGAGCGCGCAGGTGCCGACGCCCGCCCAGCCGGGCGGGACGATGGTCGCCGCGGTTATGTCCGCGATCGCGTCAACAGAGGACATCGCGCCGACCGTAACCGGCGCTGACAAGGGGCGCACCATGTGTTCGCCCCTCGTTTGCCCAGGAAACGCGGGCGAGGTGAATAGTTGCCCGAATATCCGGCGTTTCCGCACGCAGATTCCGCTATTCGACCTAGTGTCGGATTCATGCATGGAAAGGGCGACCCGTCCGGACCGGCAGTGTCCGGGCGAGTCGCCCTCGGCGATTTCCTTAACGTCCGGCCAGAAGCCGGTTCACCGCCGCATCGACGTCCAGGTGCTCCGATTCCCGGCCGCGGGGCACCACCACATAGGTGCGCCGCAGGAATCGGACGAGGACACTTCGCGGCACCTCGAACAGTGCGTTGCCGTCGGGCGACGACAGCGCCAAGGCGACAAAATCCCCCCGCGGCGTGGCCCACGGCCACACCCGGACGTCGCCGATACCCGCGGGCTCATCGAGCCCGGTCACGAGCAGTTCCCGCGCAAAGGACCAGCTCACGGCTTCCCCACCGGCTGATTCTGCGTGGAACAACACATGGACCGCGTACGGGTCCGCCGGGTCGTAGCGGAGACTGGCGCGCACGGGCAGAGCCGTGGCATCAGGTGCTACGAGCCGCAGCGAGGTCTCGACCTCGACGGTCGTTGGACGAATGGTACTCATGGACGAACTCCCCCCGGCACCGCTGCGAGGCTGGTGAACCCCGCGTTTCCCATACTCAGGTGATCCCTGTCATTACGCTCCGCCATACGCTGATCTCACCCAGTAGTGGGAAGACGGCCCCGAAAGCCCTTTCGCACAAGACATAAAGCGATATCTTGTCCTGTTCTGCCCAAGCACTCGGTTCCGCCCGGCGTCGGGTGGTCCAGCAGTTGACTTACTCCGGTAACGTCCATTCCTCCCGGGTAGTGACGGGGCCCGGGAACACTGGGGGATGAAATGGGTACAGAAGCGGACGAAGATCGTTCGCCGGGACGCATCCTCAAGAAGGTCCGTGCCAACCCGTCCGGCCGCCTCGCGCTGCGCATCGGCGTGGGCGTCCTGGGCGCCGTCGTCATCGCCCTCGGCATCATCCTGATCCCGTTCCCCGGCCCCGGCTGGGCCATCGTGATCCTCGGACTGGCCATCTGGGCGATCGAGTTCACCTGGGCCAAGAGGCTTCTGGACTTCACCAGGCGCCAGGTCCAAGGCTGGACCCGCTGGGTCGGCCGGCGCTCCCGGCCCGCGCGTGCGCTGATCGGGGTCGTGGGGCTGCTCTTCGTGGGGGGCGTCGTGTGGGGCTCGGTCCGGCTGAGCTTCGGCGTCGACCTGATAGCCGAAGGCCGAGACTGGCTGGCGAGTCGCTGACCCTGATTCGCCGCGCGGGCGCGTCGTCTAGTAGAGTCTGGTCGCGTTGAGGGCGATTAGCTCAGCGGGAGAGCGCTCCGTTCACACCGGAGAGGTCACTGGTTCGATCCCAGTATCGCCCACCAATGGTTTGTGCAGATCACGGGCTTGTTGCCGTTAACTCGGTAACGAACCCTTGTGCGTTTCGCTGCTTACGGTGGGAGCAGATTGGGAGCACAAGATCATCTCCTCGTTGGTGCTGCCCGTCAGGTCGGCGATGCTCAGCTATAGGTTGGCAATCGTGGCTTAGCTCGGGCTGTCTGAGGGCTAGGTCGCCCGCGCTGATGGCCGTTGTCGCGGTCTGGTGTGCGGCGCGGCTGGTTCGTGGGCTGCGTGCCGGATCGGCACGGCGGCGGTGACGGCGCCCCTTCTCGATGGGCTGACCGACACGGCCGGCATGAGGGATCGACCGATGCGAATGTTGCTGGGTTCGCGCTCCTCCCGCGCCAGACGGGGCGACCACTCTGGATCCGGCCGGCATTGCGCGGGTCACCCGCTGACCGTGGTCACGTTCGCGGATCTGCGCGATGCCCGGCCCGAGAACCTGGCCGGGACCGCGGAAGCGTGGCAGCAGTTCTCGACGAAACAGACCCGCCTGCAGAACGCCGTGGTCACCGATCTGGCAGGGCGCTGGGCAACGCCGGTTGGCAGGGAGGAGGCCGCCGACGCGGCATTGATCAGGATGACGTCGCTGCACGACGAGTTCGAGTTGTACGCGATGCGAACCCGCAACCTGGCCACGATGCCGATCCAGGCCTGCGGGACCTTTCGGCGCCATCAGCTCAACTTGCAGGCCGCCGTCGACGCCGTGACCACACTCGGCCTGAGCGCAAACTGGCACCGAACGCCCAGGGCACCGACGATCTGAGCGGGGGCGGGAGCCGTGAGGCGGCCCGTGACCTGGTCGCTGTGGCCGGCTGTAATAGGCCAGCGACGCCGGTGAGCGGCCGCGGCGGTTGCCTCTCGCGGCGCTGCGGTTTCGATTCGGGGGACGGTCGGCTGCTCGACCAGCATTGGCTACGACATCCGCGAGGCGACCTTCACCGCCGCGCAGACCCGCACCGACGAGGACCGGCCGTACCCGCTGCACGGCGCCGCGATCGGCGCGGTCACCGCCTACCTCAGCCACAAGCGAGGCCCGGACTGCGGGCTCAGCGGCGCCCAGCTGCTCTACCGCACGGGTCTGTTCGCCCAGGCCGAGGTGATCGCGATGACGCTCTACGCCGCGGCCGCCGAACTGGCGGGCATGGAGTTCGACCCCGAGGACTTCGGCGACTTCCGCTGAGTCACCGCCGGCGGGCCAACCCTGGCGGCCCGCCGCCCCACGCACCGCCCACGAGTTGCCGACGAGGGAACCGCCATGCACGACGCCACCAAGATCAACGCTCACTGGGGGCAACGCCTGGCCCACCGACACCAGCGACGTCACCAACGCCGACCACGAGTTCAGCCCGGTGCTGCAGGCGCCGGTCGCCAACCTGCTCGGCGAGCCGTGGTACCTCGAATCCGGGTCGCCGGGCGGCGACTACGTCACCTGGCTGAACTTGGACGGCGGCGGCTAGGTCGGGGTCAGCCCGCACCGGGCCACCGACGGGATCGTGCGCTGAGCGATCGGACGGACCGACTCCGACGGCAACCCGCTGGAGCAGGAGCACGAGCTGGCGATCAGCGCCACTCCTGAGCAGGTGGTGGCCCGAGTGCACGCCTTCCTGCGCAAACGGTGGCTGCGGCGTACTCTCTGCCCGGCTCGGCCGAGAAGACGGCCGGGTGCTTTGGACCGACATCGGCCGCCAGATACGCGGCCTTGGACAACTCGGCCCATTCATACTCGTCGAAGACCTGCGGGCTCTCGGCGAGGGTTAGTACTTCAGGTACTGCCTCGTCATCTTGGCGACCTTTTCCACGACCGCGATGCCGGCGGCCATCGAGGGGTGGCCGTGGGAGAGGACGGCGACCGAGACGTCGGTGCTGGGCCCGGTGATGCGGCCGACCGAGTTGACGACCCAGCGGCCGTTGTCGGACGTGCGGGTGTCCCAGCCGTTCTTGACCGTGAAGACGTCGCCCGGCTCGGCCGCCGCCGGGACGCCCCACTCCTGGGACTCGTCGACGCTGTTCATCAGGGTGAAGGCGAGTTTGCGGGATTCGGCGTCGAGGGGCGAAGACGTGGACACCAGCTGGGACAGCAGCTTCACCTGGTCGTCGACCGTGGTGCGGGTGAGGCCCCAGGCGCTGTTGACCTTGGTCTGGGTCAGGCCCAGGCGCTTGTCGCAGGCCTGGACGGCCGAGTTCTTGCCGAGCTTGTTGAACAGCGACGTGGTGGCGTCGTTGTCGCTGAGCCGGATCATGCGCTTGGCCAGGGCGAGCTCGGTCGACGTGAGGTCGCGGCCCTTGTTCTGGGCGGTCATCAGCAGGCAGGCGAGGACCTGCACCTTGACCACGCTGGCCGTGTCGTACGTCTCGGTGCCGCGGTAGGAGAACTTCTGCCCGGTCTTCTTGTCGAGCACGGCGACCGAGAACTCCGGCACGGTCGCGGCGTACTTCTTCAGCGCCGCGTTGAGCGCGGTGACCTGTTCGGCTCTCGCCTGGGCCGCGAGCTCCTGCGGGCTGGGTCCGGTCGGGGTCGGGGTCGACTTGCTGGTTACCGCCGAGTCGGAGAAGCCGGCCAACGGCAGACTGCCGCCGTCATGCCTCATGCCCAGTCCGACCAACCCCGCACCTCCGAGGATCCCCACTGCCGCCACG
This sequence comes from Actinoplanes sp., assembly GCA_036402935.1. GTDB lineage: Bacteria > Actinomycetota > Actinomycetes > Mycobacteriales > Micromonosporaceae > Actinoplanes. Next base: position 19,999 of record DASWRZ010000166.1, read on the forward strand.
GCCAAGATCCAGTTTCGCGTACTCCGCACGTGTTGCATAGTGCCGTGTCGACGGCCGTCATGGTCATCCTGGGCCCGGCTCTTACCAATTTGGCAGAGACTTTCGACGGACTGCCGGGGTGGCATCACCGACAGTCACCGGTTTGGGTGCATCGGGAGGGCATGATGTGGGCTATGGCTTTCCCCTTGCCGTCGGTGGCGGCAATTGCCGACCTGACGCGCTCCGCGATCGGGCAGGTGCTGGAGACGGCGGCCGCGGCGGCGACGGTGCCGGTGCGGGTCATGTCTCTGCTCGGCCAGGCCGAGCTGCTGGTCAACCGCATCACCGTCATCGCCGACCAGGCCGAGGCGCTGGTCGGCCGGGTCACCGCGATCGCCGCGGCGGCCGAGAGCACGGTCGGCGAGGCCCAGGTGGTGGCCGCGGCGGCGCTGCGTACGGTCGCGGAGGCCGAGGAAATCTCGGCCGCCGCCGACGCACTGGTCGGTCGTGCTGTTCAGACCGCCGATGCGGCGGCGCTGGTGGTCGGCCGGGCGGCCCAGATCTCGGATGACGCCGCCGCGGTGGTCGGGCAGGCGGGCGACATCAGCGAGACCGCCTCCGATGTCGTGCTCCGGGCGGCCGGCATCACCGAGGCCGCCTCGGGCGTGGTCGGCGAGGCGTCGGTGATCACCGGAAGCGCGGAATCAATCACGCAGCGTGCATCGGCGCTGGTCGGCGAGGCGACGACGCTGCTCGATGGCTACCGCGAAACACTGCGCAAGGCGGCGCCGCTGGCCGCACGGTTCGTCGACGAGCTGTCCCCCGAGGAGGTGACGGCGGCGATCCGGATGGTCGACCAGTTGCCGAGGCTGCGGCAGCACCTGATCAACGACATCATGCCGCTGCTCGGCAAGCTCGATCAGGTCGGCCCCGACCTGCACAAACTGCTCGAAGTAACGGAAGACCTGCATCTCGCGATCTCGGGCCTGCCGGGCCTGAGAATGCTCCGCCGCCGCGGCGAGGAGCGCGTCGAGGAAGATCGCCATTAAGAGTCTTGACCATTCCGCTTGAAATCGACAAGTATCGATAGCAGCCGCTTTCCGTAACCAGCTGGGAGTGCTGCTGTGGTCACTAAGAAGCATCTCTGTGCGATCTTCGCGTCGATGGCCGCAGTCGTGGCCGCCGCCCTACCCGCCGCCCCGGCCCATGCCCTCGCCGCGGGCGGCCGGTCCGCCGTCTACGGGGGCGGACCGTTCTACAGTGGCGGCCAGCCCGTCATGAACACGCTGCGGGCGTCCGGATTCACCACCGTGGTCCTGTGGGCCATTCACATCCACGCGGACACCGGTGACCTCTACCTCAACGATCAGCTCGTCGTCTCCAATGGACAGTACGTCGGCAACGCCGACTGGCCGGCCCAGTTGCGTACGCTCAAGCAGGCACCCACATCGGTCAACCGGATCGAGGTCTCGGTCGGCTCGGCCGGCCCGGACGACTGGGGCGCCATCGCCAGTCTGATCAGCCAGGGCGGCACCGGGACATCGAGCATCCTCTACCGCAACTTCCAGGCGCTCAGGACGGCCACCGGCGCCGACGCCATCAACGACGACGACGAGCAGCACTACGACCTGAACAGCACCACGTCGTTCGCGCGCATGGTGATCTCGATGGGCCAGACGTTCACGTTCGTGCCGTACACCAACATGGGTTTCTGGCGTTCCCTGAAGACCAACCTCGGCGCGTCGGTCGACCGGGTCTATCTGCAGGACTACGCCGGCGGCACCGGCAACGACCCCGGCGCGTGGGCCGGCAGCCTGGGCATCGCGGTCGATCCGGGCCTGTGGAGCAAGCACGGTTCGGGCTGCGCGACCGGCGACAGCCCGACCGACGTCGCCAACCAGATGCAGGCGTGGAAGGCGTCGGCCGGAATCCCGGGTGGATTCATGTGGCTGTACGACGACATCCAGGCCTGCGCCGGCCAATATCCGGCGTCGGCCTACGCGTCGGCCATCAACAACGCCACCGGCGGCGGCAGCACGCCGCCCTCGGTTCCGGCCGGCCAGAACGTCGCGCTGAACCGGCCGGCCACCGGCTCGGCGTCGTGCAACTCCGCGGAGACGCCGGCGAAGGCCGTCAACGGCAGCGTGAGCGGCGGTACGAGCGACAAGTGGTGTTCGCTCGCCGCCACCAAGACGCTGCAGGTCGACCTGGGCTCGAGCCGTTCCCTGAACGGTTTCGTCGTTCGCCACGCCGGTGCGGGCGGCGAGTCCGCCGGCTACGACACCCGCGACTACGACATCCAGGTGTCCACCGACAACACCACGTGGCGAACGGTCGTGCAGGCCCGCGGCAACACCGCCAATGTGACCGTCCACAATGTCGCGACCTCGGGCCGGTACGTGCGCCTGAACGTCATCACGGCCGAGCAGAACGGCAACTCGGCCGCCCGCATCTACGAGTTCGAGGCCTACGCCTCCTGACCGCGGCGCGGCATCGGAGCGCGGGGGGATGGCTCACGGCCGCATCATGACGAACGAGCGGCCCCACGAGGGGCCGCTCGTCACCACTGAAGCAGGATCAGAACACCGATACGCCGTAGACGCTCAGCGGCTCGGTGACCGGCTGGAAGTACGTCGTCCCGCCCGAGCTGCAGTTGCCACTGCCGCCCGAGGTCAGGCCGAGCGCGGTGGTGCCCGAGTAGAGCGAGCCGCCGCTGTCGCCCGGCTCGGCGCAGACGGTCGTACGGATCAGGCCGGAGACCGAACCCTCGGAGTAGTTGACCGTGCTGTTCAGCGCGGTCACCCGGCCGGAGTGGATGCCGGTGGTGGAGCCGCGGCGGTAGACGGTGCTGTTCACGGCGGGGGTGCCGGCCGAGGTGATGTCCTGCGAGCCGACCGCGCCGCTGATCGTGATGCTGGTGTTGGTGTAGCGGACGATGCCGTAGTCGTTGCCCGGGAAGCTGGTGCCCGCGCGGGTGCCCAGCGTGGCCGACCCGTTGCTCCAGGTCGCGCCGATGTTGGTGCAGTGGCCGGCGGTCAGGAAGTAGTACGTGCTGCCGCTGCGGACGTTGAAGCCGAGCGAGCAGCGCGCACCGCTGACGTAGATGGCGTCACCGCCGGAGATCTCGGTGCTCAGCTTGCCCGACGTGGTCTCCAGGCGCGCCTTGTCACCGAGCTTGGCCACGATGGACTTGACCAGGGCCAGTTTGGCGCCGGTCACGGTGCTGTCGGCGGTGACCACGATCTGGTTGGTCATCGGGTCGACGGCGAACGCCGTGCCGGCCGTCTTGAGGGTCGACTTGAGACTCTCGTCAGCGGCGTTCAGCTCGGCGCCGCTGTGCTTGACGTAGCGGGGGGTGGCGCCGGCGGCGGTGACCGAGGCGGCGGTCGCGGCGTCGGTCACGTTGACGACGACCTTGCCGCTGTCGTCGACGTACGAGCCGGCGGTCTGGGCGCCGAACTGGCTGTCGATCCTCGAGGCGAGTGCGGAGGGTGCGAACGACGCATCGACGCCGGCGCTGGGGGCGGCCGACGCGGGTGACGCGACGAGCGCGGAGCCGACGAGCACGAAGGCGGCCAGGCCGACGATCGGTCGGCGCAGGTTCCGGTTGAGCACTGGTTCCTCCCGGGGGGTGGGGGGTACGCCGGGTGCCGGCGTACCGGTGCTCTCGCAGTATTGACGTATCTCGATATTGAAACAACCCGGACGATTGTTGCCGAGACGGTGATCGAATCAGCTCTGACCTGCGGATATGTCGAGGTCATACAGCGGTGGTATCACCGTTTCGGGATGGTCAGACGCCCGCGAGGATCGACCCCGCGGCGAGAGCAGCCGACAGCGCGGCCGCCTGCGAACGGATCTCCGGCACCGCCGTCGTCTCCCACTGCGCGCCGCGCCGGAGCGGCCCGATCAGCCAGCGCCCCCGCTGCGGCCGCCCGTCCGCGCCGATCAGCCGGCCGTCCCCGTCGATATCGAGCCCGAGCCCGTGCGGACCCACCCGCGCCTGCCCGGCCGCCAGCAACCCGCCGACGAACGAACCGGCACCGGCCGGGAGCCGGCCGGGCCCGGCACAGTTCACGACCGCCCCGAACCACTGGGCGCCCGCCTCCAGCCCGGCCATCAGCCCACCGGCCGGCGGCGCGACCAGCGAGCGCAGCCCGCCCGCGCGCACCTCCAACCGGCCCTCGTCCCGCAGCTCGGCCACCTTGGCACCGACCGCCGGCGCCATCCGATGCCGGTGACACTCCCAGGGGCGCGCCAGATGGCGCAGGAAGGCGTCCTGCTCGTCCGGCGTGAAGGCGACCCACAGCTTGTCGAGGTAAGGACGCATCCCGTCGACCACGGCCCGCCAGTCGCCCGCCTGCGCGGCCGATTCCCGTACGGCGCGGACGACGTCCCGCAGGCCGGCGCAGTCGTCGAGCGCCGGAACCGCCGGCGGCGCCGCGCGTACGGTGTGCGTCAGCGGCAATTGGCCGCGCCGGCTGACCAGGGTGACCGGCGCGTCGCGGCGCCCGTCCGCGGTGAGCGTCAGCGCCGCGTCGATCGCGGTCAGCCCCGCTCCGATCAGCAGCACCGGCACGTGCGGGTCGATCGCCTCGAGCGCGCCCGGCCGCCATGGATCGTCGACATGATCCGGGTTCCGGGGGTCGACCGCCACCGGCCGCGCGGCCGCCGGATGGCCGGTCGCCAGCACCACGTCGTCGGCCCGCACGAGTTGCCCGTCGGCCAGCACCACACCCACGTTGCTGAGGGCGGCGGCGCGCCCCTGACGTACGGTCAAGCGGTCGCCGAACGCGGCGTGCGTGTCGTCGAAAACACCGCGCAGATAGCGGCCGTACTCTTCCCGGGGCCGGAAGTCGTCCGGACCGCAGCCGGCCCACCGAGCGAAACCGCCGTGATCCTCGGGGTCCGCGCTCATGGCGCCGGCGCGCGAGTTGAGCAGATGCCAGGGCCGCGCGGCGGTGCCGTAGGCGAGCCCGCCACCCGGCTCGCCCGCCTCGACGAGCACCACGTCGTCGCCGGTCGCCCGCAGAATCTGCCGCGCGGCGAGCACGCCCGAGGCGCCCCCGCCGACCACCGCCACCGTCCGTCGGATCATGCGTTTTCCCTTGTCTAGCGCCGGATGACCGCCACCGCCGCGTCGTCGGCCAGGCGGTAGCCGAGGCCGTAGACCGTGGTGACCAGGTCGGGATCGTCCAATTTGGTGCGCAACCGGCTGACGTGCACGTCGACGGTGCGGTTGGTGGTGTGCGTGTGGCCCCAGACCTGGCTGAGCAGCTGGGTGCGGCTGAAGACCTGCCGCGGGTGCCGGGCCAGGAACAGCAGCAGGTCGAACTCGAGCCGGCTCAGCTCCAGCGGCGCGCCGTCACGCAGCGCGGTGCGCGCGATCGGGTCGAGACGGATCTCGCCCTCCGGGCCCGGTGCGGCGGAGTCGAGCTCGACGGCGATGTCCGGGCGGGCGACGTCGACCAGCTCCCGCAGGACCGCGAGGACGCGGTCCCGGCCGCCGGAGGCTCCACCGGCGATGCTGATGGTCACGGTCACCGGCGGGTCGGCCAGCAGTTCGGGTACGGCGAGCACGGTCATCCTCTTCTCCCATATGGTTTGTAGGTTAAAGGGCCGAGGATGGCCGCGGCGTCAGCGGCGCGCCCGTTCACTCCTCGGGTCTGTTGATTCCTGGGGTCATCCCCGCAGCCGACACGAGGCGAGGTCGCCGATGAGAGTCATGCCGCAACTCTGGTCGCCACCCGCCTCCCATGTCAACTAAAACCTAGAGGTTTACTAGGATATGAGACTCACATTGACAGCGCGGTCTTCGGGATGGAAGTTGAAGGAGCTGGTCTCGACTTCCCGCAGTGTGGAAGGTACGTCCATCTCAAGGAGTGTCATGACCCGGATCGTTGTGGTGTCGGGAAACCCGCGCCCGGCTTCACGCACGTCAGCGCTGGCGGCAGCCGTCGGCTCGGCGCTCGCCGCGGACGGCCCGGCGCCCGCCGTGATCGAGGTGGGCTCGCTGGGCCCGGGCCTGCTCACCCCCGGCGACGAGGCGACCGCGGCCGCCGTCGACCAGATCCGCGCGGCGGACGTGCTGGTCGTCGCCACCCCGACCTACAAGGGCAGCTACACCGGCGTCCTCAAGGTGCTGCTCGACCAGCTGCCGTCGGCGGCCCTGGCCGGCAAGCAGGCGGTGCCGGTGGTGACGGCCGGCATCGCCCCGCAGGCGGCGGCCGCCGAGGCTCTGCTCCGCCAGCTGCTCACCGAACTGGGCGCCGACGTCCTGCCCGGCCTCCCGGTGACCGAGGCCGACCTGCCGTCGTCCGAAGCGCTGGTCGCCGCCTATGCCCAGGATTTCCACAGTCGCGTGACAGCCGGCTGACATCGCCCGGGATTAGGCTCCGGAACAACACCGTCCCGCTCGGCGACCTTCTGCCCCCAGGCCGCCGAGCGGGACGTTTTGTGCCGGTGTCAGTTTCAGTTTCAGCTCAGTGTCAGTTTCAGCTCACCGTCAGGGTGAGGGTCGCGATGGCGAGGTTGCCCGCGGCGTCCATGAACTGGACGGTGAAGGTGGCGTCGCCCGCCTCGACCGGGGTGCCCTCGATCAGGCCGGTCCCGTCGAGGATCAGGCCGACCGGCAGGGTGCCGTCACTCACGGCCCACGTTCCGGTCCGGCCGTCCGAGACGGCCAGCCTCTGGGTGTACGCGGATCCGACCGTCCCCGACGGCAAGTTGGTCGTCGAGATCACCGGAGCACCGCCCGTGACCGTGAAGGTGACGGCCCGGGTGACCGTGTGCGGGACGTAGTCGACGAATCGGACGACGACCGTGCTCGGGCCGGGCGCGGTGGGCGTACCGGAAAGCGCGCCGCTCGCGGAGAGCCTGAGCCCCGCCGGCAGGTGGCCGCTCGCGACGGACCAGGATCCGCGGCGGCTCGACGCCAGGGCCAGCTTGCCGGTGAACGCCCGGGCGACGCCGGCCGAGAAACGGCTCGAGGTGATGACCGGCGCGGCGGCCGGAGCGGGCACATAGAGCAGGCGGTCGGGCGAGCCCTTGAGGCCGGTGACCTTGCCGGTGGTGGCCTTCGCGACCAGGTAGTCGCGCACCTGGGCCGGGGTGTCGGCCGGGAACGCGTCGAGGATCAGCGCGGCGGCCCCGGCGACGTGCGGGGCGGCCATCGAGGTGCCGCTGAGCACGGCCGTCGCGGTGTTGCTGCTCGCCCAGGTCGAGCGGATGTTGACGCCGGGGGCGAAGAGGTCGAGGACACTGCCGTAGTTGGAGAACGACGCGCGGCGGTCCCGGCTGTCGCTGGCGCCCACGGTGATCGCCGAGGCCAGGGCGGACGGGCTCTCGGTGGCGGCGTTGACGTTCTCGTTGCCGGCCGCGACGACGTACGTCACCCCGGAGCTGATCGACCGCTGGATGGCCGCCTCGAGGGACGTGCTGCGGTCGCCGCCCATGCTCATGTTGGCGACGGCGGGCTTCACGGCGTGGGCGGTCACCCAGTTGACGCCGGCGATCACGTCGTACAGGTCGCCCTCGCCGGAGCAGTCGAGCACCCGGACGGCAACGATCCTGACCTTCTTGGCCACGCCGTACGTGGTGCCGCCGATCGTGCCGGCGACGTGGGTACCGTGGCCGTTGCAGTCCTGCGCGGTGGCATCGTTGTCGACGAAGTCGTAGCCGTTGGACGCGCGGCCGCCGAAGTCGTGGTGGCTGATCCGGACACCGGTGTCGATCACGTACGCGTGCACCGAGTCCCCGTCGTCCATCGGGGTGTAGGTCCTCGACGGCGACACGGTCCGCTGGTCGACGCGATCGAGCCCCCAGTCCGGGCTCTTCTGGGTCGCCGCGATGTGCACGACCCGGTCCTGCTCGACGTAGCGGACCGCCGGGTCGGCGGCGAGCCGCCGGGCCTGGGCGGCCGTCATGGCGGCCGACACCGTCGTGCCGGTCCGCTTGAGCACCTTCGCGCCGCCGAGATGGGTGCCGGCCGCGCCCATCGTGCCGTCCTTGAGCGTCACGATGTAGCGCCCCGGGATCGCCCCGGCCATCCCCACGCCGAGCACCCGCCCCTGGGCCGGCTGGGCCGGCGCGGGGGTGGCGGTCGTGGCAGCCATGGTGGCAGCGGCCGTCGCGGTGAGGAGGACTCCGAAAGCGCGCATTCGCATGGCCGCTGATTCGGTCGCCGACCGGCCGGAGTTGAGGAACCGGCACGACAGAAATAACCGCCCGTCCGGATGCGTTCCATGGACGCGTCGGCTGAACGCCCGGCGTGGAGAGAGGTTCGGTCATGAAGGTTCGTAACTCGCTGCGGTCGCTGAAGAGCAAGCCCGGCTCGGTTGTGACACGCCGGCGCGGTCGTCAGGTGGTCATCAACCGCAAGAATCCGCGCTGGAACGGTCGTCAGGGCTGACGCCACGCGGAATGGAACGGCAGACCGGGCGCGTACGCGATAGCTTGGAGACAGCGAAGGCCGGAATCCCGCCGCCACGGGGCTCCGGCCTTTCTCTTGCCCGTGCCGTACCCGCAGCATGCCCGTGCTGCACCCCGCAGCATGCCCGTGCCGTACCCCGCAGCACGCCCGTGCCGTACCCCGCAGATCGGGTGACCCGTAGATTCTGTGCCCGTGCCTGGTGTCGCGTACCCCCTGCAAGCAGATCGCCGGAGCAGTGCCGCCTTCGGAAGGCACGTGGTGGCCGAGGCGCTTCGCGTCGCCGACCCGGCCGCCGCCGAGGCGGCGGCCCGGGAAACCGACTGGCGCAGGGGTTATCCGCGTCACTTCCGCGCTCTCGTCGAGGCCGGGCTGGACGGTCACGACCGGGCCATCGCGGCGGCCGGGCTGGCCGCGGTCCACGACCGGATGCGGTTCGTGAGCGGCGATGCCGAGACGAGCCTCGACGAGGCGCTGAAAGCCGAGCCCGACCGGCCATTCTCGACGGTCGACCTCGCCGGCACGGGCTCGCCGGAGAAAGAGCTGACCCTGCCCTACCGCGGCTCGTTGCTCAGTGGCGCCGCATTGCAGAGGCAACTCGACGTCTGGGTCGCGAACGGCGTCATCGAGCCGTCATGTTCGGAGGCGGTCCGTGCGGTCGCGGCCAACCCGTCCTGGCTCGACCTCTCCGATCAGCGTCTGGTCGTGCTCGGCGCGGGCGCCGAGATGGGTCCGCTACCGGCCGTTCTCGGTTGGGGTGCCACCGTTGTCGGCCTCGACCTGCCGCAGTCGTGGGACCGGGTGCGCGCCTTCCCCTCGGCCGGCCGCCTGATCGCTCCGGCCCGCGACGACATCCCGGGTGCCGATCTGCTGACCGACCTTCCGGCGGTCGCGGCCTGGCTGCGCGGCATCGAGGGCCGGCTGATCCTCGGCAACTACGTCTACGCGCCGGGTGCCGCCTACCCCCTGCTGTCGGCCGCGGTCGACGCGCTCGGCGTGCATCTGGCGCGGCATCGCGACGATCTCGCACTCGCGTTCCTGGCCACCCCGACCGACGTCTTCGCGGTGCCGGGCGAGGCCGTCGCGCAGGCCCGGGCGCGCTATGACGCGAGGTCCCGGCGGGCCCGGCTCACCGCCGCGGCCTCCGGCGGTCGCTTGCTGAGGCCCAACTTCCCGTACGCCGTGAGCCCCGCCGTCAACGACAGTCTGGTCGTCCAGCAGGGCCCCAACTACGCGCTCGCCAAACGCATCCAGCGCTGGCGTGCGACCGTGGCCCGGGCCGGCTCGACGGTCAGTCTGAGCGTCGCCCCGCCGACCCGCACCCGCTCGGTCACCAGCAACCGCGTGCTGGCGGCCGTCTACGCGGGCGCCCACCTCTTCGATATCGAGATCTTCGAACCGGCGACCGCCAACAAGCTCATGGCCGCCCTGCTGGTCCACCAGATCCGCAATCCGCGTCCGGTCATGGAGCGGGCCTGGGAGGAGGAGGCGTTCGGCGCCGCGCACGGCGGCCTGTGGCGTACGGCGTACTCGCCCCGTACGGCCTTGCCGTTGGCCGCCGTGCGCGGCCTTCTCCAGACCTAGACCGCGACCCGCCCCTCGATCCAATCGAGGTCCAGGAACAGCAGGCTGATCTCCTGGTGCTCCTCGCTGACCTCGTCGGCCCACGCGGCGACGGTCTCGGTGAGCAGCTCGCGGTTGGGCAGATCGGTCAGCGCGTCGTGGGTCGACCGGCGTCGGGTGACCCGTTCGGCCCGCGCCGTGAATTGTTCGAGCGCACCACCCGGCCGAGCACCGACAGGATCAGCAGGGCGCACAGGGCGGTCCGGATGACGTCGTTGAGCGGGGTGCTCGACGGCACCATCGAGGTCATCACGACCGGTCCGACCATCATCAGCGCGATCACGACGATCCGTACCCGGCGCAGGTCACGCACGACGACGTGCTGCGGCTCGGTCAGCGTGCGGAGCGACGGCATCCGCGCGGCCGCCGGGCCGAACATGAAGGCCGCGAGCGCCGAGAAGCCGAGGCCGAGGTGCAGCGGACCGGCCCCCGCGACCGTACGCCGAGGGACCGGTCACCCGGCCTCCTTCTGGAGCTTCACGGCTCAGTTCATCGGCCGCGGGCCGCAGGGCTTTACGAAAGTCATTGTGCTTATCGGCGTGCTCCCCGCAACACGCCGCGACATGCGGGCTTATCCGACTTTTATTCGCAATTCCCGGGACCGCTGAGGCGGCAGCCATGCAGGGTGGCAGTGGCCGATCAAGTGAGACCACGGGGGTTGACGTGCACCGAAATCGGACGAAACGCCGCGCTACTGCGGCCCTGGCCACGGCCGCCCTGCTCCTTCTCCCGGGCGGCACCCTTCCCGCCGCCGCAGCCGGTCTTCGCGACACAGCCACCGGCGCTGGCCTTCGCAACACAGCCACCGGCGCCGCTCTTCGCAACACAGCCACCGGCGCTGGTCTTCGCGGCACAGCCACCGGCGCTGGTCTTCGAAGCACAGCCACCGGCGCCGGTGGGGTCGCTCTGCAGACGCTGCCTTTCGTGACGCTCGGCCGGTCGGCGGGCGAAGCCACAGCGCTGCCCGAGCACAGGACCAAACCGTTCAGTCTGCTCGGCGTGACGTGGGCCGATCCCGCCAAGCCGGTGACCGGAGTCGTCCAGGTACGCACCCGGGCCAGCGCGACCGGCCGTTGGGGCACGTGGCAGACGCTGGAGTCGGACGGATCGCAACCGGGCGACGCCCGCGGCTCCACCGACCCGCTCTGGGCCGGCGAATCCAACGGCGTGCAGGCGCGGGTCGTCGGCGGCCGTGCATTGCCGGCCGGACTCCGCGTCGACTTGATCAATCCAGACGCGCGGGCCGCCGCCTCCCCCGCCCCGGAACTGGGTGGGTCGAGCAAACCAGCCGGCTCCGACAAATTTGCCCGCTCATCCACAGTGCGCGCGGAAACTGTCCCACTCCCGACCCGCCCGGTCCCACGGATGGTCACCCGCTCGGGCTGGGGCGCCAACGAGAGCATCGTCAAGGGTTCCCCCGAATACACGGGCCCGGTCCAGGTCTTCTTCGTGCACCACACCGCGACCGGCAACTCGTACCGCTGCTCGCAATCCGCCACCATCGTCCGCGGCATCCAGGCCTACCAGGTTCGCAGCAAGGGCTGGGACGACATCGGCTACAACTTCCTGGTCGACAAGTGCGGCAACGTCTTCGAGGGCCGCGCGGGCGGCGTCGGCCGACCGGTCCTGGGCGCGCACACGCTCGGCTTCAACACCGATGCCAGCGCGATCGCGGTCATCGGCACCTACGACCAGGTCGGCGTCAGCTCGGCGGTCCGGACCGCGATCGCGACCGTCGCCGCCTACAAGCTGGGCGCCTACGGCAACGACCCGGCCGGCAAGGTGGTGCTGACCAGCGGCGGCGGCAACCTCTACCCGGCCGGCGCCCGGGCCGGCCTCTGGCGGATCTCCGGCCACCGCGACGCGGGCCGCACCGACTGCCCGGGCGACACGCTCTACTCCCAGCTGCCGTCGATCCGGAAGATCGCCGGGGCGGCCCCGGTCGGGCTGCGGTTCCAGCACATGACCGGGGCGGTCAAGCGCGGACGGCTGCTCTACACCAGGGGTGCGATCAAGCCGCTCTGGAACCTCGTCACCCCGAGCGCGCTGATCAACCGGTTCGAGATCCTCGTCGACGGCACGCCGGTGCTGGCCGAGCCGGGCGGGCACCGTACGGCCCTGCTGCACCTCGCGCCGGGCGGCCACACGGTCACGATCCGGGCCGAGCACCTGTCCGGGCGGGTCAGCACGGTCACCGCCGAGGTGGTCTCGGACGCCACGGCTCCGGTCTTCACCGCCGGGCCCGACGTGACGTTGCGGACCGGCGCGCTCAACGGCACGGTCCCGATCCGGCTCGACTGGGCGGCCTCGGACGTCAACGGTTTGAGCTCGGTGAGGCTGCTGCGCCCGAGCGCGGTCGACCTGGGCACGGTCGCGCACAGCCGGAACGGCACCCTGCGGCCCGGCGTCCCGGCCACCTTCACCGTGGCGGCGACGGACCGGTCGGGGAATGTCACGAGCGGGTCGGTGACGCGTACGCCGGTAGTTGTCTCGGAAGCGGAAGCACAACGCACCGGAACCTGGCGCACCCTGAGCAACCCGGAGTATCTCGGCGGGGCCGCTCTCGGCAGCACCGCGGCCGGGGCGAGCGCGACCTGGACCTTCACCGGCCGGTCGGCCGCGCTGATCTTCGGCCGGGGCGCCGGCTCGGGCTCGGTGCGGATCTTCGTCGACGGCATCGATGCCGGCCTCGTCGACCTGCGGTCGACCTCGACCGTCTATCGGCAGGCCGCCTGGTCGCGGTCGTGGGGTGACAACGGCTCCCATACCGTACGCGTGGAGCCGCAGGGACCCGCCGTGCTCGACGGACTGGTCTATCTCCAGTGAGAAAGCCTGACAGCAGGTGTCAGCTTCGGGGTCCAGGATCGGTCTCATGAGTGGATTCGCATCCTTAGCCATGATCAATCTGGACGCCGCGGACCCGGCGGGCCTCGCGACCTTCTATTCGCAGGTGCTCGGCTGGGAGGTGCTGCACACCTCCGACGAGTACGCCATGATCGGCGACGGCTCGACCAGCATCGGGTGGGGCAAGCTGCCCGGCTATTCGGCGCCGGGGTGGCCGGTCGAGACCGCGCCCAAGCGCTACCACCTCGACTTCTACGTCGACGACCTCGACAAGGCCGAGGAGCAGGCACTGGCCTTGGGCGCGACGAAGCCGGCCGACCAGCCGAACGCCGAGCGCTGGCGGGTCCTGCTCGACCCGGGCGGCCACCCGTTCGACATCTGCCTGCGCAGCTGAGACTGGGCGGGCGGCCCCCGGCGGGCCGCCCGCTAACGCTCCAGGATCACGACCAGCGTGCCGATGTTCTCCCGCATCCCGCGCTTGAAGAGGCCCTCGGCCAGCGGCCCGAGCAGCCCGGCCGGGCCCGGAAGCCCGGCGCCGCTGATCGTGCCCTGAAGGGTGAGCCGCGTCGCGTCGCCCGAGGGCCGGACGCGATAGCGGTAGGTGAACGGAGTCGGCCCGCTCAGCGAGGTGAGCGTGACGGGACTCTGTCAAGCGGCGGCCTGATCGGCGAGCGCGCTGCTCTGCTGCGAGCCGAACCGCACCCCGCGGTTCTCCTTGCCCAGCGCGGTCAGCACCGCGACCGCGATCAGCACCGGCACGACCGTCACCGCCAGAGCGAACGGATAGCCGTGCGAGCCGGCCAGCGACTCCTGGATCGGCAGGTTGAAGGCGGCCAGGCAGTTACCCAGCTGATAGGTCACACCCGGGTAGAAGCCGCGGATCTCGTCCGGGCTCAACTCGGTCAGGTGGGCCGGGATCACGCCCCACGCCCCCTGCACCATGATCTGCATCAGGAACGAGCCCAGGCAGAGCAGGCCGGCGGTGTGCGAGTACGCGAAGATCGGCACGATCGGCAGGCCGAGCACCGCCGCGATCACGATCACCCGGCGCCGGCCGAAGCGCTGGGACAGGCTGCCCGCCACCGTGCCGCCGATGATCGCGCCGACGTTGTAGATGACCGCGATCCAGGTCGCCGTCGTCACCGACAGACCGATGCCGGTCTTCAGGAAGGTCGGGTAGATGTCCTGGGTGCCGTGGCTCATCCAGTTGAACGCGGTCATCAGCAGCACCAGGTAGACGAACCGCCGCACGATCTTGCCGTTGAGCAGGACCTGCCGGATGCCGACCCGGGTGACCCGGGCGCGGGTGGCCTCCCAGACCTCGGACTCGCGGACCCGGGCCCGGATCAGCAGCGAGATCAGCGCCGGGATGATGCTCAGCGCGAACAGCCACCGCCAGGACAGGCCGAGGACCGAGTGCACGAGCAGGAAGGCGACCGAGGCCAGCAGGTAGCCGGTCGAGTAGCCCTCCTGCAGGACGCCGGAGAAGAATCCGCGGCGGTGGGCCGGGATCTTCTCCATCGCCAGCGCCGCGCCGAGACCCCACTCGCCGCCCATCCCGATGCCGTAGAGCAGGCGCAGGATCAGCAGGACGGTGAAGTTCGGCGCGAACGCGCAGACGAAGCCGATGACCGAATAGAAGCAGACGTCGACGATCAGCGGGATGCGCCGGCCCACCCGGTCGGCCCAGATCCCGAAGATCAGCGCGCCGACCGGGCGCATGATCAGCGTGACGGTGGTGAGAAACGCCATGCGCTCCAGGGAGACGCCGAAATCCTTGGCGATCTCGGCGTAGACGAGCACAACGATGAAGTAGTCGAAGGCGTCCATGGTCCAGCCCAGAAAGGCGGCCAGGAAGGCGTTGCGCTGGTCGGGCCTTAACCGGCCCTCCTCGGGTGGGGCGGCAGCGGTCTCCATGAACGCCGGTTAACCACCGACGCTCATCGATAAACGCGGTTCGCCGAGAAGGTGTAATCCGGCAGGGTGATGGCGTCGGCCCGGTTGATCATCTTGCGCATGATCGCCGACATCGGCCAACGGCCCATCATGTTCCACGTCTTCGCGCGCAACCAGATCATGAATCGGCTGTGCGGAGCGAAACCCCGGAAGCCGCCGGGCGGCAATTCCATCGCCGCTTTCGCGTACGCGTCGAGCACGCCCTGATAAGCGGGGAGCCCCCGCTCGTGATCGCCGCCCGCCACTGCCAGCTCGCCGGCCAGCACGTACGCCCCGACCAACGCGACACTCGTGCCCAACCCGGCCAGGGGCGATCCGCACGCGGCCGCGTCGCCGAGCAGCACGACCCGGCCGCGGTGCCAGGTCCGCACCCGGACCTGGTTGACCGAATCGAAGAAGAAGTCGTCGGCGGACGGCATCGCGGCCAGGAACTCGTCGACCCGCCAGCCCGCGCCGCTGAGCCGCTCGGCCAGCACCTTCTCCGCCTCGGCGCGGCGGATCCGTTCGTACGCGGGCTCGGCCGAGCTGAAGGTCAGGCTGGCCTTGGCCGTGCCGCCGCGCTCCGGCCGGAGGCCGGCGACCAGGCCGCCGGGCGCGTTGTACATGTAGAACAGATTGTCGGTGTCGCCCGGGTCGGGCACGGTGAAATAGGCGCCGTAGCCGCCGAGATAGCGCACGAACTCTTCTTCCGGGCCGAACGCCAGCGCTCGCACCCCGGAGTGCACGCCGTCCGCCCCGATCACCAGGTCGAACCGCTCGGTGCCGCCGCTGCGGAAGGTCACGTCGACCCCGCTGACGTCCTGCTCCAGCCGCACGATCCGGTCGCCGAACCGGTAGTCGGTGTAGCCGGCGGTGGCGTCGTAGAGGATGCGGCCCAGGTCGCCCCGCGCGATCTCGATCTCGGCCACGATGCCCTCGCCACCGAACGCGTCGGCCATCATCACCCCGCGGCGCCGGTTGTTCCGGTCGACGACCGCGATGCCCCGCTCGTCGACCCGGTTTTCCTTGATCGTCTCCAGCAGACCCATGCGTTCGACGACGGCGCGCGCGATGCCGCGTACGTCAACCGCGTGCCCACCCGGCCGCGGACCGGAAGCCGTTTCCACGATCGTCACCTCGGCGCCCGCCCGGCGCAGCCAGAATGCCGCCGCCGGACCGGCGATGCCCCCGCCGGAAATCAGAACCCGCATTTCCCCACTCCCCTGCGTACGCTGTAATTGATGTACTAGGTACGGTAGGACAGCGCTTGAAGGCTGGCAAACTGCACTAGTACAGTGCCGGGATGGAGAGAGGGGTGTACTAGCCGTGGAGCCGCCGTACCGACAGATCGTCAGCGACGTGCGCCGCCGCATCGAGGCGGGCGAGCTACGACCGGGCGACCGCGTGCCGTCGGCGCGGACGATCACCCGCGAGTGGGGCGTCGCCATCGCGACCGCCACCAAGGCACACGCCGCCCTGCGCGAGGAGGGCCTGACCGTGGCCCGCCCCGGCGTCGGCACCGTGGTCGCCGGCCCGTCCGCCGCGCCCGACCGCGAGCTCACCCTCCCGCGCATAGTCGCCGCCGCGATCACCCTGGCCGACCGCGACGGCCTGGCCGACCTCTCGATGCGCCGCCTGGCCGGCGAGCTGACAGTGGCCACGATGTCCCTCTACCGCCACGTCGCGAGCCGCGACGACCTGCTGCTCGCCATGATCGACGCGACGATCGGCACGGTCGCGCTGCCGCCCCGCCCGCCCCGCGAATGGCGCGCGGCCCTGGAGTTGGCCGCCCGCGGCGAGTGGGCGCTGTTCCAGCGGCACCCGTGGCTCGGCCCGTCGATGTCGCTGACCCGTCCCCAGCTGGCCCCGAACGCTCTGCGGCTCACCGAGTGGGTGCTGGCCGCCTTCGACGGCACGCCACTGGCCTTCGCCGAGCGGATGTACGTGCAGGTGCTCCTGTTCAGCTTCGTCCGCGGCGTGGCCAGCGCCCTCGAGCCCGAGGTCGAAGCCCAGCGCGAGAGCGGCCTGACCGCCGACGAGTGGATGCAGACCCAGGAACCGACCCTGGTCCAGCTCATGCGCAGCGACGCCTTTCCACACTTCACCGCGCTCGCCGAGGAAGAGTTCGACCTCGATCTGGACCGCCTCTTCGAGTTCGGCCTGGCCCGCCTCCTCGACGGCATCGAGCCCCTGACGAAGGGGTGAACCGTCGCGACTCCCCTTCTCGGCGGGGGCGCAACGATGTCCGGTGTCACGACGACGACCGCCGGAGGGTCGTTCCCGCCTGAGCCGAGGCGTCAGGCGGACTCCATGATCAGCACTACCTTGCCGCGGCCGTGCCGGGACTCCACGGCCGCGTGCGCCGCTGCCACGTCGGCGAGCGGGTAGGCGCGGATCGGCAGCGACAGAACTCCGCGGGCGGCCAGCTCGACGACCTCGGCCAGCCGGGCCGGATCGCGCGGGGAGCGGACCACCCGGGCGCCGTGCGAGGGCGCCACGATGGTGCCGATCCGGTCCGGCGGCACCCCGAGCTCCACCGACTGGGCGATCGCCTCGCCGCCGGCGGCATCCAGGACCACGGTGGGGAGACGCTTGGCGAGCAGCCGCACGCTGTGCGGCAGGTTTTCGCCGTACGGGACGGGAATGGCGCCGATCTGGCGTAGGTAGTCGTGGTTGGCCGGGCTCGCCGTGCCGATGACCGTGGCCCCGGCCAGCCGGGCCAACTGTGTCGCGAGGGTGCCGACGCTGCCCGCGGCCGCGTGAATCAGCAACACGTCGCCGGCGCGTACGTCGAGCTCGCGCAGGGCGCCGCTCGCCGTCTGGGCCGCCGCGACCAGTCCGGCCGCGGTCGGAAAGTCCAGATGGTCGGGCTTGCGCACCGCGTCGAGGGCGGAGACGACGACCGCCGAGGCCTGGCCGTTGAACATGGTCGAGCCGAGCACCGCGTCCCCGACCGCCAGGAGAACGCCACCGCCGGCGGGACCGAGTGCCGACGGGACGCCACCGCCCGCGTGACCGGCCGTCGGCTGGGCGCCACCGGCGTCCCCGACGGCCGGCGGGAAGCTGCCGCCTGCGTGGCCGGGCGCCGGTGAGTCGCCGCCGGCAAGAGACGAGACGGGCGGGCCGAGCAGGTCGATGACGCCCGCGTACTCCTGGCCCACCTGCTGCGGGAACGACGCGCGGTCGCGGGCC
>DASWRZ010000167.1:0-10719 GCA_036402935.1 Actinoplanes sp.
GGACGATCAGCAGCGGGATGATTCCGAGCACGCCGAACGACATGTCGATCAGCTCCCACCAGAACGGCAGCCGGCGGACCGGGCCGGCGATCAGGGCGAGCGGGATGATCGCGGCGCAGCAGATCATGCCCCATTCGATGACCCAGATATTGCGGACCGGGTCGCGCCACGGGCCCCAGAAAGCGACCGCGATCACCAGGTGGGCAAAGGCCAGCCAATCCGTCCCGTACGCAATGAAGGGGTAGGTTCTGTCGGTCTCGGCCAGGCCCTGGTGCACGCGGTCGATCCAGGTGACGAGTGCGTCCGGTGCGGGCACCGAGTGCAGTCCGCGAGCGAGGAAGGCGGTCTCGCTGACCAGCGGGAACGCGGTCGCTCCGCTGATCGCCAGGCCCACGATGAAGATCAGTAACCAGACCCGGATCGCTTTCATGGTCGTCAGGCTAGGGCGGGCGGCGATGGGTGCGCTGTCCCGCACACAACACCTTCACAACCGCCCGCTACTGGCCGGAACCGGGTTCTTACCGGCACGATTCAGGGGTGACCGCCAGCCGTCTGCCCTTCCCCCTCACGCTGACGGGAGACGGCATCGTTCTACGCGAATGGCGCTCGGAGGATCTCGACGACCTGATCGTGATGCTCGACGACCCCGACATCGCCCGCTGGACGCCGATGCCGTCGCCGTTCGACGTCGAGGCCGGCATTGCCTATCTCAAACGCGCCTACCAGGGCCGCAGCAGCGGTCAGCGGATCCAGCTGGCGATCACCGCCGAGGGTCGCCTGCCGCTGGGCGAGGTGCTGCTCTTCGGCGTCGACCTCGGCCTCAAGGAGGCCGAGCTCGGTTATCTGGTGGGGCGGCCACATCGGCGACGAGGGCTTGCGGTGGGCGCTTTGTCCCTGCTTTCGGCCTACGCACGGAGCACGCTCGGCTTGAGTCGGCTGCTCCTGCGGATCGATCCGGGCAATCTGGCCAGCACCGCGGTGGCCCGCCGGTGCGGCTACCGCCTGACCGGCGAGCCGCCGATCCTGCAGGAGGGCCCGTACGGTCCGACCAGCCTGGACACCTGGGAACTGGTCGAGGGCCGGGCCGGCCGCCGGATGGAACGGCTGAGAAATGTCGCAGCCCGGCGGTACGGTCGTCGCACCTAGCTTCCGGAGGTGCTGCCATGGCCGACCGCGCTCAAGTGATGGCGTTCCGCGTGGCCGCGCACGGCCTGGCCCATCGCGGCCAGGACCGGCCCGGCGACCTCGACGTGCTCGATCTCGGCGTCCAGGAGTACACGCCGGGTTCCCTCCAGGTCGCCCTGGCCGCGCGCACCACCGCCGATTTCGACGACGACCGGCTGCTCATGGTCTGGGCCGCCCGCGGTGCCCCCCACCTGCATCGTCGTCGTGACCTTCCGGCCCTGGTCCAGCAGTTGTGGCCGCTCACCGACGCCGACGCCGCCACCCGCATCAAGAGCGGCCAGATGCCCCACGCCGGCAAGCTCGGCATCGAGGCGTTCCGGGTCACCGCGGCCGCGTTCCGCGAGGTGCTGACCCACTCGATGGCCCGGGGCGACGTGAGCACCCAGGTCAGCAAGCGGGTGCCCAAGGAGCTGACATATGAGTGCCGCTCCTGCAAGGCCCGGCACATCGGCGGCAACATCTGGCAGGTGGCGGGCCTGGCCGGCGGTGTCGAGGTCGAGTCCCGCGGCCGCGAGGCGACGCTCGGCCCGATCCCCGACGCGCCCCCGATCCCGGAGGCCAACGTCGGCATAGCCGACCTGATCGCGACCTACCTGCGGTTCCTCGGGCCGGCCACCCCGGCCGAGGTGGCCAAATACGTGGGCACCGCGACCGCCGAGATCAAACAGGTCTGGCCCGGCGACCTGGCCGAGATCGCCGTCGAGGGCAAGAAGACCTGGCTGCCGGCCTCCGCGGTCAAGGAGTTCGAGTCGCCCCCGCCGCCGGAGGGCGTCCGCCTGCTCCCCGGCATGGACCCGCTGCTCCAGGCCCGCGACCGCGACCTGCTGGTGCCCGGCCGCGACCGGCAGAGAGAGGTCTGGCGCGTCCTCGGCAACCCGGGCGTCGTCCTGGCCGACGGCGAGATCGTCGGCGTCTGGCGGGCGAAGCTGGTGGCCCGCAAGCGCGTCGACCTGACCGTGACCCCTTTCGGTCCGCTGACTCCGCCGCAGCGCGCCGACATCGAGGAGGAGTCCATGCACGTGGCCCGAGCCCGCGGCGTCCCATCCGCCACCGTCACTTTCGAATAGGGCCGCTCGGGAGAGTTGACCGTCGATAACTCGGAATTATCGGGTCCTTCCCTGTCAAAGGCCGCGATTCGCCGAGGGGTCGCATCGCTGCAGGTATCGCTAAGGCAACGCACGAGTAACAATGGCATTGATCGGGGTGGTCCTCTTCCTCGGTCAGGTGCGTGGCCCGCGGCCGAGCGGAGGTGGCGACATGCTGAGCAGGGAAGACAGCCGTCGACTGGCAGAACTGGAGCGCCAGTTAAGGCGCGACGACCCCGAATTCTGTGCCCGGCTGGAGGGCGCCCAGCCCCTGGCCCCACCCCGTCGCAAACGCTTCCCGATCACCCTGATCCTGACCGCCGCCGTCCTCTGGGCCACCGCGATCACCCTGGGCATCCTCACCTGGTGGAGCCCGGCCGCGATCACGGGCGCCTGCGCCGTCACCGTCTCCACCGCCGTGATCCTGCGAGCCCACCGGGTCTCGAAGTCCTGATCAGCGAAGAACGCCGGTCACCGGGACAAGCGCCGGTCACCGGGTGAAGCGCCGGTCACCGGGTGATGCGCCGGCCATCGGGTGATGCGCCGGTCATCGGGTGATGCGCCGGCCGCCGGGTGAAGCGTCGGCCGCCGGGTGAAGCGCCGGCCGCCGCGAGAAGTCCCCGTGACGTATGGAAAGGCGGCGCCGGACGGGGGACCGGCGCCGCCTTTCTCATGGACGGGTCTGTCTCGGGCCGGCGTCGTGGCCCCCCACGACGCCCGCGAGATCAGGCCCGGGCTTCGCGAGCGCGACTCCGGAAGACCCAGATCCGCATCAACAGGAACCGCACCCCGGTCGCGACCAGGTTGGCCACCACCAGCGCGAAGAGTTCGACCGACTTCGGCGGCGTCGCCGACAGGCTGTCCAGCAGCGCCAGCGACCCGCTGGTCAGGCCCAGACCCACGGCAAACACCGCGAGACCTTGCGCTTGGTGCTTCCAGGCACGGTCATTTCCCCGTACGCCGAAGGTGAGCCGGCGATTAGCCGCGGTGTTCGCGATGGCAGTGACCAGCAGGGCGATGAAGTTGGCCCATTGGGGCCCGATGGCGGTGCGCAGCACCGCATACAGAGCAAGGTAGGCGAGCGTGCTCGCCGCCCCGACCGCGGCGAAGCGGATCACTTGGCCGGTGAGGCCGGCCGGAACCCCGGCGACCGGCAACGGGTCGCGGCCCAGCTGGTCGCGAAGCGACGCCAGCGGCAGCCGGCCCGCGCCGAGCGCCCGGGTGAGGCGCCAGATTCCCTTCAGGTCGTCGATCGCGGTCGAGACGATGTCGACGCGGCTGTCCGGGTCGTCGATCCAGTCGACCGGCACCTCGTGAATGCGCAGGCCGGCCTTTTCGGCCAGCACCAGCATCTCGGTGTCGAAGAACCAGCCGGTGTCCTCGACCATCGGAAGGAGCCGGGCGGCCACATCGGACCGGATCGCCTTGAAGCCGCACTGCGCGTCGGAGAACCGGGCGGCCAGCGTGCCGCGCAGGATCAGGTTGTAGGAGCGCGAGATGATCTCGCGCTTGGCGCCCCGTACGACCCGGGAACCGCGGGCCAGGCGCGAGCCGATCGCCAGGTCGGAGTGGCCCGAGATGAGCGGCGCGACCAGCGGCAACAGGGCGCCGAGGTCGGTCGACAGGTCGACGTCCATGTAGGCGAGGACGGCCGCGTCGGACTGGGTCCAGACATGTTTGAGGGCACGGCCGCGGCCCTTCTCGGCCAGGTGCACCATGGCCACGCCCGGCATCTCGGCGCTCAGCCGCCGCGCCACCTCGGCCGTCGCGTCGGTGCTCGCGTTGTCGGCCACCGTGATCCGAAAGGGATAGGGAAAGTGTGCCACGAGGTACGCGTGCAGACGCCGCACGCACGGCTCGAGGTCGATCTCCTCGTTGTAGACCGGCACGACCATGTCGAGCACCGGGGCTCGATAGCCGGCCGCGGCGGCGTCGTGCGATGGCAGCGTCGAAAGGCTCATACCAGCAACGATCGGCCCGCCAACTGGGTCGCAAGTGTGGCGACCCTGTGCCACCCCTGTGAACTTTTCGAGGGATATGTCGGCTTCGGAAAACGAAGACGCCGGACAGGGGCCGCCCAGTGGAGGGCGGCCGCCTGCCCGGCGTCGGGGAAGGTGGTTATGCGGTGGTGGTGCTGGTCGGGGCGGTCAGGTCGTAGACCGTGGTGCCGCCGACCGACTTGGCGGTGAAGTTCTGGGACACCCACTGGGCGATCTGGGAACTGTCGTTCGAGCCGCCCGTGTTGTTGCCGAAGCCGCCGGAGCCGCTCCCGATGAAGTAGTGAATCTTGCCCTGCGCCACGTACTGCTGGAACTGGGCGAGTGTGGGGGACGGGTCGGTGCCGTTGAAGCCTCCGATCGCCATCACCGGCTTGCCGGTCGCCAGCTGGTAGCCGGACGCGCTCTGCGAGCCGACCGAGGCGGCCGTCCAGGTGTACTTGTCGGCGTCGGCCAGGAGCAGGGCCTTCATCTCGGAGCTGACCGTCGAGGAGTCGAGCAGCCCGCCCAGGCCGCCACCACGCCGGCCGCCGCCGAAGCCACCGCCATTCTGGCCGGTGCCGCCGGTAGCGCCACCGCCGTTGAGGCCGCCGAAGCCGCCGCCATTCTGGCCGGTCCCGTTCGCCGTGCCGCCGTTCCCCGTGCCGCCGTTCTGGGTGCCGCCGTTCTGGGTGCCGCCGAAGCCACCACCATTGCCGGTTCCACGGCCGCCCCCGTTGAAGCCCGGGAACCCGCCGCCCCCACGACCGCCACCAGGGAAACCTCCACGGCCACCGAATCCAGCGGTCACCGCCGGCCCAGCGGTCGGAATCGACCCCGTGTGCGGTTGTGAGGCGGTCTGGACCGCGTACGCCGCAGGCCCCGCAAGCAATACGGCCACCGCGACCCCGCCGGCCACCGCAACCACCCACCCAGCGAGGCGAATCGTCGCGATCAGCGCGACCGCCGCCAGGAGCCCCCCGATCAGGACCACCCACCGCAACCAGGGCAGGAAGTCGGCGCTGAGGGACAGCAGGTGGTAGGACCACCAGGCCGAGACCGCGACCGTGATCGCCAGCAGAATCATCGGCCACACCTCACGCCGCGCTCGCCAGAGCAGCACGGCGCCCATCCCGACGACCGCGCCGATCGCCGGCGCCAGCGCCACCGTGTAGTACGCGTGGAAGATGCCCTGCATCAGGCTGAAGGTCAGTCCGGTGACCAGGAGCCAGCCACCCCACAGGATCAGCGCCGCCCGCTGCCGGTCGGTCCGTGCCCGCCGCCAGGTCACCGCGAGCCCGCCGGCCAGCAGAATCAGCGCCGCCGGCAGCAGCCACGAGATCTGTCCACCCTGCTCACTGTCGAACATCCGCAGGAGCCCGGTCTGGCCCCAGCCACCGCCGCCGCCACCCCCACCGACGCTGCCGGTCTCGTCGCCGGAGAGCCGGCCGAGGCCGTTGTAGCCGAGGGCGAGTTCGAGCAGGCTGTTGTTCTGCGAGCCGCCGATGAACGGCCGCGACGACTTGGGCCACAGCTCGACGATCGCGATGTACCAGCCGGCCGAGACGATCACCGCCAGGCCCGAGAGCAGCAGCTGAACGATCCGCTTGCCGAGGCGCGGCGGCCCGGCGAACAGGTAGGCGAGCGCGTAGGCCGGCACGACCAGCAGCGCCTGCAGCATCTTGGCCAGGAAGCCGAAGCCGACGAAGACACCCGCCCAGACGAGCCACCTGGTCCGGCCGGTCTCGATCGCGCGCGAGGTGGCCCACGCGCCGGCGATCATCAGCAGGACCAGCAGCGCGTCCGGGTTGTTGAACTTGAACATCAGCACCGCGACCGGGGTGAGCGCGAGCACCGCCCCGGCGATCAGGCCGGCCGCCGGGCCGAACCAGCGCTTCACCGTCGTGTAGAGCAGTGCCACGCTGGCCACGCCGATCAGCGCTTCGGGCACCAGGATGCTCCACGAGTTGACCCCGAAGACGCGGGCCGAAAGATCCATGATCCAGAGCGCGCCGGGCGTCTTGTCGACGGTGATCGAGTTGGCCGCGTCCGACGAGCCGAAGAAGAACGCCTTCCAGCTGGCCGATCCGGCCTGGGCGGCGGCCGAGTAGAACGCGTTCGCCCACCCCGACTTGCCGAGGCCCCACAGGTAGAGAAACGCGGTTACCAGCAACAACACCCACATCGACGGCCGCGCCCACGCGGCGTCGCCGGTCGGGCCGAAGAGAAACCCGGCTCGGCGCCGAGCCGGGGGCGGTGGCGGCGTTTCCGGGTACGCCGTAACCGGCGGGACGGGCAACGTCGAAGTCATCGCGACACTCCACACACGGGGGACAGGGCTACCCGACCAACTTTCGGCCGAGGCCCTGTCCTGCCCTTGTGGCGTCCCTGTGCGCTATCTGTGAGCGGATGCGGTCGCCAGCCGCTCCAGGACCTCGATGGTCGTGTCCCAGCCCATGCACGCATCGGTGATCGACTGGCCGTAGGTGAGCTCGCCGCCCAGCTCCTGCCGCCCCGGCACCAGGAAACTCTCCAGCATCACGCCGCTGATCCCGCGCTGACCGCCCGCGACCTGGGCCGCCACGTCGTCGGCGACGTGCGGCTGGCGCCGGTGGTCCTTGCCGCTGTTGCCGTGCGAGCAGTCGATCACCAACCGCTCGGGCAGGCCGTCCTTGCGCAGCAGGGCCAGCGCATTCTCCACGTCGGCGACGCTGTAGTTGGGCTTGCCGCCGCCCCCGCGCAGCACCAGGTGGGTGTCCGGGTTGCCGGTGGTGTGCAGGATCGCCGGGGTACCCGAGAAGTCGATGCCGGGGAAGACGTGCGACACGGCCGCGGCCTGGATCGCCTCGATCGCCGTCGCGATGCTGCCGTCGGGCCGGTTCTTCATGCCGATCGGCATCGACAGGCCGGAGGCGAGCTGGCGGTGCACCTGCGACTCGACCGTACGCGCGCCGATCGCCCCCCAGGCCACCGTGTCCGCGATGTACTGCGGGGTGATCGGGTCGAGGAACTCGACCGCGGTCGGCAGGCCCCGCCCGACGATCTCCAGCAGCAGCTTGCGGGCGATCCGCAGGCCGGTGCTCACGTCGCCGGTGCCGTCCAGCGCCGGGTCGTTGATCAGGCCCTTCCAGCCGACGGTGGAGCGCGGCTTCTCGAAGTAGACGCGCATCACGATCAGCAGGTCGTCGCTGAGCCGGTCGGCCTGCTCCCGCAGCAGTGTCGCGTACTCCCCGGCGGCGACCGGGTCGTGCACCGAACACGGGCCGACGACGACCAGCAGACGCGGATCTCGGCCGTTGAGCACGTCTTCGACCTGGGCGCGGCCGGCCAGCACGGTGTCGTGCAACTCGGAAGTCAGCGGAAGCTCGTGGTGCAGCAGGGCGGGGCTCATCAGCGGCACGACGCGCTCGATGCGCTGGTCACGGACGCGCTGAACCTCGGGGACGGTCATCGTGATGTTCGCTTTCTGCCGGCGCCCGGGGCAGGTGAGCCGGCTGCTCGTCGCAAAACAAAAGGCAGCGACGGAATGTCGCTGCCTCGGCCGGCTCTGGCGGGTGTCTCAGGTCATGCGGTGATGACCGGGACACCGGCAGGAGCCGGCCCGGTAAACCACCGATACCAACGAGTCACGCCCGACAGCATAGCGCCTCAACGGACGCGCGGGAGTGTGCGGGCGAGTTGCTCACCGGCCGGGACGCGGGCCAGCGGAAGGCTGACCGTGAACACCGTCTGACCGGGCACGCTCTCCACCGACACGGTTCCCCGATGCGCCGCGACGACGGCCGACACGATCGACAACCCCAGCCCGGTGCTGCCGGCCGCCCGCGAGCGCGAGCTGTCCCCGCGGGCGAACCGTTCGAAGATGTGCGGCTGCAACT
This sequence comes from Actinoplanes sp., assembly GCA_036402935.1. Lineage (GTDB taxonomy): Bacteria > Actinomycetota > Actinomycetes > Mycobacteriales > Micromonosporaceae > Actinoplanes. The sequence goes on from DASWRZ010000167.1 coordinate 8,125, forward strand.
CGGCCGGAATACCCGGCCCGAAGTCGATCACCTGAAGAACGGCCGCGTCGGTGGTCGCGCTCACCGCGACAGTCACGGTGGTGCCCTCCGGAGTGTGCGTACGCGCGTTGGCCAGCAGATTGGCCAGCACCTGATGCAGGCGCTGCCCGTCGCCGACCACGGTGACCGGCTCCTCGGGCAGGTCGAGCTGCCAGAAGTGGCGTGGCCCGGCGGCGTGCGCGTCACTGACCGCGTCGACGACCAGCATGGTCAGGTCGACCGGGTCGTGGGCCAGCGGCCGCCCGGCATCCAGCCGAGCAAGCAACAACAGGTCCTCGACCAGCCCGGTCATCCGCTTGGCCTCCGACTCGACCCGGCCCAGCACGTGCGCGATCTCGTCCGAGATCGGCGCCCGGCTGCGGCGGCTGAGCTCGGCATAGCCGCGAATGGCGGCCAGCGGCGTACGCAGCTCGTGGCTGGCATCGGCGACGAACTGGCGCACCTGCATCTCGCTGGCATGCCGCGCCTCGAGCGCGTTACCGACGTGGTCGAGCATCCGGTTGAGGGCCGCGCCGACCTGGCCGACCTCGGTGCGCGGGTCGGTGTCGCCGGACGGCACCCGCTGGGCCAGCTGCACCGCGCCCCGGTCGAGCCGCAGCTCGGACACCCGGGTCGCGGTCGCCGCGACCCGGTCGAGCGGCGCGAAGTTCCGACGGATGATCACGGCGCCGGCCCAGCCGGCGACGCCGATCGCGATCAGCACCGCCCCGAACGTGACCAGCGCGACCCGTAGCAGAACGCGGTCGGTGTACTGAAGGGAGAGCGCGACCACCCGCAGGGTGCCGTTGTTGACCCGGGCTTCCACCCGGTAGCTGCCAAGACCGTCGAGCGAGACGGTCTCCGGGTGCCCGTCGGCGTCCACGGCGAGCAGCCGCGCCTGATTGGCCGCGGAGATCTCCGTATAGATGAGGCTGGGCGGGTTGTCGGTGGTCGGGTCCGGCGCGACGACACCGCCGTGGACCGTCGTCTCGTCGGGGTAGTGGGTCAGCTGGATGGAGCCGAACTGGGAGCCACCAAACGGCCGGTCGCGCGCGTCGGAATCGGGGTCGGGAAAGCTGCCGCCGTGGAATCCGCCCGGGCGGCCGAAGTTCATCGCCTGGTCGAGCTGGGCGTCGACCTGCTCGTGGAGGTTCTTGCTGAGGAAGATCTCGGCGGTGCCGCCGACCAGGATGCCGAGCAGGCAGAGCAACGCGATCATCAGCGCTACGAGCCGGGTGCGAAGCGGCCACGCGCCGGGGTTGCGCCATCGCGCGCGAGGATTCCGCCACCGCGCGCGGGGGCGAACCTCAGTCGGCGGGTTCTCGGTCAGCGGGCTCTCAGTCAGCGGGCTTGAGGACATAGCCGGCTCCGCGCATGGTATGGATCATCGGCTTGCGACCCGCGTCGATCTTCTTGCGGAGGTACGAGATGGACAGCTCGACCACGTTCGCCTGGCCGCCGAAGTCGTAGTTCCAGACCCGGTCGAGGATCTGGCTCTTGCTCAACACCCGGCGCGGGTTGCGCATCAGGTAGCGCAGCAGCTCGAACTCGGTCGCGGTCAGCGTGATCAGGTCACTGCCGCGCCGCACCTCGTGGCTGTCCTCGTCGAGGCTGAGGTCGCCGACGACCAGCTGCGACTCCGTACGCATCGGGGAGTGACCCATCCGCCGCATCAGCCCGCGCAGCCGGGCGACCACCTCTTCCAGGCTGAACGGCTTGGTGACGTAGTCGTCGCCACCCGCGGTGAGGCCGGTGATGCGATCCTCGACCGAGTCCCTGGCGGTGAGGAACAGCACCGGCACCTCGGGCGTCTCGCCGCGCAGCCGGCGCAGCACCTCGAGCCCGTCGATGTCGGGCAGCATCATGTCGAGGACGACGGCGTCGGGACGGAACTCGCGAGCCGTGCGCACGGCGGTCTGGCCGTCGCCCGCGCTCTTGACGTCCCAGCCCTCGTAGCGCAGCGCCATCGAGAGCAGTTCGGCGAGCGTCGGCTCGTCGTCGACCACCAGCACGCGAACCGGACCACCGTCGGGGCGCCGGAGCTCGTTGGTGTCTGCGTTCGCCATCGTCATGCCCCTACTTTTATGCGTCACGCTTTGCGGGAGCTTTCCGCCTCCTGTGTAGCACCTGTGACCGCTGCCCGGCTCCGGAATATCACCGCTCGTGTCGGAAGCGGACAAAAGCTCCTAAAGCGCCCATAATCCCTAGCATGCGGCTGGGCGTTCGAGTAATGGCGATCTTCCTCGCCCTGGCCGCGCTTCTCGTCGCGGCACCGGCACCGGCCGACGCCGACGCCGACCAGAACTGCACGCTCACCCGCGCCGGCGACGTCTACTGCTCCGGCGGTGCCCAACCGGTCCGGGTCCACGTCAGCGGCAAGGTCGTGCAACTCGCCGCCTCGGGCGACAGCACGTGCGCGCTCACCGAGCCGGGCGAGGTCTACTGCTGGCCCGCCGGTGAAGCGCCCGCCGGCGAAGCGCCCGCCGGCGAAGCGCCCGCCGGCGAAGCGCCCGCCGGTGAAGCGGCCGTCGGTGAAGCGGCCGTCGGTGAAGCGGCCGTCGGTGAAGCGGCCGCCGG
>DASWRZ010000168.1:0-3850 GCA_036402935.1 Actinoplanes sp.
TCCTCGACCGGGACAGCATGCGGGCCCAGCAGGTCGTGCTCAGCGGTTCCGGCCTGCCGGTCCGGGCGATCATGAATCGGACCTACTGACGCCCCGTCGCGGGCGCGGTCGCGGCTGCGCGCGACCGCGCCTCTGCATTACCAGGGATGCAGGAGGGCTTACCAGGGATGCAGGAGGGCACGGCCGATGCTTGTGCTGACCCGCCGCGCCGGTGAGAGCGTGATGATCGGCGACGACGTCGTCATCACGGTGCTCGAGGCCCGGGGTGACGTCATCCGGCTGGGCATTCAGGCGCCGCGCGACGTGCAGGTGCACCGCGAAGAGGTCTACCGCGAGCTGCAGGCCGCCAACCGCGAGGCCGCCTCGCCGACCGAGGACGCCGTCCAGGCCGTCACCAAGATGCTGCGATCTCCGGAGGAATCCGACTGAGCGACGACTGCCCCGGCGCGTAGAGCGGCCGGGGCGTCGTGCTCGGAAGTACCGAGAACCGAACTGCACCGCCGCCAGACCGGGCTTGACAACACCGCTCCCGCATTCTTTTCGAGACCACGCAAAGAAGAGCCGGGGAGCGAACGTGAGCGCAGAGCGGGATACGGGCATCGGTGGCGGCTTGATGAGCGCCGTCCACGACGGCCTCGACCTGACGGTCGACGCCCATGTGCACACCGGCTTCTCGGCCGGTCGCGACAGCGTCGGCGTGGTCGTCTCGGCCGCCGACCAGGCCGGGCTCACCGCGGTCACCTTCGCCGACCAGGTCGGGCCGGACACCACCTGGCTCGGTGCGTACGCCGACGCCGTGCACCGGGCCCGGCGCCGCACCGAGATGACCCTGCGAGTCGCCGCCGAGGTCGAGGTCGTCCAGCCGGACGGCTGGCTGGCCTGGCCGGCCGACCTGGGCCCGCTGGAGGCGGTCTCGGTGGCCGTCTCGCGCCTGCCGCTGGCCGGTGGACCGGTCGGCCCGCGCGACGTGCGCGCGCTGCTCGGCACCGCCGAGCTGACGCCGGAGCAGGTCGCCGAGACGTTGATCGACTCGACCGTCCGCGGCCTGGAGCGCGCCTCGCGCTATGCACCCACCCAGCTCGCCCGCCCGCTGGGCCTGCTCGCCCAGGTCGGCCTGGACGACGCCGTGGTCACGCCGGACATGCTGACCGCGCTCACCGACGCCTGCCGGCAGACCGGCACCGTGGTCGAGGTCAGCGAGGCCTGGCGCAGCCCGTCCGCCCGACTGCTGGCGATGCTGCGCGCGGCCGGGGTGACGCTGGTCGCCGCGAGTGACGCCCGGTATGCCGCCGAGGTAGGCCGCTGGCAGTACCTGCGCCGGGTCTGAGAACCGGGTATCTCCAAAACGCGAACGCGGACAGTAGTCGTCTCCGTACGCTCAATCATGCCGGAAAAGCACGCCAGGCATGGGAGAAAAGCGATGAGTATGGTTCAGCAGGCCATCGAGGTGAGTGCACCACTACACACGGTGTACGAGCAGCTCGCCGCGTTCGAGAACTACCCACGGTTCATGAGCGGGGTCCAAGAGGTGACCCCGATCGGGCACGATCAGACCCACTGGATCATGGATGTCGACGGCAAGCGCCGCGAGTTCGACGCCCAGATCACCGAGCGTTCGCTCGACGAGCGGGTCGCCTGGTCGACGACCGAGGGACCGCTGCTCGCCGAGACCATCACGCTGCGGCCGATGGGCGAGACGAAGACCCAGATCGTGGCCCAGTTGGAGGCGGACATCGCCTTTCTCATGCCCAGCGACCGGCACGGCCAGGCGTCGCTGACCAGACGGCTCAAGACCGACCTGACCACGTTCAAGAGCCTGGTCGAGGGCGGCCTGCTGGGTGAGTACCCGGGCGGCGCCAGCTCCAAGATGATCGTCAACCCGGCATCGGTGGCGGCCCGCATCCGCAACCGCGCCAAGCCGGGCGCCGGCTGGGGCACCAGCGCCGCCGAGCGCAGCAACGGCAGCGACGCGGATCTGCCCTACCACGGGCTGACCGAGGCCGACATGGGCACCAACGTGGACATCACCAGCGCGCCCGGCATCAGCAGCGCGCACGACCTCGACGACGTGCTGGCGCCCGGGCGGCGGATCGCCAAGGCCGGCCCGATCAGCGGCGGCCCGATCAGCGGCGGCCCGATCAGCGACGGTGCGGGCGGGGCGGCCCGGATGGGCGGCCGCACCCCGCGCCGCGACGCGTGGGGCGACGGCATGATCAACGAAGAGGAACGCGGTAGCGCGCACGACATGTGAGATCGACCGACTGGACGCGGCCCCGGCTCAAACCGGGGCCGCGTCCAGTGTCACGACCAGCCGCGCCCCCCGCGGCCGCACCTGCTCGTAGCGGACCGTCCCGCCGTTCGCCTCGACCAGGTGCCGCACGACGAACAGCCCGAGCCCGGCCCCGCGCACCGATCGCCCGAACAGGTGGGGCAGGAGCTCCTCGGAGATCCCGGGACCGTTGTCCTGCACGCTCAGCACGACGTTGTCTCCCCGGCGGACGGCGCTCACCACGACCGGCTTCTCCCCGTGGTCGAGAGCGTTGCGCACCAGGTTTTGCACCACGACCGTCAGGTGCTCACGGTCGGCCAGAGCCGACAGGTCCTCGTCGATGTCGATCTCCACGCCGTCGTCGGCGGGCACCGCCTCGAGCACCGGCACCGGGGACCGCCGCGCGGTCACCGCCGCGGTATCCAGCCGGAACAGCAACTGCAGATCGTTCATCATCTTGATCAGCCGCTGCGTGTTCTTGTCTATCTTGGACGCGAGCTCGAACCGGATGTCGTCCGGCAGGTCGGGCCAGTCCGCGCAGAGCAGCTCGCAGAGGCTGGCGATCGAGCTGATCGGCTGGGCCACGTCGTGGGTCAGCATCGAGGTCAGGTCGTTCTTGAACGCCAGCGCGGCGGCCAGCCGGGCGTTGCCACGTTCCAGTTCCCCGGCCCGCTCGGCCAGCACTTCCTCGGCCCGTTTGCGGTCGGCGATATCGACGTACGTCGCGACGTAGCCGCGAGTCTCGCCGTTCTGGCCAGAGATCGGGGCCAGCGTGGCCAGCACCGGCACCTCGGTGCCGTCGGCCCGGGGGAGCAGCCAGTCGCCGCCGGCCGCCGGCGGCATCGGAGGCGGGTCGAGCCGGATCGGTTCGTCGGCCCCGTGGCCGGTGAGCTCCCGCCAGCGCCGGTTGACGTCGATCACGCGGTAGTTGGCGTCGAGCACCATGACCGCCTCGTTCATCGAGTGCAGCACGGTGTTCGGGGGGTCCGGCCGGCGACGGGCCCGATCGCGTACCAGAAAACCGGTCACACCGATCGCCGTGACCAGCGCCGCGGCCGCGACCACCGGATGCACGTCGAGCGCGGCTGCCGTCAAGGCAGCCGCGCTCAGCACGAGCAGCAGGGCGAAGCCGCGCAATGCCGGCCGTGCCCAACTCGAGGGCCGCGATCTGCCCATAAGAAGACCAGCATAACGCGGCTTTTGTGGCTTACGTGGTCACTTGCCGGTCCAGTCGAAGCCGTCCTCGAGGATGATCCGCTCGGCGATCTTGACGATGTCCTCGTGGTGCCGGTTGGCGTGGTGGCCACAGAAACTGAGCGCCCCGCCGCTGGCCAGCTTGACCTCCAGCTTGGCGGCGGCGCTGCAGCGGTCGCACCGCTCGGCCAGCTCGTCGACAGTGGTGATCTCGGGCGTCAGCAGGGTGGTCATATCGCTCTCCTTGCTCGGTGGCGGTGTGCAGCGGTCCTGACAGGGAGTAGATCGGCCCTCGGGAGGAGGGGCTTAGCTCTTCTCGAGTGACATGCCGGCCGTTCGCCCGCGGCCGAACTCCTTGCACCGCGCGTGCAACCAAAGGGATCCCAG
>DASWRZ010000169.1:0-4599 GCA_036402935.1 Actinoplanes sp.
GCCACGATCGTGCGGTCGCCCTTGAGCAGGACCACGCCGTTGATCCAGGCGGCCAGCTTGCAGGCCGCGCCGACCCGGTCGGGGCCGGGTTCCTCGCCGGCCAGCCGCCGGAACTCGCCGTCGTGCGGCGTGATCACCAGCGGCGCGTCCCGCCCGCGCAGATCCTCCGCGTGCCGGCCGTCGACCAGCATGGTGATCGCGTCGGCGTCGAGCACGACGGGGACCGGACTGGTCAGCACGCTGCGCAGGGCGGTGCGCGACTCGTCGCCGGTGCCGAGGCCGGAGCCACACAGCCAGGCCTGCACCCGACCGGCGTCGGCGACCTTGCCGACGGCGACGACGGACGGATGGGCGCGAACCACTTCCTGGTAGGCGCTTCCCGCGTACCGGATCATGCCGGTCGGCCCGGCGAGGGCCCCGCCGACCGAAAGGATCGCCGCGCCGGGGTAGGTCGCCGAGCCGGTCGCGATGCCGACCACGCCCCGGGTGTATTTGTCGGAGCCCGGACCGGTCCGCGGCCACCAGCCGGCGATGTCGTCGGCGTCGGGCACCCGCAGCGCCGGATCGGCCCGCAGCACCGGGCCCAGGCCGATGTCGATCAGCTCGATCTGACCGCAGCGAGTGGCCGCCGGCCCGACCACGTGGGCCGGCTTGAGACAGCCGAAGGTGACCGTGACATCGGCCGTGACCGCTTCGCCGGGCACGTCGCCGGTGTCGACCGCGACCACCGGCGGCCGCTCGCCTGCGCGGCCGCGCAGGTCGGCCAGCCGGACCACCAACTTGATCGCGGACGGCCGCAGCCCACCGGTCGCTCCGATGCCGACGATGCCGTCGAGCACCAGGTCGGCGCGTTGCGGCAGCTCGTCGACGGTGAAGCCGCCGGCCTGACGCAGCGCGGCCAGGGCGGCCAGGTGGACGCGCTCGGGCTGGAGCAGCAAGGCCCGCACCTGGGCGCCGCGGCGGGCCAGCGCGGCACCGGCATAGAGGGTGTCGCCGCCGTTGTCACCGCTGCCGACCAGCAGCAGCACGCAGGCGCCGTAGACCCCGCCGGAGTCTTCCAGCAGGAGCGCGCAGCGCCGGGCCAGGCCGGCGGCGGCCCGTTGCATGAGCGCGCCCTCGGGCAGCGTCGCCATGAGCTCCTGCTCCGCCGCCCGAACGTCTGAAACCCGCCACGCCCGCCGCATGTCTCCTCCAGTTCAGGACTCTGCTGTTTCAGGACTCCGCTGTCTCAGGACCCCGCTGTCTCAGGACCCCGCTGTCTCAGGACTCTGCTACCACCATCGCGGAGGCGATGCCCCCGTCGTGGGAGAGGGACAGGTGCCAACGCTTGACGCCACGCTCGGCGGCGACCGCGGCGACCGTACCGGAAACCGTCAACCACGGGCGCCCGTCGGGATCGGAGACGACCTCGCAGTCGTGCCAGCGCATTCCGGCGGGGGCGCCCAGGGCCTTGGCGACCGCTTCCTTGGCGGCGAATCGGGCGGCCAGCGACTCACCCGAGCGCGGGTTGCCCGAGACGGTCACCCGCTCGTCCTCGGTGAAGAGACGGACGGCCAGCAACGGCGTGCGCTCCAAAGCACGGGCGAATCGGTCCACCAGGACCACGTCGATGCCGACAGCCACGATCACGGCCCAACCCTATCGGTCGGGCGCGGCGCAAGGCCTGTGCACAGCCTTCGTACGCCGTCCACAGACAGCGCCCGGCGGACCGTCCCGCCTCCTAACCTCGGCGCATCCCGTTCCCCGCATGGAGGCTGCCGATGAATCCCGATCTCGAGGTCGACACCGACGACCTGCGCCGCATCGTCTCCGCGCTGTCCGGCACCGCGTCCCGGGTGACCGGCGCGGCCGCACACGCCCCGGCACCCACCCCGTCCCCGCGCTGGGCGACCGTCGACGCGGCCGCCCTGGCCGCCGAGGCCGCCCGCACCGAGCTCACCCGGCTCGGCGCCGACCTGGCCGACACCGCCCGCCAGATCACCGAGGTCGCCGCGTCCTACGAGGCCGCCGACGCCCGCGCCGCCGACCGCCTGCGCCGGTTCCGATGACCGCCGAAGCCGTCTACCTGCGTCTTCGCGCCACCGACCCGAGCCGCTGGCGGGCCCTCGCCGCCGCCTGGCGGCAGTGGGCCACGTTGGCCGGTCGCCTCGCGGCCGAGTTGCCACCCCTGCTCGGGCGCTTCGCCGCCGCCTGGACCGGCACCGCGGCCCGGGCGGCCACCGACCGCCTTGCCCGGCTGCGACGCGGGCTGATCGTGTTCCGCCTGCTCTGCTGGCAGGCCGACCAGGCGATCAGCGAGTTCGCGGCGGCCCTCGACCGAGCGCGGGCGCTGCTGTCTCGCGCCTCGGTGGCCGCGGCCCGCGGCGGCCTCACGATCGCCGACGACGGCTCGGTGCGCGGCGGCCCGTCGGAAGCGGTCACGCCCGACCTGACAGCCGCTCTATCGGTCGCCGACCGAGCTGACACGACCGCGGCCGCCCGGCTCGGCTTCGAACCGGCCCGCGCACCGGGGAACGCCCGGCCGTCCTGCGCCGCGACAGCCGCCGAGGTGCGACGGTGGTGGTCCGGGCTGACCCCGGGCGAGCAGAGCTGGCTGCTGGCCACCGAACCGGGCTGGCTCGCCCCGCTCGACGGCATCCCGGCCGCCGACCGGGACGCGGCCAACCGCCTCCTGCTCGACGATCGCCGGGCCGAGGTCTCACTGGCGGCCCACGGCCCGGAGGCCTCACGGCTTCGCGATCTGCGGCACGGCCTCGACACGCTGGCCGACCGGCTCGCCTCGGACGACGGGCCACGGGCCTATCTGCTGCGGCTCGACACCACCGGGGAGGGTCGGGTGGTGGTCGCGCTCGGCGACCCCGACCACGCCGACAACGTGGTGACCCAAGTGCCGGGGATGACCTCCGACCTGGCCTCCTTCAACGGCGAGCTGACCCGGGCGTCGCGGGTCGCCGCGCGGGCGACCGAGGTGCGACCGGCCGCCTCGACCAGTGCGGTGCTCTGGCTCGACTACGACGCACCCGACTTCGTCGACGAGGCCGCGAGCGCTCGTCCGGCGGCGACCGCCGCCCCGGCCTTGAACCGATTCCAGGACGGCTTGCGCACCACCCACCAGAGCGGGGCCGACCACCAGAGCGTCGTCGGGCACAGCTACGGCTCGCTGGTGGTCGGCAAGGCCGCCGCGTCGGACCCGGGTCCGGCCGTCGACGACGTGGTCTTCGTGGGCTCCCCCGGCGTGGGCGTCGACTCGGCCGCCCAGCTCCATGTGCCGCCCGGCCACGTCTGGTCATCGACATCGCGCAGCGACGTCATCCAATATGCCGCGGTGTCCCAGCACGGCCTGGCCGACGAGCTGACCCGGGCGGGCTTCGGGGTCATCACACCGGAGCGGCACCTGTGGTTCGGCGAGAACCCGAGCGACCCGCATTTCGGCGCTCGGGTCTTCACCAGCCGGCCCGACGGCGGCCACCTGGGCTATTGGGACGAGGGCAGCCAGTCCCTCGATGCCCTGGCCGCGATCACCCTGGGCCAAGCCCCATGATCACCACTGCCGGCCAGCCGGATGCCCCAGGTGGCCGGCGAACCGAGCAGGCGGCCCACAGACCGGTCTGCTCACTCGACGGTTACCGACTTGGCCAGGTTGCGCGGCTGGTCGACGTCGAGACCCCGGGCCGCCGCGATCTCGCAGGCCAGGATCTGCAGCGGCACGGTCGTCATCAGCGGCGCCAGCAGGGTCGGGGTGGGCGGCACCAAGATCAGGTGGTCGGCGTACGCCTTGACGCTCTCGTCGCCCTCCTCAGCGATCACGATCGTGCGGGCGCCACGGGCGCGCACCTCCTGGATGTTCGACACCACCTTGTCGCGCATCACGCCCCGGCCGGCCGGCGACGGCACCACGCACACCACCGGGGTGCCCTCGTCGATCAGCGCGATCGGACCGTGCTTGAGCTCGCCGGCCGCGAAGCCCTCGGCGTGCATGTAGGCGAGCTCCTTCAGCTTCAGCGCGCCCTCGAGAGCCACCGGATAGCCCACGTGCCGTCCGATGAAGAGCACGGTCGAAGCCGACTTGAGGTCACGGGCCAGGGCGCGTACGTCCTCCATCGAGCCGAGCAGGTCGCGCAGGTTGTCCGGGGTGGCGCTGAGGCGCTCGACCACGGCCGCGACCTCGTCGGCGTACATGACGCCGCGGATCTGGGCCAGGTGCAGGCCGATCAGGTAGCAGGCGACCAGCTGGGTGAGGAACGCCTTGGTCGACGCGACCGCGATCTCCGGGCCGCCGTGGGTGTAGAGCACGGCGTCGGACTCGCGCGGGATCGTCGAGCCGTTGGTGTTGCAGATCGCCAGCACACGGGCCTTCTGCTCCTTGGCGTGGCGCAGCGCCATCAGCGTGTCCATCGTCTCGCCCGACTGGCTGATGGTGATCACCAGCGTCGAGCGGTCGAGGATCGGGTCGCGGTAGCGGAACTCGCTCGCCAGCTCGACCTCACACGGGATCCGCACCCAGTGCTCGATGGCGTACTTGGCGACCATGCCGGCGTTGTAGGACGTGCCGCAGGCGATGATGAAGATCTTGTCGATGTCGCGCAGGTCCTGATCGGT
>DASWRZ010000170.1:0-23276 GCA_036402935.1 Actinoplanes sp.
GATCTTGCGCTGGGGCACGACTACCGCGCCGATGAAGGCGCCCAGCAGGCCGAAGTACGAGCCGGTCATGAAGTTGCGGTGCGTCCGGATGCGATGGGTGAGGCTGGCCCACAGGCCGATCGACAGGGTGATGAAGGTGAAGATCGAGAGGCCGTGGATCCAGGTGAAATGGCCCGGTCGCAGCTGTTGGATGGCGAACGAGCTGAGGATGGTCCAGTACATCGCGCCGACCCAGACCCAGCCCACCCAGCGGTGCGGCCGGTCGCCCTTGGCCCGGCGCGCCAGGTTGTACGCGCCCAGCGCCATCGAGATCGTGGCGGCCCCCGCATGTAGCGCTATAACAACGTTATTTGCCATAACGTTGTTATAGTCGCCCTCGTGACACCCGTCAACCGGTCGGACCTGACCGCCCGCCTGGTGGACGAGGCCGCCCGCATCCTGATCGCCGAGGGTCCGGACGGCCTGTCCCTGCGCAAACTCGCGGCCGCGGCCGGAGTCTCGACGATGCCGGTCTACACGCTGTTCGGCGACAAGCAGGGCCTGCTCGCCGCCATGCACCGCGAAGGCTTCCGCCGCCTCGGCGAGGCCCTGGCCGGGGTGCCGCGCACCGATGACCCGCTAGGCGACGTGATCGCCCTCGGCCTGGCCTACCGCCAGGCCGCGCTGGCCAGCCCGCACCTGTACGGCCTGATGTTCGGCCGGGCCGCCCCCGGGTTCAGCCCCGCCCCGGAGGACCAAGCCGCCGCCGATCTGACGTACCGCCCGCTGGTCGAGGGCGTCGAGCGCTGCCACCAGGCCGGCGTCTTCGGCGGCGCCGGTCCGGAGCGGATCGCCCTGCACCTCTGGGCGGTGGCCCACGGCATGGTCAGCCTGGAGCTGAACAACCACGTCCCCCCGCCCGGCGACCCGGAAGAGGTCTATCTCGAGGCGCTCGGTTACGCCGGCGTGCCATTCCTGGCCTGATCGTTGTCGGCACCCCGTCCCCGGAGGACCGTCGATCGCGAATGGAGCACCGGTAGCGGCGATGTGTGCCTCCAGTGGAAGGCCGCAGAGCCAGTCGATGCGAGCGTTGTGCCGGTCGGACGCCAAGGCGACCAGGCTGTCCGGGTCATCTAGCACGCCGCGCACGGTTTGCCTGCCCTGCGACACGATCCAGTCCAGGACGGCGAGTTCGTCGTCGAGGTGCCCGAGCAACAGGGTTGCAGCGTCGAGGACCGGCTGGCAATAAAGTTCGTCCTGGGCCTGTTCCCACAGTTCCTGGAACCGTTCGATAGCAGTTGGCCGTAGCGTACGAAGACGGCGAAGCAACGCCTGGGCCACGCGCTCCGTGTCGACGCCCATATCCGTGCGGGAATCCTCGACCAGGCGCCAGAAGAATGCCTCGTCCACGGCCAGACATTACGAGATATCGTACGCACTGTCATGCCGCAGAGAAAGCTCGTCGCAAGGCGTCTCACGTCACCGTCAGTACGGAACGTAACGACGCAGGGCCCCCCGCACGGTTCAACCGATGTCCGCCGGACCGCTCCGCGCCATTCGCGCGACGACCGCTTCGATCGCTTCCCTGGTCACCGCAGGTACGACAACGACCGCCGACTCGGCAAAGTATCCCGGTCCAGTCATCGCGTTCGTTACCTCCTGAGCCAACCGGACCGGGTCGTAGAAGGTGATCGCTTTCTCGCCCTCGGTCGAGCGGATGGCTATCTCGATCCAGCCCTTGGCCTCGGCCATCGCCCAGTCATAATCGTCCATCGAGGCTGGGTAGACGACCTGCAGTGTGCGATGCCGGCGCAGGTCTTGATCCACCTTGTCGAACTCGCCTGTCGTAAGCGACCGCAACACCTGCCCAGGCGGCACGCTTCTCGCGGCGGCCAGCTCGACGACGGCTTCCGCCGCAAGGGCGGTCACGTTGAGGGCTGCCGTCAACGGACTCTCCCGGACGGCGGCTTCGGTGAGTTGGCCTGCCGATGAGCAGCGCCTACGCCGCCGGCAAAGGCCGCGCTGCGCTCCATGACCCGCAGCCCTAACGGCGATCACACACCATGTCGTCGGCGGTGGAGGCGTGCGCGATGACGGTGAGCCAAGTCCAGCCAAGGAGGATGGTGATGCGCTGGAAGAGGCCGGCGTAGGCCTCGCTGGCCAGGCCCTGGATGGTGGCGATCATCGCGACCGCGGTCGCGGTGCTGTAGACGGCCCAGCCCCAGTTCCGTCGGCGTAGCGACAGCACGGCAACGGTGAGGCACAGTACCGGCAGGCCGAGGAACACCGGTATGGCGGCGACGTTGTGCACCGTCCCGTGCCAGGTCGTCGCAACGCTGTGCACCGGGTCGGTCACGAAGAGGCCGGACGCGGCCAGGCCGGCGGCGACCAACGCGACGAGTGCCGGCACCACCACGCCGCGGGTCGCGCGGCGCAGCCCCGCGGCGAAGAGGAGCAGCAGGACAGCGAATACGAGGAAGTTAGTGATCTGCTCCCAGCCCTGCGGGCCGGCCGCGAGTTCACTGACGGTCTGGCGCAGCGGGTCGTACCCCCGTCGCAGCGCCCCTTCGACGACGAACGCGATGACGAACAGGGGCGGCCCAGCGACGCCACAGGTGAGCAGTCGGCGGGTGGTCGGGTCGAGTGTGGGCATGGACCTATTGGCACCTCCGTCGTCGCGCTCCGACAGCCCGGAACGTGGGCGGACCGACCTACTTTCGTCAGTACTCATTGGTGTGCGCCGCACATAGGGTTGGGCCATGCGCCGGCACATGCGGGTCGACGCGGTCACGGTTGGCCTGGCCGCGATGGTCGGCGTGCTGCTCATGTACGGGCCCGGCGCGGCACTTCGCCCGTACGGCCCGGCCGGGGTGGCAGTGCTGGCCGCGCTCGCCGTGCCGCTGTGGTGGCGCCGTTCCGCCCCCGGCGCGGTGGCCTGGACGGCGGTGCTCGTCAGCGCTGTCCTCGTGCTCGCAGAGGCGCTGATGCCGGGCGCGGTACTGCGCGCATCCGCAGGGGACCTGACCGTGCTGGTGGCTCCGACGGCTCCCTTTGCCGCCTACGCCGTGGCGGTGCATGCGGCCCGCAACCGCTCGGCCTGGCTCGCCGTCGCGGCCCTCGCCGCGCTCGCTGTCGTTCCCTGGCCGCCGTCGCCAGGTCGCTTGCGGAGCGGCTTGCTGCTGATCGGGATCCCGGTCCTCGCCGGCTTGTATGCGAGCGCCCGTCGCCATCTCGTCGAGGCACTGCGCGACCGTGCCGAACGGGCCGAGCGCGAGCGGGACCTGCGCGCGGCCGAGGCCGTGGCGCGGGAACGGGCCCGGCTCACCGCCGAGATGCATGACGTCGTCTCGCACCGCGTCAGCCTGATCGTCCTCGAGGCCGGTGCGCTCGGCCTCACCTCGACGGACCGCACCACGCTCGCCGCGGCCGAGCGAATCCGGGCGGCGGGCTGCACGGCCCTGGACGAACTCCGCGAACTCGTGCGCGTGCTACCGGAGCCGGGCAGCCGCGAGGACGCGCCGCAGCCGCTGCCCGACCTCGCTCCCCTGCTGGACGCCGCGCGTATCGCCGGGACGCGGGCGGAGATCATCGAGCAAGGCATCCCGATCCCGGTCTCGCCGGTCGTCGGGCGGACCGTGTACCGGCTCGTCCAGGAGGGCCTGACCAACGTGCGCAAGCACGCCGCGGGCGCTCCCGCGCAACTGGGGCTCGCCTATTGCGATGACGGACTGACCGTTTTCATCCGTAACAGCACCGCGACGGCGCCGCCCGATCCGGCGCTGGCCGCCAGCGGCTCGGGTATGGGGCTGCTCGGCCTGCGCCGGCGCATCGAGCTGATCGGCGGCTCGTTCACGGCCGGCCGGTGCCCCGACGGCGACTTCGAAGTCCGCGCCGACCTGCCGGGACGGTCGGGCCGATGAACCCCGCTTCGGTACGCGTGGTGATCGTCGATGACGATCCGATGGTCTGCGACCACCTACGCACGATTCTCCAGTCCGCGGGCGACATCCAAGTCGTCGATGTGGCCCACGACGGCGCGGCCGCGCTCGACGCGGTGACCCGGCACCGGCCCGATCTCGTCCTCATGGACCTGCGAATGCCGGGCGTCGATGGGCTGGTCGCCACCACACGAATCATCGCACTGCCGAAACCACCCACCGTCGTCGCGCTGACCACCTTCGACGCGGACCGGCACGTCCTCGCCGCCCTTCGCGCAGGCGCGGCCGGGTACCTGCTGAAATCAACGCCGCCCCGCGACCTCATCGACCTGGTGCGCCTGGCCGCCGCCGGGCACACGGTTCTCCCACCCGGCACGACCAAGGCACTGCTGGCCGCAGTGGCGCGGTCGGCCCTGCCCGGCGGGCTCACAGAACGCGACGTCGAGGTACTGAGCTGTCTCGGCGAGGGCCTGTCCAACGCACAAATCGGCGTCCGGCTGCACCTGACCGAGCAGACCGTCAAGGGTTACGTGTCCCGTGTACTGACCAAACTCGGCTGCACCAACCGGACCCAGGCAGGACTGCTTGCGCAGCGATACGGCCTTGGCTCGCACTGAAACCACGGTCGACGAGCATCTGGCACCGCACCACTGATAAATGGAAGCCACATACTGATTTGGCGATCCGGGCACAGGCTGGGCTGAACCGGTGACAGTGCATATGCGGTATCGGCCGCCGCCTCAGCCGGCCAGCCCGGACTGGTAGGCGAACACGACCAGCTGGGCGCGGTCGCGCGCGGCGAGCTTCACCATCGCGCGGCTGACGTGGGTGCGGGCGGTGGCCGGGCTGACGACCAGGCGTTCGGCGATCTCGTCGTTGCTCAGGCCCTCGCCGACCAGGCCGACGATCTCGCGTTCCCGGTCGGTGAGGGTGCCCAGCTGGGGGTGGGGCCGGGTCGGGCGGGGCGTGCGGTGGGCGAACTCGCCGACCACGCGGCGGGTGACGCTCGGTGAGAGCAGGGCGTCGCCGGCGGCCACGACGCGGATCGCGTGCAGGAGCTCGGCCGGCTTGGTGTCCTTGATCAGGAAGCCGCTGGCGCCGTGGCGGAGCGCGTCGAAGACGTACTCGTCGAGCTCGAACGTCGTCAGCACCACGACCCGCGTGTCCCGGGTTCGCGGGTCGGCCGCGATGCGCCGGGTGGCCTCGATGCCGTCGACGCCCGGCATGCGGATGTCCATCAGAACCACGTCGGGCCGCAGCTGGTGGGCCAGCTCCACGGCGCGCAGGCCGTCGGCCGCCTCGCCGACCACGGCCAGGTCGTCCTCGCTGTCCAGGAGGGTCCGCAGGCCCAGGCGGATCAGGTCCTGGTCGTCGGCGATCAGCACACGGATCACAGCGGGAAGCTACCCCGTACGGAAAAGCCGCCGGAAGGCCCCGGGGCCGCCTCGAAGGTTCCCCCGAGCGTCGTGACACGTTCCCGCATCCCGTTGATGCCGTGCCCGTTGCTGACCGGGCCGCCGCGGCCCGTGTCGGTCACGGTCACGGTCAGCGCCTCCGGTAGGTGTTCGACGGTGACGGTGGCGCGCGCCGGGCCCGCGTGGCGCAGGACGTTGGTCAGCGACTCCTGCACGAGGCGGTAGGCGGCCAGGTCGACGGCGATCGGCAGGTCCCCGCGCGTACCCGTGACCTCGACCGTGACCGGCACGCCCGTGCCGGACATCCGCTCGACCAGGTCCTGAAGCCGGGCCAGGCCGGGTGTGGGCGCGCGCAGACCGGAAGGGTCGGAGCGGCGGACGACCGCGAGGGTGGCCCGCAGTTCGTCGAGGGCCTCCTTGCTGGTGCGGCTGATCGCGGTGAGCGCCTCCTCGGCCTGCTCGGGGCGCCTGGGCAGCAGGTGCAGGGCGATCTCGGCCTGCATGTTGATCGCCGAGAGGCCGTGGCCGACGACGTCGTGCACCTCCTGGGCGATGCGGAGGCGCTCCTCGAGGATCCGGGCCGCCCGCGACCGGGCGCCGGCCTCCGCGGTGGTCCGGGCGACGACGCCGACCGCGAACGGCACGATGGTCCAGGCCGAGAACGGCAGCACCGCGGTCGGGGTCGTCAGGCCGTGCAGCAGGACGGCGATCGTGGCGATGGCGCAGGCGGTGGCCGAGACCTTGAGCGGGAGATGCTGGCCGACCGTGAAGACGGCCACCACCAGCGAGATCTGGATCGGGCCGTAGGGGAAGCCGAGGATCAGGTAGAGCGAGGTGGCCCCGGTCGTCGCGGCGAGGGTGGCCAGCGGCGTCCGGCTGCGCGCGACCAGGGCGAGGGCGGCCACGGTGACCAGGACGTAGGCGAGCGGGTCGAGACGGTCGCCGGCGTCCTGGATGTGGGCCGCGTAGCGCGTGCCGAAGAGGCCGATCACGAGCACGATGAGGGCCAGCGCGCCGTCCCTCGTCCATTTGGCCATCCTGCCATCCTGCCCTCCTGGCCGGGGACGGCGTCGGCCGTAGAGCGGCTTTTTCAGTACGTCGGGGGCCGCAGCCGGATTCGAACGCGGCCGGGCGCGGGCAACCGAACTACAGGGAGGACGGCGGGTTGATGGCCGACTTCGGGATGCCGGAATCGGGGACGCCCCACTTGGCCAGAATCTTCGCGTAGTCGCCGGAGGCGATCAGCTTGTTGACGGCGGCGGTCAGGGCCGGGGCGAGGGGCGAGCCCTTGGCGGTCACGAAGCCGACCGGCGTCGAGCTGAACTGGCTCAGGAACTTGGTGTTGGCGATGTGGGTGGCGTCGTACTTGAGGCTGAGGGTCGGGCCGAAGTAGACGTCGATCTTCCCGTTGGCCAGGCCGAGCCAGATCGGGGCGGTGTCGGCGAAGTACTGGACCGTGTACGGCTGCTTGCCGGCCGTGGCGCACTTGGCCTTGGAACTTTCGAGAATCTGCTGGAACGTCGACCCCGGGCTGGTCGCCAGGGTCTTGCCGCACAGGTCGGTGATGTCGGTGACCTGGTTGAGGTCGCTGCTCGACGGGGCCAGGAACGCCTGTCCGTCGGTCAGATAGGTCGCGAAGTCGACGACCTCCTCGCGCGGCTTGGTGACACCGAAGTTGTCCATGCCGACGTCGTACTTGCCGTTCTGCACGCCGGGGATGATGGTCGGGAAGGTGCCGTTCTGGACGTCCCACTTCAGGCCCAGCACCTTGGCGACCGCGTTGCGCAGGTCGACGTCGAGGCCGATGTTCGTACCGTCGGCCAGCTGACCGCCGTGCGGCAGGCCGTTGACCCCCGGGGTGATGGTGGTGCCCAGGATGATGGTGCCCCGGCTGCGGACGGCGGCCGGGAGCGTGCCCGCGATGGTGGCGTCGGTGGCGATCGCGGAGACGACATCGTCGGTCGGGTAGCTGGGCGCGGCGGACGGTGACAGGCTCACCGCGGCCGATGAGGAGCCGCAGCCGGCCAGCAGGACCGCTGCGCCGAGGGCGATGAGCAGCTTCTTCACGTGGACCTCTCTCAAAGGACAGCCGCGAGGAAGGCTCGCGCCCGCTCGTGCCGTGGATTCAGCAGAACTTCGGCCGGTGAACCGGATTCGACGATGCGACCCTGGTCGAGGAAGACCACCGTGTCGGCGACCTCGCGGGCGAAGCCGATCTCGTGGGTGACGACGATCATCGTCATGCCGCTGCGGGCCAGGTCGCGCATGACGTTGAGGACCTCGCCGACCAGTTCCGGGTCGAGGGCGCTGGTCGGCTCGTCGAAGAGCATCAGCTCGGGCCGCATGGCGAGGGCCCGGGCGATGGCGACGCGTTGCTGTTGGCCGCCAGAGAGCTGGCGAGGGTAGCTGTTCGTCTTGTCGGACAGGCCGACGCGCTCGAGAAGCTCGTGGGCCTGATCGACCGCGCCGGCGCGGCTCAGCCTCTTCAACCCGACCGGCGCCTCGATCAGGTTGGCCAGCACGGTCTGGTGCGGGAAGAGATTGAACTGCTGGAACACCATGCCGATCCGCGCCCGCTGCCGGGTGACCGCCTTGTGGGGCAGCTCGTGCAGGCGCCCGCCGGTGTAGCGGTAGCCGATCAGCTCGCCGCCGATCCGCACGAAGCCGGCGTCCGGGCGTTCCAGGTGGTTGAGGCAGCGCAGCAGCGTGCTCTTGCCGGATCCGGACGGTCCGAGCATCACCACCACCTCGCCGGCGGCCACGTCGAGGTCGACGCCTTCGAGGACGCGGTGGGATCCGAAGCTCTTGGCCAGACCGCGTACGTGGACCAGCGGCGCGCTCACAACACGGCCCTGCGCCAGCGCAGCAGGGTGACCCGCCGGGTGCCGCGCCCGTAGTGCCGCTCCACGTAGTACTGACCGACGGACAGGATGGTGGTCAGAATGACGTACCAGAGGGTCGCGACCAGCAGCAGCGGGATGACCTGGAAGTTCTGGTTGTAGATGAGCTGGGCCGAGTAGAGCAGGTCCTGCACCGCGATCACGCTGACGATCGAGGTCGCCTTGAGCATGCTGATCAGCATGTTGCCCGAGGCGGGCACGATCGCCGGCATCGCCTGCGGCAGCACGATCCGCCGGAAGATCCGCCACCGGCCGAGCCCGAGCGCCTGCGCCGCCTCGGTCTGGCCGGCCGGCACCGACAGCAGCCCGCCGCGCACGATCTCGGCCGAGAAGGCGGCGACGTCGAGGGTGAGGGCGACGAAGGCGGCCACGATGCCGGTGAAGAGATGCGCGGTGCGCACGGTGAAGAAGGCGGGCCCGAACGGTACGCCGAGGGAGAGTTCCGGGTAGAGCGAGGCCAGCTCGTACCAGAACAGCAGCAGGACCAGCGGCGGGATCGACCGGATCAGCCAGACGTAGCCGAAGCTGACCGACCGCAGGACGACGTTGCCGGACAACCGCATCGCCGCCAGCGCGGTGCCGAGCAGATAGCCGCAGATCATCACCGCGGCGGTCAGCCAGAGAGTCAGCACCAGCCCGTGCAGGATCGCATCGCTGGTGAAGAACTGACCGACCACGGTCCACTGGAAGCGCGGGTTGGTGAGGATCGTGTGCGCGAGCATCGCCAGCAGGACCGCGGCGACGGCTCCGGCCAGCCACTGCCCGGTCCGGCGCGGCCGGGCGACCCGGGCGGCGAGCAGCTGGTCGTCGCTCAGGCCGGCCGAGCTCTCGAGGACGGCAGTCATCGCAGCCCCCACTCCCAGGCCAGCAGTTCGAAGCTGCGAACCCGATCGGTGTGCTGGTACGTCATGGTGGTGACCAGCAACTCGTCGGCGCCGGTGACCCGCTGCAACGTCCGCAGCTTCTCGGCCACGACGGGCGGCGTTCCGACGAACTGGGTCGCCACGCGGTCGGCGACGAGCTTGCGTTCGGCCTCACTCCACGGATATGCCGCGGCCTGGGCGGGACTGGGGAACGGGATCGCCCCGGCGCCCGTGCGGATGCTGTGCACCCAGAGCGGGTAGGGCGCCGCGAGCCGGCGTGCGGTCTCGTCGTCCGGCGCGACCACGACGTCGGCCGAGACCATCACGCGGGGAGCGCTGAGCGTCGCCGAGGGCTTGAAGGCACTGCGGTACGCCTCGACCGCCTCGAGCACCTTCGCCGGCGCGACGTGGTAGTTGGCCGCGAACGGCAGCCCGCGCTCACCCGCCACCCGGGCGCTCTGCCCGCCGCTCGACCCGAGGATCCAGATCTGGAGGTCGGCGCCCTCCCCCGGCACCGCCCGCGCCTCGTTGCCGTCCCCGTCGGTGACCGGCCCGGCCAGCAGCTGCTGGATGTCGTCCAGGATGTCGGCGAAGTCGGCTGCCTCGGCCCCCGGCTGCTGAAGAAGCCTGGCGAACAGCGCCGACCGCTTGGACGCCAGCAGCGGGGCGAACGAGAACGGCTTGGGGATCAGCAGGCCGTCGACGATCCGCTCCTCGGCCTCCTCGCCGGTGTTGTCGCCGAGCGGCCCGCCTTCGCGCGGGCCGGCGGCCGGCGGAGCCGAGAGTTCCTTCAGCGCCTCCTTGCGGCGCTGGCCGGAACGGCCGAGCCCGAGGTCGAACCGCCCCGGGTAGAGGGCGTCCAGCAGCCCGAACTGCTCCACGATGGACAGTGCGGTCTGGTGGCCGGTCTGCACCGCGCCCGATCCGAGCCGGAGCCGCGCGGTGTGCGCCGCGATCTGCCCGAGCAGCAGGGCCGGCTGCGAGCTCGCCACTCCGGGGGTGAAGTGGTGCTCGGCGACCCAATAGCGGGAGTAGCCGAACTGTTCGGCCTGCCGGGCGAGGTCGATGGTGCGGCGCAGCGCGCCGCCGGCATTGCCACCGGCGGTCAGCGGGGCCAGGTCGAGGATCGACAGCGGTACGCGGTTGCTCATCTTCCCTCCAACGGACGGACGGCCGGGGCGACCTCGGACTGGAACAGCTCGTAGCCCTCCAGGGTGAGCAGCAGGAACTTCATGCCAGCCCCAGGTGCCCGCGCAGGGTGGTGGTCTCGTAGGAGGTCCGCAGGACGCCACGTTCCTGCAGGAGCGGCACCACCTTGTCGACGAACTCGTCGAGGCCGCCCGGCGTCAGGTGCGGCACCAGGATGAAGCCGTCGCAGGCGTCGCTCTGCACATAGCGGTTCAGTTCGTCGGCCACCCGCGAGGGGGTGCCGACGAAGTTCTGCCGCCCGGTGACCTCGATGATCAGCTCGCGGATGCTCAGGTTCTTCTGCGCGGCCCGTTCCCGCCACTCGGCCGCGGTGGCGAGCCGGTCGGCGAACTGCCCGGCCCGGCCCTGGATGATGGTGGTCTCGCCCTCGACCGGGTCGAACGGTGGCAGCGGGCCCTCCGCGTCGAACGACGACAGGTCGGTGTTCCACACCTGCTCCAGCAGCAGGATCGCGGTCTGCGGGCTCACCTGCAGCCGGCGGACGTGATGTGCCTTCTCGGCCGCGTCGGCGTCGGTGTCGCCGAGCAGGAACGACACGCCGGGGATGATCTTCAGGCTCTCCGGCGACCGGCCGTAGCGCGGCAGGCGGTCCTTGACGTCGCGGTAGAACGCCTGGGCGTCGGAGAGTTCGTGGTGCCGCGAGAAGATGGCGTCGGCGTTGCCCGCGGCCAGCTCGCGGCCGCCGTCCGAGTCGCCGGCCTGCAGGATCACCGGATGGCCCTGCGGACTGCGCGGGATCCCGAACCTCCCTTCGATGGTGAACTGGTCGCCGTCGTGGGCGAAGGCGCCGCCGTCGGTGTCCCAGAGCTCCTTCGCGGTCTGGATGAACTCGGCCGCCCGCGCATACCGCAGCGAGTAGTCCAGGAAGCCACCCCGCCGGAAGTTCTCCCCGAAGAACGGGCCGGACGAGGTGACCACGTTCCACGCCGCCCGGCCGCTGGAGAGGTGGTCGAGCGTGGCCAGCTGACGGGCCAGCTCGTACGGCTCGTGGAAGGTCGCGTTCAACGTGCCGGCCAGCCCGAGATGCGTGGTGACGCCCGCCAGGGCGCTCAGCACGGTCAGGGTGTCGGGGCGGCCGACCACGTCCAGGTCGTGGATCAGGCCACGCTGCTCGCGCAGCCGCAGGCCCTCGGCGAGGAAGAAGAAGTCGAAGAAGCCGCGCTCGGCGGTGCGGGCCAGATACTCGAACGAGGAGAACGCGATCTGGCTACCGGCCGCCGGGTCGCTCCACACGGTGGTGTTGTTGACCCCCGGGAAGTGCGCCCCCAGGATGACCTGCTTAGGCAACGGAAGCCCCTTCCTCGTAACGGTTGACGGCCGCGGGCAGGCCGAGTCGCTCGCGCAGGGTGCCGAAGTGCGGCTCCCACAGCCCGCGGGCCCGCAGCAGCGGCACCAGCTCCGAGGTGATCACCCCGAGGTCGTCCGGCAGCCGGGCCGGGCGCAGGCGGAACCCGTACGCCCCGAGGCCGTGCCAATCGGTCAGCAGATCGGCGAGTTGTTCCGGCGTGCCGGCGAAGCCGGCGGCGTCGCTCTCGACGGCCTCGCCCGAGAAGGCGACCGTCAGGTCGACGAAGATCTTCAACGACGGAGAAACCGGCGGAGCTGCGCCGAGAGCGGGCGTGACGAAGGCGACGTCCGCGACCCGCGAGGCGAATTCGAGTACCTCCGGCGAATGCGCGAGCGCGGCGACCACGAGCTGTCCCTGCGGTGACCGGGGCACGATCGAGGGGCCCTTGACCGAGAAGTACGCGCCGGTGAAGTCGATGTAGTGCAGGCGGTCGCGGTCGATGAAGCGCCCGGTCGCGACGTCCTTGATGATCGCGTCGTCCTGCCAGCTGTCCCAGAGCCGGCGCACCACCTCGACCGCGTCGGCCGCCTCGGCGAACAGCTCCTCGATCGCCATCGGGTCGCGACGGCCGAGCAGCGCCGCCTCGGACGGTCGTCCCGACACCCGGACCTGCCAGCCCGCCCGGCCGTTGCTGACGTGGTCCACGGTGGCCAGCGACGTCGAGAGGTGGAACGGCTCGGTGTGCGTGGTGGTGGCAACCGGGATCAGGCCGACGTGCGAGGTGACCGGCGCCAGCCGGGCGGCCAGCAGGACGGCTTCGGGCCGCCCGTCGCCGGCGAAGGTGTCCTCGATCGTGAGGAAGTCGAGCCGGGCGTCGTCGGCCAGGCGGGCCAGCCGCGTCCAGTGGGCGGCGCTGAAGACCGTGGCGGGATCGCCGCCATCGGAGGGTCGCCAGCCCTGTCGGTCGAGGGCGACGGCGAGGAGGAAACTCATGGCTGTCCCATCCGGTTGGTCTCGGGCGGCTTCTTCGAGCCATTGAATGCCGAGGTCAGGCCGCCCGTCAATATCCCTCCTGTTCGATGGGATATGGAGCATATTGGTTTACAAGTGTGTCGATGTTCTATCGGGCGAGTAGGGATAGGCTGGGACCATGGACGACTGGACGATTTGGCACGCCGAGCACGAGCTCCGGCGGGCCGACCCGCACGGGTTCCTGGCCATCACCAGCCTCAACTTCCTCACCGCCGCGCCGCAGCGGTTCCCCGACGCGCCCGGCGAGTGGCACACCGGCCCGGACGGCGTCGTGGTCGACCTGGCACCCGGCGAGTCGCTGACCCTGGACGACACCGTGCTCACCGGGCGGCACAGCTTCGGGGTGATCGCCGAGCGCGGCAGCATCTATCCGGCTTTCGACGACGCGGTCGTCGAGGTGGCCAAGCGCGGTGGCTTCGACGTCATCCGGCCGCGCCACCCGTCGAATCCCCTGCTGGCGAAGTACAGCGGCACGCCGGCCTACGATTTCGACGACCGGTGGGTCGTTGCCGGGCGCTTCGTGCCGTTCGACTCACCGCGCGACATCACGGTCGGCGCGGCGGTCGAGGGGCTGGAGCACGTCTATTCGTCGCCCGGTCAGGTGGAGTTCGACGGCCTCGCCCTGACCGTCTTCAACGGGCACACGCCGGGGGCGCTGTTCGCCCTCTTCACCGATCAGACCTCGGGCGTGACGACGTACGCGGCCAACCGCAGCCTGGCGATCGCCCCGCCGACGGCCGACGGCTCGGTGGTGCTCGACTTCAACCGGGCGACCAACCTGCCCTGCGCCTACACCGAGTTCGCCACCTGCCCGCTGCCGCCGGCCGAGAACCGCCTGGCGATCGCGGTCGAGGCGGGCGAGAAAAAGCCGGTCTGACTCACCACCGCTCGCGGTGCACGACCTCGTCGAACGGCCGGCGGTCCGGCTTCGCGATCGGGCGGAGCGGGCGGTCGGCCGGGTAGCCGACGCCGAGCAGGTAGGCCACCTCGTGGGTGTCCGGCACGCCGAGGATCGCCCGCGCCTTGTCCTGCTCACCGACCGAGGAGTGGCCGGTGCCGATGCCCAGGTCGGTGGCGGCCAGCATGATCGCGTAGGTGGCCTGGCCGAGGTCGTACTGGTCGACCACCCGCGTACGGTCGTCCGGCGCCACCGGCAGGACCAGCGCGACCGCGGCCGCCGCGCCGGCGATGTGTCCCGCCGCCCGCCAGACCGTCGCCAACTCCTTCAGCCGGTCGCGATCGGTGACGACCACGAAGTCCCAGTGCTGCCGGTTGGAGGCCGACGGCGCCCGCCAGCCGGCCTCGACGATCCGGCGAAGGTGCTCCTCCGGCACCGGATCGCCGGTGTAGGTGCGCACGTTGCGCCGGGCCCGGATCGCGTCCCACGTCTCCATCGAGCTCTCCTCACAGCGCCTTGCCGGGATTGAGGATCCCGTACGGGTCGAACAGTTCCTTGATGCGCTTCTGCAGATCATGGCCGGCCGGCCCGAGCTCGCGTTCGAGCCAGGCCCGCTTGAGCACCCCCACCCCGTGCTCCCCCGTGACCGTACCGCCGCCGCCGACCTGGCCGAGACCGTCGCACCGGCGCTCGGCTGGACCCCTACCCCTCAAGTCCTATCGGTGAAATAGTCGCCGGATGACCATCACCGACGAACTTCTGCAGAACGCCGAGCGCTACGCCGCCTCGTTCGACAAGGGCGACCTGCCGCTCCCGCCGGCCAAGCACGTCGCCGTCGTCGCCTGCATGGACGCGCGGCTCAACCCGTACGGCGTGCTCGGCCTCACCGAGGGCGACGCGCACGTCATCCGCAATGCCGGCGGGGTGGTGACCGCCGACGTGCTGCGCAGCCTCGCGATCAGCCAGCGGCTGCTCGGCACCACCGAGATCGTCCTGATCCACCACACCGGCTGCGGCATGCTGACCTTCTCCGACGACGAGTTCAAGGCGGCCATCCAGGCCGACGTCGGCATCAAACCTTCCTGGGCCGCCGAGGCCTTCTCCGACCTCGACGAGGACGTGCGGCAGTCGATCCGACGGGTGCTCGACGACCCTTTCGTGCCGGTGAAGGACTCGGTGCGTGGGTTCGTCTACGAGGTCGAGACCGGGCGCCTGCGCGAGGTCACGGTTTGACGGCTCACTCG
Organism: Actinoplanes sp.; assembly: GCA_036402935.1. Classification (GTDB taxonomy): domain Bacteria; phylum Actinomycetota; class Actinomycetes; order Mycobacteriales; family Micromonosporaceae; genus Actinoplanes. Next base: position 14,767 of record DASWRZ010000170.1, read on the forward strand.
TCGGCCAGCAACTCGATGACAGCCTTCTCGCTGCCGTTGCGGGCGACCTCGCCCTCCTCGTACTTCTCGACCACCCGCGGGTCGACGTAGGCGCTCCGCGCCACCGCGGGCGTGTTGCCGAGGACCTCGCTGACGTCGCGCATCGCGGCGGCGACCGCCTTCTTGCGGGCCGTCTTCGTCGGCTGCGGGCCCTTCTCGGCCAGGGATGCGGCCGCCTTCGCGGTGCCGTGCCAGGTGCGGAAGTCCTTGGCCGTCATGCCGGCGGCACGGAGGTATTCGTTGACGTCGCCGGCGTGGATCTCGTGCCAGCGGCGGCCCTCGTAGTAGGCGAAGAGGCGGTCCTCGTCGCGGCGCCGGCGGCGCAGGTCGCGCAGGACCTGGCAGACCTCGCCGTCGTCGACGGTGACGGTGTGCGCGATACCGGACTTGCCGGTGAACTCCAGCAGCACGCAGCCGCTCTTTCCCCGAACATGCTCGGGGCGCAGCGTGGTCAGGCCGAACGAAGGATCCTCGTCGCGCTGGGCCGACTCGTCGCCGCCGACCCGGAGCATGCCCAGGTCGAGCAGGCGCACCATCGCGGCCAGCACGCGGTCGCGGGTCAGCCCGCGGCCGGTGAGGTCCCCGCACAGCCGCTCGCGTACTTTCGGGAGGCGGGCGGCCACCTCCAGCGCATGGTCGAACTTCTTCGAGTCCTGCCGGGTGCGCCAGACCTCGTGGTACAGGTACTGCTTGCGACCGGCGACGTCGCGCCCGGTCGCCTGGATGTGCCCGCGCGGGTCGGGGCTGATCCACACGTCCTCCCAGGCGGGCGGGATGACCAGCGCCTTGATGCGCTCCACCGCCGCTCTGTCGTGAAGGGTCCGGCCGTGTTCGTCGACGTACCGGAAACCCCGGCCGGACCGGCGCCGGCCGTAGCCGGGCCGGCCGGGATTGCTACGCCGTAGACGCATGTCCACTCCTCGGAAAAGAGAGACCCCGGATTCCCTTCGCCGGCAACGCCAAACCGGCCTACAGGAACTCGGTGCGGTACATCTCCATCAGCTGGGCGTAATTCGGGCCCATGTTGGCGATGTAGACCTCGTCGAAGCCGGCCTTCTCGTACGCCTGCAGTTGCGAGGCGTGCTTCGCCGGATCGGGCCCGCACGCCACCGCGTCCCGGGTCATCTCCTCGGTGACCAGCTGGGACGCTTGTTCGAAGTGCTTCGGTGACGGCAGCACCTGGGACAGCTCGCCGGGCAGGCCGCTGTTGGCCCACAGCCGGTGCGCGGTCTTGACGCCCTCCTCCTCGGTCGGCGCCCAGCACCCCTTGAAGCCGCCCTGCACCGGCTTGTCCCCGCCGCCCATGTCGCGGAACCGGCGCACCAGGTCGCCGTCGGGCATGGTGGACACGTAGCCGTCGCCGATTCGAGCCGCCACTTCCAGCGCCCGCGGCCCGAACGCCGACACGTAGACCTTGGGCGGCTGCGACGGTCGCGTGTAGACCTGGGCCTGGTCGACCGTGAAGTACTTGCCGTGGTGGGTGACGAAGCCGCCGTCCCACAGTTCGCGCATCACCCCGACGGCCTCCTCGAGCATCTCGAGGCGCTCCTCGGCGAACGGCCACCGCTCCCCCGTGATGTGCTCGTTGAGCGCCTCCCCGGTGCCGACGCCGAGCACGAACCGGCCGTCGTGCAGCACCGCGCTGGTGGCCGCCGCCTGGGCCACGATCGCCGGGTGGACCCGCATGATCGGGCAGGTCACGGCCGTGGTCACCGGGATGCCGACGACCTGGCTGAGCGCCCCGATGATGGACCAGACGAACGGGCTCTGTCCCTGCTGGTCGTTCCACGGGTGGTAGTGGTCGGAGATCCAGAGGCTCTGGAAACCCGCGTCCTGAGCCATTTTCGCCTGGTCGATGAGCTGGGCCGGGGTGTATTCCTCGCAAGACAGGAAGTATCCGATTCGCATCTCGCCCGGATACCCCCGAACGGGTCAGCCAAGCACCTCTCCGGCGGCTTCGAGCACCTCTTTCTCGCCGATGGCGAGAAGGGCCGGATGCGGGGGGCCGGGCCGGTCACCCGGCTCGCTGCGGGTGCCTTTCCACAGCTTGCGATGGTACGGGCGGTCCGGCGGTCCCCAGCGCGCCGGCGACATCGGCCCGAACAGGGTCACCGACCGGGTTCCGTACGCCGTGGCCAGGTGCGAGATGCCGGTATCCCCGCTGATCACGAGCCGCGCGTGGGCGACCAGGGCCGCCAACTCGGCGAGGTCGGTCACGGGCACTGCCCGCTCGTCGAGCCCGGCCGCCTCGGCGACGCGTACCGCCAGACCGCGCTCCCCGGCGGCGCCCGTCACCAGGATGGTGTGCCCGTCGGCGCGAAGCGCGCGGGCAACAGCCGCAAAGCGGTCCGCAGGCCAGCGGCGGGTGCCGGATTTCGCCCCGGGGTGAATGATCGTCACCCGCCGGGCAACGTCGACCGGGGGTATGGCCAGCCCGAGTTCGTGCTGGTCAGCATGCACTCCGTAGTAACCCAGCAGGCGGCACCACCGCGCCGTCTCATGCTCCTCGACGATCCACGGCGGCCCGTCGGAATGCCCGGCCTCGGCGCTCGCGAAGGCCCACAGCCGATCCGGCCCGGCCGACTGCAGAAGCCGGTGCGACTCGGGGCCGGCGCCGTGCAGGTTGACGGCGATCGACGGGCTCAGGTCAGCAGGCAGCGGCGCGTCCAGGCCGGAGACGTCGACCACGGTGCTGACGCCGCCGATCAGTTCGATCAGCGGCGTCAGACCGGCGGGGGCCGCGAGGGCCAGCGGCTCGGCCGGATACGCGGCCCGCAGCCCGCGTATCGCGGGCACCGCCGTGGCCAGGTCGCCCAGGCCGAGCGCCCGCAGGACGAGGATCACGGATACGAGGTTTCGGTCTCGGCGGCGATGACGAGCTCGCGGACGGCGCAGCCGACCGGCTGGGCGAGGGCGAACATGATGCCGGCGGCCACGTTGGCCGGGTCGTTGAGGATCGCGTCGGCGCCCGGCTTGTAGCGGTCCTCGCGTTCGTCGAAGAACTTCGTCCGCATGCCGCCGGGGATGACCAGTGTGACGTTGACCTGGCCGGCCAGTTCGGCGGCGAGGGAGCGGGTGAAGCCGACGACGCCGAACTTGGCGGCGCAGTAGGCCGTGGCGTCGCCGACCGCCTTGATGCCCAAGGTGGACGCGACGGTGACGACTCCACCGTGCGACTGCTTCAGGGCCGGGACGGCGGCCCGGATCACCGCCGCGGTGGCCAGCAGGTCGATGGTGACGATGCGGTCCCAGGTCTCCCCGGGGATGTCGGCGAGGGCGCCGGGCACATCCATACCGGCCGCGGTGACCACCCCGTCGAGGGAGCCGCCGGCGCGCTCGATCGCCGACCGCGTGGCGGCCTCGGCGGCGCGGGTGTCGGCCAGGTCGCACTCGACCCAGTCGATGCCCTCGCGGGGCGGTTGACGGTCGATGACGAACGGACGGCCGCCCGCCTTGACGACGGCGTCGACCACGGCGGCGCCGAGGCCGCTCGAGCCGCCGGTGACGATGACTGTGTCCATGTCTACTTACCTCCGGATCGGGCCGCGGCGATGGTGCGGGTGGTGGAGCGGCCGTCGAGATACGGGACGATCACGGTCTGGCCGCCCCAGTGCTTCACGAGTTCGGCCTCGGGCAGGTCGGGGCCGCCGTCGGCGTAGTCGCCGCCCTTGACCCAGATGTCGGGGCGCAGCCACGTCAGGACCGCGGACGGGGTCGGCTCGTCGAAGACGACGACGGCGTCGACGCAGTCGAGGGCGGCGAGCAGGCGGCTCCGGTCGGCTTCGGCGTTGAGCGGGCGGTCGGGGCCTTTGATCTCGCGGACCGACGAGTCGCTGTTCAGGCAGACGATCAGGCAGTCGCCGAGGGCCCGGGCCGCGCGCAGCGTGGCCAGGTGGCCGATGTGCAGAAGGTCGAAGCAGCCGCCGGTGGCTACGACGGTTCCGCCGCGGGCTTTCACCTCGGCCGCGATGCGGCCGGCCTGGTCCGCGCCGATCCGCTCCGGTGCCGGCAGGCGGTCCGAGCCCTCGGCGGGTGACAGGGCGGCAGTCACTCCTCCGGCCGCGACGAACGCGGTGGCCGACGAGACCGCGGACTGAACGGCCTCGGAGACCAGAGCGCCGTCGGCGAGGGCGAGAGCGGCCGCGGTGGCGAATCGATCCCCTGCGCCGCACGTGTCGCCGTCGGCGACGGAGACGGCGGTAACGGCCATCGGCGTCGGCCCGGAATGGCAGAGCACAGCGCCATCGGCGCCGCAGGTCACCGCGACCGCGCCGGCCCGCCAGCGCTGCCGCAGCAGATGCCCGGCCCGCTGGGCCACGACCAGCGCCGACCCGCCTCCGGCATCCCCCGACAACGTGCACACCTCGGCCAGATTCGGCGTCACGAGCCGGGCATCGGGCACCGGCGCGGGCCCGCGTGGATGGGGATCCCAGACCAGTGGGGCCCGGCTTGCCGCGAGCGCGGCCCGGATCTCCGGATGCCGGGCCATCCCCCGGCCGTAGTCACTGACGAGCAGCGCCGGCGCCGAACGGATCACGTCGAGGGCGGCCGCGGGCGCGTCGCCGGGCGCCCGCGGCTCGCCACCCCGGTCGAGGCGCAGCAGCACCTGACCGCCCGCGCGCAGCCGCACCTTCTCCGGCGTGGAACCGGGCAGCGGCAACGCGTACACCTGGATGCCGGCCGCCGTGAGCAGCTCGGTGAGCCGTTCGCCGGAAGCGTCCGCCGCGATGGCGGTGACCAGAGCGACCTCGCGGCCGTCGGCCGCCGCGAGCATCGCGGCGAGGCCGGCTCCGCCCGGCCTTTCATACACCTCGGACTCGTCGAGCACCGGGGCCGGGGCGTCGGGGGCGATGCGGCGTACCGAACCCTCGACATCACGGTCGAGCAGGGTGTCACCGACGATGACCAGATCGGGCTTGTTCATATCAAGACTCCTGAGGCAACCATCTATGTGCTCGCACAGCACGTGTACCGATACCAGGTGCAGTTCCTGCACCACCTGGCTCTCCGGTGAGGGGCATCGCAGCACCTCGTCGCAGGCCTCGGCGAGCGGGTTGGGGCCGGGCCCGGTCATCGCCCACGTCCGCACGCCGATTTCCGTCGCCGCCCGGGCGGCGGCCACCAGATTGGGGCTGCGGCCGCTGGTCGACAGAAGCATCAGGACGTCGCCCGGGCGCCCGTGTGCCCGCACCTGGCGGGCGAACACCTCGTCGTAGCCGTAGTCGTTGCTGATCGCGGTGACCGCCGACGAGTCCGGGGTGAGCGCGATCGCGGACAGCGGCATCCGGTCCTCGCGCAACTTGCCGACCAGTTCGGCGGCCAGGTGCTGGGCCTCGGCCGCGCTGCCGCCGTTGCCGGCGACCAGCAGGCGGCCGCCGTTTCGCAGATGGCGGGCCAGTTCGGAGCCCCAGTCGGCCAGCCGAGCGGCGTCCCTCCGATAGGGACCGATCGCGTCGGCCAGGGCGGCGAGATGGTCGTCGAGCGGATCCATCAGGCGACCGCCGCCGTCGTGACGGCCAGGGATTCGTAGACCTCGCCCAGCCGGGCGGCGATCCGGGGCCAGGAGTACGCGTACGCCGCCCGATCGACCGCGGCCGCGCGGTACGCCACCCGCCGCATGTCGTCGCCCAGCAGGTGACGCAGCGCGACGCTCAGCGAGCGGGGGTCGCGCGGGGGGACGAGGTCGCCGGTCACGCCGTCGACCACGGTGTCGGTGAGGCCGCCGACCGCACTGGCCACCACCGGGACACCACAGGCCATCGCCTCGAGCGGGCTGAGCCCGAACGGCTCGTACCAGGGGGTGGCCGCGACCACCTCAGCCGAGCGGTACCAGGCCGGCATCTCGTCGGCCGGCACCGCGCCGAGCAGCCGCACGCGGTCGCTGATCCGCAGCTCGGCCGCGAGGCGACGCAGCTTCCCGGCGTACGGGTCGTCCGCCAGCCCGGCGGCCGGAGGCCCTCCGGCGACCACCAGGTCGGCGCCGGGTACGCCCGGCAGCGCCCGGATCAGGTCCTCGATGCCCTTGCGCTCGACCAGCCGGGCCACGGTCAGGATCCGCGCCCGGCCGCTCTCCCGCGGTGCGACGGGCCCCTCCGGGCTGAACCGCTCGGTGTTCACCCCGGACGGCACCAGCGTCATCCTGTTGCGCGGCACCCCCAGGCGCAACAGCTCGCCGCGCTCGTCCTCGCACTGCACGATCACCCGGTCGACGGCCCGCCCGAGCTCCCGCTCGTAGGCGATCCGATGCAGTGGGCTGGTGTCCGCCGGCCCCTGGTGCCGGCGCTTGACGGCGCCGAGTGCGTGATAGGTCTGCACCACCGGCACGTCGCAGGTGCGGCCGGCGGTGACGGTCGCCAGGCCACTCATCCAGAAGTGTGCGTGCGCGACGTCGGGCCGCCACCCCCGCTGCCAGTCCCGGGCCATCCACTCCGCGAACGTACCCATGAACGGCAGCAACTCGTCCTTGGGCAGCGCCTCGGGGGGCCCGGCGGGCACGTGCACCAGATCGATCCCGTCGCTCAGAGGCATGACCTCCGGCAGATCATGGCTGTCCCGGCGGGTGTAGACGCGGATCTCGTGCCCTTGCGCGGCCAGCGCGGCGGCCAGTTCGGCGACGTGTGCGTTCTGCCCGCCCGCGTCTACCCCACCGAGCGCGGCCAGCGGGCTCGCGTGTTCCGAGATCATCGCGATGCGCATAGTTCCTCCTCCAGAAGCTGGTCCCAGTCCGCGAGGAACCGGTCCAGGCCGTAGCGGGTGAGGGCGACCTGCCGTGCCCGGGCGCCGAGCCGGGCGGCCTCCGCCGGCTCGTCGAGCAGCCACCGCGCGGCCTCGACCAGGTCGTCGACGCGGGGGGAGAGCACACCGGCGTCGGGCGGCACGGCCGCGACCGCCTCGGTGGTGGCCAGCGCGAGCACCGGCATGCCGATCTGCATGGCCTCGATCAGGCTCAGCCCGAGCGAGGTCCAGCGGCACAGGTGAAGGTAGGCCCGGCGGCGCGCGATCTGCTCGTGCATCTCGTGCTGGGCAGGGTCCTCGTAGGTCACGATGTTGCCCCGCAGACCGGACACTCCCATCCCGAAGACGTCGAGCGGGGCCACGCCGGCGAACCGGCCGTAGAGGTCGGTGCCCGTGACGCGGCCACGCCGCACGGGCTCGTTGGTGACGATCGCCAGCCGCTCCTGTTCGCCGGTCCACCGGGCCTTCGGCTCGACGATGCCGTGCTCGACGACGGTGGTGCGGGTCGCGCCGACGTCCCAGAACAGGTCGTTGAAGTGGGTGACGTGGGCGACGATCAGGTCATCCCGGTCGGCCATCGGGTGCCGGGTCGCGGGGACGTCACCCTTCGGGGTGTTGTGCTCGACATAGATCACCGGCAGGTTCGGTGGCAGCCGGTCGAGTTCCTCCGGCCGCTGGACGACGGCGATGTCGGCGTCCCGGATCTCCTCGAGCGGATGCTCCTCGACGCTGGCGGGCCAGTCGAAGGTGCGGGCCCGCCCGCGGCCCCACTCGTCGCGCTCTTCGTTGACCGGCAGGAGATAGCGGTGCTTGCCCTGGACGAACGAGGTCGTCCAGGAGCCGTGCACGTGCCACAGCAGGATGTTCATGCGGCGAGCTCCGCTCTCTCGTGGTCGAACCGGGCGACCGCCGCGACGATCTCCTCGGGCTCGATCGTGGACAGACAGGGATGCCCGGGGACCGGGCAGACGGTGGCGCGGGTGTCCCGGCAGGCCGCGTCGGGCCGGCCGAGCCGGACCGCGGGCACGCGATAGGGTCCCCACTTTCCATAGGGGACGGTCGGCGCGAACAGGCTGACCACCGGGGTGCCGACCGCGGCCGCCAGGTGAGCCGGGCCGGTGTTGCCGACGACGAGGCAGGACGCCCCGGCGAGCAGCTCGGCCAGCCCGGCGAGATCCATCGGACCGGCATCGGCGCCGACGGACTTCGCCAGCAGCCGTTCCCCGGGCCCGCCGGTCACCACGACCCGGTGGCCGGCGGCGGTGAGGGCGACCGCGATGCGACGCATCAGCTCGGGCGGGCAGGCGCGGGCCGCCACGCTCGCTCCGGGGTGCAGGACCACGTAGCGGCCGGTCCGGGCCGCCGGCACCCTGACCTTCAGACGGCCGTCGTCCTCCGCGGGCAGACCGAAACCGGCGGCGGCAGCGACGCTGCGGGCCCGTTCGGGCTCCGGCAGGCTTTCCGGTACGCGGTGACGAACGTCGAGCAGCGACCCTGGATAGTCCTCGCTGATCGCCGTGATCCGTCCGATCCCGGCCAGCCTCAGCACGAGTGCGAGGGGCAGCGCCGACTGATGGAACGAGGTGAACACGACCGCCTCGTCCGCCCCGGTCGCTCTGATCCGGCCGGCCAGCGCGGCCATGTCGGCCTCCTCCACCGGCCCGGGCGATGGATCGATCCAGGGCAGCCGCCACTCGATCAGCTCGTCGATGCCCGGCAGAAGCTCGGCCGCGGCC
>DASWRZ010000171.1:0-22353 GCA_036402935.1 Actinoplanes sp.
CCCGTCGGCCTTCGGCGCCGGGGACAGCTCGGAACCGCCCAGCGGTCTAGGCCTTCGCATCCCGACGGCGCAACCTGGCGGTCCCGGTCAGCCCGGCGAGCCGAACCACCCCGGGGCCCAGCCGCCTCCGGCCCTCGCCACCCCGCACCCCGAGCGCACCCCGAGCGTTTCCGGTCGCCCGCGCCTGGAATCGCCGAACATGGGCCAGCTCAACCGCCCGCTCGCCGACGGCCCGCAGGCGCTCAACCAACAGCCCACGGCTCCCGAGCCGGTCAACCCGCACCCGGCCAGCCCGCAATCGGTCAACCCGCCCAGCGGCAACCAGCCCGGCGGCAACCAGCCCGGCGGCAACCAGCCACCTGCCCGCGCGAAGCGTCCCCGCCTCGAACCGCCGAACATGGGCCAGCTCAACCGTCCCCTGACCGGCGAAAACCCGCCGAATCAAGGTCACTGAAACAGCTACACGCCAGTTCCTCGGCCCACCCCCACCCTTGTTGGGTGGGGACCGAAAGGTAACACCGGGATCTGAAAACCGAGCCTGAAATCCACAGTCCGAGCGATATCCACAAACCCGCGATCAAGCGGTTGCGATCCGGCTCCAGACGACCTTCCCGTCGGTCACCGGCAATACGCCCCACGCCTCGCTCAGATCGCGCACCAACCGTAACCCTCGCCCACCGGCCGCGGTCACCGCCGGATCGGCCGGCTTGGGAAGCAGGCGGCTATGGTCGCGGACCGTCATGTTGAACCGGCCGTCGCGCACCCCGAAAGTGAACTCCATCGTAGTGTGCGCGTGCCGCACCACATTGGCGACCAACTCTGTCGCGATCAATGCCGCCGTCGCCGCGAGATCGCTTCGGCGCCACGCCGAACACGCTTGAGCGACCACTCCTCGTACCTGCCGGCAGGCGTCGGGCACCGGCCTCAGCCGTACCCTGATTCTGGACGCCGCCGGCCGGGCGCCCGCCTCGGCCGTCGCCGCGGCGAAAGCCGCGTCGCCGTCGGCGGCGAAGGCCAGACGGGCGCAATCCGGGTCGGCCGCTATTGCTTCTTCCGTACGCCGATCAGCTCCGCAAAGCACGATGGGCACGTTGGGCCATTCGAGTGTCTGACCGACCACGGCACCGAATGCCGCCAGGCCGAGCGGGTCGCCGATGCGCAGGCGGCCGACTTCGATCAGCAGCTGTTCGGGTTCCATGGCCAGGCTGCGCCGGACCGCCTGCTGGAGGGCGTTGCCGGTGACCTGGTCGAGGGTCCCGCTCACGCGCAGCAGGGCCACGGGGAGGAGCTTCCGGGGCCGGCAGACCAGCTGGCTCGGCACCGCCCCTCCTCTCAGTTCACTCATGTCCGGCGAAAGCCATGTCCGGCGAAAGTCATGTCCGGGGAAACTCATGTCCGGCGAGTGTGCAAGGCTCACCTGTGCCCGCGGGTACGGCAGAGCAAACGTGAGCAGCCGACCGGGAGTCGGCGCCAAGCTTTCAGGAAAATGAAGTAGCGTTGCGCGCCATGGGTGTGTCGCAGCGGCTGAAGAGCCGGTTCCGCAAGTTTGTGCAGCGTCCGGGCACTACGGTCGACCTTTCGCCGTTTCAGAGGCGGCTCGCCGCCATCGAGGCCCGTGAGGACGCGCTGCGCGAGCTCGACGACGAGGGGCTGACCGCGGCAGCCCAGGAAGCTTCCGATTTCACCGAGATCTGCGCGATCGGGCGCGAGGCGGCCTGGCGGGCGCTCGAGGAGCGGCCGTTCGACATGCAGCTGATGGGCGCGATGGCGCTGCTCTCGGGCCGGGTCGCCGAGATGGCCACCGGTGAGGGCAAGACGCTGACCGCGACCGTCGCGGCCTACGGGCACGTCCGGCTCGGGCACGGACCGGTGCACATTCTCACCGTCAACGACTACCTGTCCCGCCGCGACGCGGAGTGGATGGAGCCGGTCTACCAGCTTCTCGGCCTGACCGTCGGCTGGGTGACCGAGACGTCCACGCCGGACGAGCGCCGCGAGGCCTACGCGTGCGACGTCACCTACATCTCGGTCAGCGAGGCCGGCTTCGACTACCTGCGCGACCAGCTGGTCACCGACGTGGCCGACCGGGTGCAGCGCGAGCTGGCGACCGCGATCGTCGACGAGGCCGACTCGATCCTGATCGACGAGGCCCGGGTGCCGATGGTGCTGGCCGGCAGCGTCGCCGCCGAGGCCGACCCGGTGCACGAGGCGGCCGATCTGGTGCGCGAGCTCAAGGCGGGCAAGGACTACGAGGTGGCCGAGGACGGCCGCAGCGTGGCCTTCACCGACAGCGGCCTGAAGAAGATCGAGGAGGAGCTCGGCGGCATCGATCTCTACGCCGACGACCAGGTCGAGCACCTCTCCGCGGTCAACGTGGCCCTGCACGCCCACGCCCTGCTGCGCCGCGACGTCGACTACATCGTGCGTAACGGCGGCGTCGAGCTGATCGACGAGATGCGGGGCCGGGTCGCCCAGCGCCGCCGGTGGCCCGACGGCCTGCAGGCGGCGGTGGAGGCCAAGGAGGGGCTGACCGCGACCGCCGAGGGCGAGGTCCTCGACACGATCACCGTGCAGGCGTTCATCGCGCTCTACAAGATGGTCTGCGGCATGACCGCGACCGCCGTGCACGTCGGCGAGCAGCTGCGCGAATACTTCAAGCTCGAGGTCGCGGTCATCCCGTCCAACACGGGCAACATCCGCGAGGACGACGACGACCGCATCTATTCGGCCCACGACACCCGTGACGAGGCGCTGGTCGAGGAGATCAAGATCGCGCACGAGTCGGGCCGGCCGGTGCTCGTCGGCACGCTCGACGTGAAGGCGTCCGAGCTGCTGGCCAAGCAGCTGGCGGCGGCCGGCGTGCCGTCGGTGGTGCTCAACGCCAAGAACGACGCGGAAGAGGCCTCGATCATCGCCGAGGCGGGTGCGCTGGGTGCGGTGACCGTCTCGACCCAGATGGCCGGCCGCGGTGTCGACATCCGGCTGGGCGGCAGCGACGAGGCGACCCGCGACGAGGTGGTCGAGCTGGGCGGCCTCTATGTGATCGGCGCGGGGCGGCACGACAGCCGCCGGGTCGACGACCAGCTGCGCGGCCGGGCCGGCCGGCAGGGTGACCCGGGTCGCTCGGTGTTCTTCGTCAGCCTGGAGGACGAGCTGGTCACCCGGCACGCCGGCTCCTCGGTGCCGCGCTCGCCGCGCATGGACATCGACGGTGTCGTGCACGACCCTCAGGTCGACTACGCGGTGGAGCATGCCCAGCGGGTCGCCGAGGGCGTCAACCACGAGATCCACCGCAACACGTGGCGCTACAGCGTGGTGATCGAGCAGCAGCGGGTGGCCCTGGCCGAGCGCCGGGAGCGCCTGCTGACCTCCGAGGTGGCCGCGATCATGCTGCTCGAGCGGTCGCCCGAGAAGGCCAAGGAGATCGACGAGGACGTCCTCTCCGAGGCCGCCCGCTCGATCGCCCTGTACCACCTCGACCGGCTCTGGGCGGAGCACCTGGCCGAGCTCAACGAGGTCCGTGAGGGCGTGCACCTGCGGGCGCTGGGCAAGCTCGACCCGCTCGACGAGTTCCACCGGGCCGCCGTTCCGGCGTTCCAGATGGTCTTCACCGAGATCGAGCGCCGCACCATCGAGACGTTCGAGGAGACCGACCTCAGCGAGGGCTGGGTGCCGGAGCGGGCCGAGATCGTGCGGCCCAGCGCGACCTGGACCTACCTGGTGCACGACAACCCGTTCGGCTCGGAGCTCGACCGCCTGATCGCGTCGGTGGGCCGCCGGCTCAGTTCCAGCGGTGAGTAAGCTCTGACGATCCAAGGACAGCGGCGTTCCGGTCCGGAACGCCGCTGTTTCATTTCCGGCCGAGAACAAAACGCAGAATGCATCGACCCGCATTTGTGGCGGACCTCGCATCGAAGGTCGCGAAATGGTGTGACCTGCGGCACGAAAGGGCAGCGTACGGCCCTCGTTGGGCCATGTTTAATCAATCTGACAGAATCCGTTACCGGGAACGCATTTCGGCGCGGCAAGCTTGTTGTGGAACGAATTTCCCACACTGTGGTTGCTGCCTTGACCGGGCAACCGCGCGGCCGGAATTATCGTTCGCGGATTTACGGAGGGTGATCGGTCGTATTCGGTTGCCGACATGTATTTTCAGGGGGCTCAACTAAATGCCGGTCAGTGCACTTTCGCCACGCATCAATCGTCATGTCACCGGTCCCGGCCGGGGCGCGGCGCCGCGGCGTCCCAGCGAGCCCGCCCTGACGGTCACGGTCGCCATTCCGTTGGCCGGCGAGGCGCTGCTTCCGCAAGCCCACAAGTTGATCGAGGCGGTCCGCGAGCTGGTCGAGCTCAGCCACGGCACCGTCACGGTCGAGTCGGCCGTCCCGGTGCGCGAGGAGCCGCCGCTGCCGTCCGGGCCCGAGGTGCGCATCCTCACCGCGTCGCGTCAGGTGATGTTCGACGGCGAGCTGCTGCCGCTGACCCGGCTCGAGTTCGATCTCCTGCTGTTCCTGGCCGAGCGGCCCCGCCGGGTCTTCACCCGCGGCCAGCTGCTGTCCGGCGTCTGGGGCTACGAGCACACCGGCGAGCGCACGGTCGACGTGCACGTCCGGCGCCTCCGCCTCAAGCTCGGCGGCAGCCTCCCGGTGATCACCACGGTCTACGGCGTCGGCTACCGCCTCTCCGACGAGGCGCGGGTGGCCGTCCTGCCGCACGAGTAGCGCAAGCCCGAGCAGCGAGAGCGGAAGTGACCGGACGACGTTAACCTTCGCGGGGTGCGCGTGCGTCCCGTTTCGTTCGAAATCCTGGTCAAGGAACTTGCCGATCTCCTGCTGAGTCGGGAACCCGACAGTTACCTCCGGGTGGGCATCGACGGCCCACCCGCGGCCGCCCCCGAGCGCCTCGCCGATGCCCTGGTGGACCCGCTCCGGGCGGGCGGCCGTCCCGCGATACGGATCAGTACGGCGGATTTCCTGCGACCCGCATCACTGCGCCTCGAGTTCGGCCGCCGCAATCCGGACAGCTTCTACGCCGGCTGGTTCGACGAGGCCGGCCTGGCCCGCGAGGTGCTCGACCCGGCCGGCCCGGCCGGCTCCGGGCGCGTACTGACCCGGCTCTGGAACGCCGGGACCGACCGCGCGACCCGCGAGCCGTACCAGGATCTGCCGCCCGGTGCGGTGCTGCTGGTGAGCGGTCCGCTGCTGCTCGGCGGGGGTCTGGCCTTCGACGTGGCGGTCCATCTGGAGCTCTCGCCGGCTGCCCTGGCCCGCCGCACCGCTGCCGAGGACGCCTGGACCCTGCCGGCCTACGCCCGCTACGCCGAGGAGGTGGACCCGGCCTCGTTCGCCGACATGGTCGTCCGGCTCGACGATCCACGGCGTCCGGCCCTCGTCCTTGAACGTCAGTGAAGCGAGTCCGTAGCGGAAGCCACCACTGACAGTTATGCTCCGGTTACTTTTTCAGCGGAGACCCCGTTTGGGATCTTCGGCGGTGGGTACCAGGCCGACTCCGACAGTGGATGGAAACGGCGCGAGGACCGGCGACGGGGCCCACCCGCAGGGGCAGAGGAAGGGCAGGGAGCATGCTCGTCAACGGAGCTGTTATCACGGGTAAGGGCGCCGCGGCCAAGGGGCGTACGCCGGAGGAGATCGAGCAGATCCGGACGATCCTGCGGGGACGGTTCGACGATCTCAGCGCGGAGTACGAGGACGCCGCGGCCGAGAACCACAAGCTGCGGCTGGCCGAGATCGGCGACGCGGCGGGCGACGACCAGGCCGACAGCGGGTCCAAGACCGCCGAGCGCGACGCGGCGACCTCGCTGCTGCGCACGCTGCTCGACCGGCGGACCCAGGCCGAGCTGGCCATGCAGCGGCTCGACGACGGCAGCTACGGCAACTGCGAGGGCTGCCACAACCCGATCCCGGTGGAACGGCTGGAGGTCTTCCCGTCCGCCACCACGTGCGTCAACTGCAAGCAGGTGCGCGAGCGCCGCGCCGGCTGACGAAGCGATCGTGGAGCCCGCCGCCCGGGCGAAGGCGGCGGGTTCCGCGTAGCCGAGCAAGAATCAGGAACCATGGGTGACATCGAGGTGGGCACGGCGTCCTGGACCGACAAGACGCTGCTCGAGTCGGGGTGGTACCCGAAGTCCGCGGACACCGCCGAGAAGCGCCTGGCCTACTACGCCGAGCGCTTCCCGATCGTCGAGGTCGACTCGACCTACTACGGCCCGCCCAACGAGCAGACCACCCGGCTCTGGGCCCAGCGCACCCCCGAGCACTTCACCTTCAACATCAAGGCGTTCAGTCTGCTGACCGGACACCCGACCAAGGTCTCGGCGATCTACAAGGACCTGCGGCCGGAGACCGAGAAGAAGAACGTCTACCCCGACGACCTGGGCAAGCAGGCGTACGAGGAGATCTGGTCCCGCTTCTTGAGCGCCCTGGATCCCCTGGCCGAGAAAGGCAAGCTGGGGGCGTTGCTGTTCCAGTTCCCGCCGTGGTTCGGCATCCGCCGCTCCAACAAGGACTATCTGCTCGAGGTCGCGGCCCGCTGCAAGCCGCTGACGCCGGTGTTCGAGTTCCGCAACGCGACCTGGTTCGACGGCGACAACCAGGAGGAGACGCTCGACTTCCTGCGCCGGCACAAGCTGGCCTTCGTCTGCGTGGACATGCCGCAGGGCTACAAGTCGTCGATCCCGCCGGTGCTGGAGGCGACGGCCGACCTGGCGGTGGTGCGCTTCCACGGGCACAGCAAGAAGTGGACCAGCAAGGACATCCACGAGAAGTTCGGCTACGAGTACTCTGTGCGCGAGCTGAAGGAGTGGGCACCGAAGCTGCTTGATTTGTCTAATAAAACGGACAAAACTCAGGTGCTCATGAACAACTGTTACGGCGACTACGCCCAGAAGAACGCCACCCAGCTCATCGAGCTGCTAGAGGGCGTCGAAGGGGACTGACTCCCAGGCCTCGCGCAGAAGGCCTACCAGCTTGTCGTCGGCCGGGAACGGTACTCCGTCGATGCTGCCGATCGGCCGCGCGGGGCAGATCGAGTTCACCGCCGCCGCGCCGGCCAGCAGCGGCAACTCCACCGCATCGACCGGGCGCAGACTCCACGGGGTCCCGTTCATGCTCAGTGCCAGCTGCAGCAGCACCATCGTGACGCCCTTGAGCATCGGCGCCCGCGGCCAGATGATCCGGTCGCCGTCGAAGAACGCGACGTTCCAGGTCGTACCCTCGCTCACCAGGTTGTCCGGCCCGACGAACAGGGCGTCGTCGTAACCGGCCAGCCGGGCGCGTTTTACGGCGTACGTCAAACCCATCGTGGCCGCGTGCTTGTGCGACGGCCAGTCCCGCCGATAGCCGTCGGTCCGGACGCGAAGCGGCGGGCCGGCGGCGTCCGCGACCGGATCGCTCACCGAGATCAAAATGTCGGGCGGCCCGCCGGCCGCGGCCGGCGGGAGGAAACCGACCCGCACGCCCGCGTCCGGCGAGTCGCCCATCGCGTGCCGGATCAGGCCGAGCAGCCGCTGCTCGTCGTCGATGCCCATCCGATAGTCGAAGAACTCCTCGTTGGCGTCCGAGAGTCGCGCCAGATGCAGCGCGAGCCCGCGCACGGCGAAATCGCGTACCTGCATCGAGGTGAAATGCCCGTAGTTCCACGTGGCCAGCCGCTGGATGTCGGCGATGTCCGACGGCACGCGACCGTTCAACTCGATGTTCCGCACGCCGCTCAGCGTAGGCGTAGCTCGGTCAGCATCGCGGTCAGCGCCGGCCGATCCGCCACGGCCTCGAAGAACGAGGAGTCGACCGCATCGACTACCCCGATCGCCTTCTGCGCGAGTACGGCGCCGACCGGCGTGACCCGCAGCAGTTTGGCCCGGGTGTCGCGAGGGTCGACGGTCCGGACGACCAGACCGCGCGCCTCGAGCCGCGCCAGCACCTGCGAGGTCATCTTGACGTCGGTGCCGGCTTGCCGGGCGACCGCGAGCTGGTTCGGATCGGTCTCGCCGTGCGTGTTGAGCCACCACGTACAGGCCAGCAGCACGAACTGAACGTGGGTCAGATCGAGCGGCCCGAGCGCCGCCGCCACGGCCCGCTGCCAGCGCAGGGTCACGTGCCAGAGCAGGAAACCGGGACTGTTCTCGGGATCGTTGATCACGCGAACGCGGCCAGCTTGGCCAGCACGTCCGGGAAGTCGGCGGTGATCGCCGGGCCCAGGCCGTCGGGCACGTTGCCGGTGATCTCGGTGCGATAGACGATCCGCGTGCCGCCCTCCGACGGGATCAGCCGGTGCGCGGTCCCGTCTTTAGTGTGCGCGGAGACTATCTGTGCGCAACTAACGGTCAAGGAGCGCGATCATCGCGTCGGCGTCGGTCACTGCCGCGCCGCCCGGATCGTTGTTGAAAAAGGCAAAACCTTCCCGTACGCCGTGCAGCCGGCCCGCCCAGGTCTTCAAGGCACTTTTCCCGTAGCGAGGTTTCGGAGAAGCGCGACCCTCGTGCATACGCAGGTACGCGAAGTCCGTGGTGACCCAGAGCGGCGCGACCGGCCGGCCGAGGCGGTCGGCCCAGCAGAGTGCCGCCTTCCGTTTCTCGAGGAGCGCCCGGCACTCGTCGGTGAACCACGTCCGGTGCCGCGGCTCGACGACGACCTTCATCCCGGCCGGGAACTGCGCGAGGGTCTCGTCGAGCAGATCCAGGTCGACCTTCAACGTCGGCGGCAGTTGCAGCAACACCGGCCCCAGCTTGTCGCCGAGGCCGGCCGCCCGGTCCAGGAAGCGCGCGACCGGCTCGGCCGGCTCCCGCAACCGCTTCACGTGGGTCAGATAGCGGCTCATCTTCACCGCGAACCGGAACCCGTCCGGCGTCCGCTCCCGCCACTTCTCGAATGTCGACCGCTCGGGCAGCCGGTAGAACGCGTTGTTGATCTCGACCACGGAGAAGTGCCCGGCGTAATGCTCCAGCCAGAGCCGCTGGGGCAGCCCCTCCGGATAGAAGCGGCCCCGCCAGTCCCGGTACTGCCAGCCCGACGTCCCGATGCTCAGCACAAGCAGGCGGATACCCGCCGCGCGGGAAGGTTAGACGTGATCGGCTCGGGGTACGACCGTGGCCTCACTGTTGGCTGTTCGCTAGAAGGAGCGTCCGATGGCACTGAACGACGACGACATCACCGCCGGCTCGGCGGGACCGGGTGGCGAAGGACCGGCCGACGGCGGCGCGAACCCGGGCAGGCACGACGGCGGCGCGGACGGCTCGGCCGGCGGCGCGGGCCCGGCGGACGGTGGGGCCAACCCGGGCGGGCGCGACGGCGGCGCGGACGGTTCGGCCGGCGGCGAAGGCCTCGCCGACGGCGGCGCGAACCCGGGCGGCCACGACGGCGGCGCGGACGGCTCCGCGGGCGAGGGCCCGGCCGACGGCGGCGCCAACCCGAACGCGCGCGACGGCGGCGCCGACGGCAGCGCTGTCTAGGACCGCGGGATGACGATCGACGCGCCGGGCACCCGCCCGGCGCTCTGCCGCGTGGTGGCCGCCGAGGCGGCGAAGTTCAGCGCCTCCTACTGGGGGCGGGCGCCGCTGGTCTCCCGCGCCGCCGAACTGGCCCGGTCCGGACCGGGCACCTCCGGACCGGTCACCTCCGCACCGGTCACCTCCGCACCGGTCACCTCCGGACCGGGCACCTCCGTACCGGGCGCCTCCGGCTTCACCGATCTGCTCTCGCCGGCCGCGGTCGACGAGCTCCTCAGCCGTCGCGGCCTGCGCACCCCGTTCCTGCGGGTCGCCCAGCAGGGCAAGGTGCTCCCGGCGGCACAGTTCACCGGCTCCGGCGGGGCCGGCGCCGAGATCGGCGACCAGGTCGTCGACGACAAGATCCTGCGCCTGTACGCCGACGGCGCCACCCTGGTCCTGCAGGGACTGCACCGCCTCTGGCCGCCGCTGATCGACTACGCCCGCCGACTCGGCGCGGAGCTGCGCCGCCCGCTGCAGGTCAACGCCTATTTGACCCCGCCCGGCAGCCGCGGCTTCAGCACCCACTACGACACCCACGACGTGTTCGTGCTGCAGGTGGAGGGCACCAAGCACTGGCGCATCCACGAGCCGGTCCTGCCCGACCCGATCGAGCAGCAGGCGTGGGGCGGCCGGGCCGACGAGGTGGCCGCGACCGCCGAGGGCGAACCCGCCGTCGACGTCATCCTGGCCCCCGGCGACGCCCTCTACCTGCCGCGCGGCTGGCTCCACTCGGCCGAGGCGCAGGGCAGCCGCTCGCTCCACCTGACCATCGGGATCCGCTCGCTGACCCGGTACGCCCTGGTCGAAGAACTTCTCACCATGGCCGCCCGGGAGACGCGCCTGCGCGCCACCCTCCCGTACGGCCTGGACCCGGCCGACCCCGACGCCCTCGAACCGGAGCTGACCGAGACCGTCGAAACCCTGCGCGACTGGCTGACCACCACCGACCCGGCCGATGTGGCGGCCCGCCTGCGCGACCGCGTCTGGCCGGCCACCCGCCCCGAGCCGATCGCCCCGCTGGCCCAGCTCGACTTCGCCGAGCGCCTGACCCCCGACAGCGAGATCGTGGTCCGCGACGGCCTGCGCTGGCGCCTGGTCGACGACGGCACCGACGACGTCGTCCTCTGCCTGGTCGGCCGCACGCTGCGCTTCCCGGCCTACTGCGAGCCGGCGGTCCGCATCGCCCTCACGGGCGACCCCCAGCGCGTCGGCGACCTCCCGCTGGACGACGACGGCGACCGCCTCGTCCTCGCCCGCCGCCTCCTACGAGAGGGCCTGGTTGTTCCCGGCTAGGGCCCGCCGGGCGATCTCGTCGGGGTCGTCACCCGGCCCCGGCGTAACGTCGGCCGGTAGGCCGCGCCCGTCGGCGTAGAAGCCGCGGTCAGGCAGTTGAGCCAGCACGGTCTCGAAGGCGGGGTTCTTCGCCTCGGCCCGGTCGTAGATGTCGACAAGCCGGCCTCCCGCGTCGTAGTCGAGCAGGAAACGCATCTCGCCCTCCCCGTCGTACGCGAACTTGCTGACGCCCTCGCGCACGCCTTCGGCGTCGTAGGTGACCTCCAGTAGGGACCGCTCGGTGCGGTCGAGCAGCTGCACGGTGATCCCGGTCAGAACACCCTGCGCGTCGTGGTTGCGCAGAGCCGACCAGTGCAGGTCGCCGAGGGTGCCGGCCGGGAGACGTACGTCGTACGGCACGCCGGGCGCAGCCTCGACCGGACCGCGGTATTCGACCCGGGTCAGCTTGCCCCGGGCGTACATCTCAAGCGTAAGCAATCTCCCGTCGACGGCGAAAACCCCGCGGGCGGAGGCCGCCAGGCCGATCGCCACCTGCTCCGGAACCTCGAATTCCGGCGTGGGAATCCACTCCCGATAGAAGCGAAAGCTGGTCACGGGGCGCTCCGGGTGACGTCGAGGTGCGGGTAGAGGGCCATGACGCTGGATTGTTTCATCACCGAGAAGTCCAGCTCGGACACGCCGTGTCCGGCGATCGCCTGGCGGGACAACTGGGAGAACGTCTGCGAGGCGCCCTCCGCCCGATCGAACATGAACTGCGGGATGAAGCCCTTGTCGACGTGGGCCTGCAGGTCGCTCAGCAGCCCGGCCTGGTTGCGCGGCCGGGCCCGGGCGGTGATGCCGTCGGCGCACTTGGCCGCGTAGACGTCGAACTCCTTGTCCGGCACGATCAACGCGACGTCGATATCCTTCGCACCCGGCGTGCGCAGCGACGAGCCCTGCACGATCATTTGTCCTTTGGGAAGGCCGAACTGTTCGCCGAGCTCGTTCAGCTTCCCGATGACCTGCTGGAACTGCTCCTGACTCTCGAACAGGTAGGGATAGCCGCGAGGCTTGACCTCGTTGGCCCAGTTGGCCATCTGCTGTTTGAGGTCCTCGGGCGGAATCCGGTCGTGGCCCCCTGGATATTTCGCCGACACCTTCTTCGGGATCGCGCCCGCCTTGGCAAAATCGGCCGCCTCCTCCGGCGTGAGCCCGAGGCTCTTGCCGTGGGCCAGGATGTCGTTCAGCTCGGCGTCCGAGTATTTCCCGCGGGTCTGCTCGTCGAGCGCGGACTTGAGCCGGTCGAGGTCGCTGCCGCCATCACCCGGTCTGCGGCCGGCCAGGAGGATCCGGTCGGCCGCCGCGTGGTCTGTTTTGGCGGCGTCCTCGATGCTCGCCCTGGCCCGCGCGGCGCCGTTTTCGGCGAGGCCGGCGATCTTGTCAGAGATGCGCTTCACCGCGGCCTCAGCGTCCTTGGCGAGCGCCCGGAAGACCGCGCTGAGTTCCCCTTCGGCCATGGTTTCAGAAACCCAGCCCGGCGATGGACGAACTGTATTGTTCGCCGTGGCCGCGCAACGTCGCGGCGTGGGTCTGCAGCGTGGCGATGTGCGCGAGCGCGGTCTCGGCGTCGAGCGAGAATCCCTCGGCCGGGTCAACCTGGGCGCCCGACTGCGACCAGTCGAGTCCACTGAACGCTGCCTCGACCTTCGCGAACAGCGGCTTCGCGGCCGCCTCGATGACCTCGCCGATCAGGTACTGCTCGAGGTCGATGACCAGCGACTTCACCAGGCGTTCGGCGCCCTCGACGATCAGCGGAACGGCGGCCTCGGCCAGCCCCGCGGTGGCGACCGCCGCCGCTTGGTCGGCGACGAATGCGGCCGCCATGCCGACCAGCACGGCGACGGCCTCGGCCTTCTGCGCGACGATGTATCCGGCCGCGACGTCGAGCGCGTCGGCCAGAACGTGGCAGCCGCCCACCAACTCGTCGACGTGCTTGGCCGATAACTTCGCCCATCCCGACGACATCGCGTCGGTCGCCGACCCCTTGTAGGCCCCGGCGATGTCCGACACCGTGCGGGTGGCGTCGTCGTGTGTCGTGCGCACCGCGGTGGCGAACTGCCGGACGAAGGTAGCGAACTGCGCGACCTCGTCCTCATCGAGGTACGGCCACGGCACGCCGATCACATTGAGGAAGTTCACCACCGGCAGTGGAAGGTCGTCGATTGCCACAGCCCGACGATAGTCAGCCCCGCAATCCCGCGGGGGTGACTATTGCCTAGTATACGTGCGTCTAGTGCCAGAAAGCTCGGAAGAGGTCCGGGATGCCCGCGCTTGGCTGCATCGGGAACGCTCAGGCGCGTCCTCCGCGGCGAGGACGAGATCACGGACGGCCATTCGTCAGGGCGAGCGTAAGGCGCGCCGCGCCAGTTCCTCTCCGGGGTGGCCAAGGAGATCGAGAAGGAGGGGCAGGTCCTATGAACAGTTATCTGTTGGTCTACGACCGGGCGCGCGGAGAGCTACTGGAGGAGCGGGAGTTCTCCGACAACGGAGCTGCCCTCAAAACGCTTCCGGCCTGAACGCGAGCACATGGGCAACAAGGACATCGAGGTCGTGGTTCTCGAGGCCGACTCGGCTGAGGCGATCCGGCGGTCGCACGCCCGCTACTTCCGGACGGCGGCCGCGCTGATACGGGAGCTGGCCGACCTTTTTCCTGAGCGTTGGTCAGGCGCGGAGGGCGGCCAGGAACAGTGCGGCCGTGACGAGGCCGGTCAGCAGGACTATGCCGAAGGCGCCGGCGGTCAGGCCGACGCCTCGGCGGTCCGCCACCTTCTTGGCCGCCACCACCGCCAGGACCGGGCAGGCCAGCAGGACCACCAGGGCGATCACCGGCAGCGCGTCGCGCCAGGTGCCGGCGGAGGCGGCGCCGGTCTTTTGGCGTAGCAGTTGGTAGGCGAGGACGCCGACCACGCCGCTGAGGAAGCCGAAGACGCCGAAGAGGAACTTCACGCCGGTGTTCAGGGGCCGGGCCGGCGCTACGTAGGACAGCCGGGCGGCGACCTCGTCGAGGTAGTCCGTGGCGTCGCGTTCGCCGCGTTGCCGGGGCACGGTGGCCGGCGGCAGTGTGCGGCCGTAGCGTTCGGCCGGCGGCCCTACCTTGTGCACGAAGTCGAGCCACAGGTTGTTGGCCTTGGCATCGACCGCCTCGAGGTCGCGCTGGGCCTCGACCACTGCCGCCTCGGCCTCGGCGAGTGACGAGCGGGCCTCGGTCACCGCCTGGTCGGCGGCCGCGATGCGGTCGTCGTGCCAGCGTTCGGCCTCGGCCCGCAGCCCGGCCGCCTCGTCGTCGAGGCTGGTCAGGCGGCGCAGGACGCTGCGGTAGTCGGCGGTGTCGAAGTCGGCCGGCTGGATCTCGCTCATGAGGCACCGTACGGGATGATCACTTCGGCTCCGCGGTGGACCGAACGGTCGAAGTGCAGCGCCCGCCAGGGCCGCGGGTACCAGGCGGGGGCGCCCGTGCCCGGATAGAACGGCGCCAGTTCGCTGCCGTGCACGTCGAGGGCGACCCACGCGCCGATCGGGTCGGTGCGGGAGCCCCCTCCGCCCAGCGCCTCGCGCAGCAGGGCCGCCCCCCGCCACCAGCCGATCACGTGGATGCGGCGCTCCGGGCCCTGCCGCAGCACCGTGCGCAGTTCGGCGTTGCGGTTCATCGGCAGCGCGTCGGCCGCGTAGACCAGGACGAAGTGTGGACGGTCGGCCGGCCACGACGACGACGCCTCGGCCGCCAGGTCTTCGAGCAACCAGTCCACGTTGTCGAGGTCGTAGTAGCCGGAATCCGACAATTCGGCCCGGAGGCCCTCGGCGAAGACTCGGGCGTCGTGGTCCAGGCAGACGATGGAGAACCGGGCCATCTCGGGAGCGAACTGTGCGCTCAGCGAGCGCCCGGCGGTCGCCAGGATCGCGGTCGCCTCGTCCATCCGGGTGCCGAGGATCGCCAGGTTGCGGCCGGGGGCCCGGCGCAGCACCGTACGCGCCGAGCGGGCCGCCACGTCGATCGTCTCGCCGAGCAGCACCACCGGTGCCTGCACCGAGTCGCCCGGCGCCAGCGAGAGGTAGTCGGGGCTGTCGGTGAGCCGGGGCACCGCGTCGCCGTCGAACAGGCGGGGCGGGCTCAGCTCGGCCGGCCGTCGGCGCCACAGCCGGTGCTGCAGCGCGTTCCACCGGTCGCGGTCGCCGGCCGCCGGCACCCGGACGATCTGGTTCGCCTCGGTCGCGCCCGAGTCGGCGTTGACCACCGCGTGGTAGCGGGGCAGCGACTCGGCCGCCGTGTTGGTCTCGGCGAGGACGCGCCGGGCCCGGGGCAGGGCGATCCGCAGCGAGAACTGGGCGACCAGCGCGGGACGGCCCCACAGCGCCTCGATGCCGGAGACGTCCTGGCTGGCCAGGATCATGTGAATGCCCTGCGAGCGGCCGCGCCGGGCCAGGTCTTCGAGGAGGTCGACCGCCTCGGTGGCGACCGAGTCGCGGCCCGAGAGCAGCACCTGGAACTCGTCGACCACGGCCACGATCCGCGGCCAGTGGCCCTGCGGGTCTTCGGCCCGCAGCTCGGCCAGGTTGGTCACCTCGTGGCGCTTGGCCGCGTCGGCCCGCCGCCGCAGCTCGTCGCCGAGGAAGCGGAGCAGGGCGAGCCCGAACTCCCGGTCGGTGTTGACGTTGAGGCCGACCAGGCGCACGTGGGGCAGCCAGCTCGGGTCG
Source organism: Actinoplanes sp. (assembly GCA_036402935.1). Lineage (GTDB taxonomy): Bacteria > Actinomycetota > Actinomycetes > Mycobacteriales > Micromonosporaceae > Actinoplanes. The sequence goes on from DASWRZ010000171.1 coordinate 15,530, forward strand.
CGCCGCCCGGGCGCGAACCGGGCGAACGAGACGCCCTCCTTGAAGTCGAGCAGATAGAAGGCCAGCTCGGCGGGGGAGTAGCGGGCGGCCAGCGCTCCCATCCAGGCATAGATCAGGTTGGTCTTGCCGGTGCCGGACGGCCCGGCGATCAGCGCGTGCGGCGGGTAGTCGGCCAGCGTCACCGCAACCGGCTGCCCCTGCGGGCTGTCGCCGAGCGGGGCGGTCAGGCCGGTCGCCGAGCTCTCCTGCCATTCCACCGGGGGCAGCAGGCTGTCGAGGGCCACCGGGGCCGGCCCGGCGGCGACGGCTTCGGCGATCCGGCGGCACGTTGCGGTCAGGACCGCCTGCGGCGGGCCGCCGTCCAGGCGTACGGGCAGGGAGCCCGCACTGCTCAACCGGGCGTGATCGCCGTCGGCGGCGGTTATGAACTCGATGGTGTCGCCGGCTTCGACCGGCAGGCCCCGGATGACCAGGTGTACGCCGCAGGCCGCGCCCGTGCGCAGCAGCCGCTGCAGTTGGGCCTGTTCGTGCCGGCTGAGCTCGCCGGCGCCGAGCAGCACGGCGACCCGCCACGGCTCGGGCCGCCGGTGGGTGGCCACCGCCAGTTCGCGCAGCGAGTGGTATTCGCCGGCCAGGACCGACTCGTTGATACGGCGTACGTGATCGGTGAGTGAGTCGAGCAGTGAGCCCAGCCCACCGGGTGGGGTGAAGGTGAGCACGCCGGCCGGCGCGAGCGGGGCGAAGCCCGCGAGACCGCCACCGAGATTCTCGGGATCCCAGCCGATCAGCTGCACCCGGCCGGGCGGGGCGGTGCCGAGGGCCCGCAGCAGCAACCCGGCCACCACGTCGTCACCGGCCCGCCGGTCGCCGCGCACCACGACGTGACCGCGGTCGAGCAGCGGCACCAGGGCCGGCACCGGCTCCGGGTGCGGCAGCAGGAGGCGCCCGACCCGCAGTTCGGCCGCGACGTCGAGCGGTGTCGGCTGCCAGTCGGTCCACTGGTCGCCGGCGGCGCCGGGCGCGGCCCGGTTGGCGGCGTTGGCGGCCGCTTCCGCGTAGGCCGCCAGGTCGGTCCGGTGGCGTTCGTCGATCTCGCGGAGCCGCTCGTCGCGGGCCGTCGCGACCTTGTCGCGGCGGGCCGTGGCGGCGGAGATGACCCGTCGCAGGCGGGCGACCGCCTTCTCGCGGTCTTCCTGCGCATCGCGCAGGGAGGTGGTCGCCGCGCCGAGCGCGTGCGACAGACCGGCTCGGACGTCCAGCACCTGCTGGTTGGTGGAGTCAGCCATAGCGCTGGATTGTCCTAGTAGGAGGGTTCATCGCTGTTCAGTCGGCTCGGCGGGGCGGCGTAACGGTTCGGGCGCACTCGGGTCGAGGGCCGACGCGTCGCGTCCCAGCCGGGCCAGCAGGACTCCGGTGAGCACGCTCGCGGTGACGGCGTTGTCCGCGGGGTGCCCGGCCGGGCGGGCACCGGAGGTCACCGGCACCCGGCAGATCCGGTCGATCAGGGTTTCCAGAACGGCCGGTGAGGTGCCCGGAAGCATGGAACGCACCCGGCCCTCGGCGGCGGTACGCAGCCGGGGTACATCGTCCGGTCGCGGTTCGTGGCCGAGCAGGTCGCCCGCCAACCGGTGCAGCACCGGCGGAGTCACCGCGGAGAGCGCCAGCCCGGTCGAGGCATTGACCGAGTGCAGATCGCGGCCGACCCGGGCCCGATCGCCCGCCCGCACCCCGCTCGCCACGTTGCGCAGGAGTTCCGCGGTATCGGTCTTCTTGTCGTCGGTCTCGGCCGGCGCCGGCTCACCGGTCAGCTCGGTGACCCGCTGCTGCCACCACGGCCCGAGCCGCTCCGGCGGTGGTGCCTCCTCCGGAGGAGCCGCCCCGGAGGGTTTGTCGAGAGCGGCCCGCCAGTCCCCGGACGGCGGCGAGCCCGCGTCGCCGGTGAGCCCGACCGCGGTCAGGTAGGTCGCGATCGCGTCCTGGGCGATGCGCAGCGCGGCGGCCGCCCGCTCGGCGTGCTCGGTCGCGTTGCCCAGCTGGGGCACGCCGATCGGATCGATCGAGGTCTCGCGCACCCACATGAGGATCTCGGTGGCGCTGCGCAGCTTCTCCATCGCGGCCGTGACCAGACCGGTGGGCAGTTCGTCGGAGGTCGCGCGAAGCTGGGCGCCGAGTTCCTGGATCAGCGACATCGCGTCAGAGGGTCGCCGTGTAGGTCTGGGCCTGCTCGACCGCGAGCAGCGTGGCGCCGAGGCAGTCCTCGAGCGACTGGTCGGCCTGCGACAGCGAGGCGTGCGCGGCACCGACCGCGTCGTTGGCGCTGCCGTCGAGCGCGGCGGCGAGACTCTGCTGGGCCTCACCGAGCTTTTCCCGCGCCGCCTGAATCGCGGCCTGACCCTCTGTGACCTGGGCGAGCGCGGCATCCACGGCCGCTCTGACCTCGGCGACGCTGGCCACCCGTGCTGCCTCCCGCTGTATGGAACCTGGCCCGGCACGCTGTGCTCGTGCCGTTGACCCCAGACTACTGCCCCCTTCGGACACTGCCGTCCCCCCGCGCCCCATTTGCGAGACGACCACTGCCCTATCATGATCGGCTTGCCCGGGACACCCCTCCATCGGTAAAGAATCCTCTCCGGCGACCCCTGGAGAGCCGCCGGAGTCGTTGATCCGACGCTCAGCCGGTCACCGGGGTGACACGAAATCCGGCAATCAGCGCGAGCAGGGCGGCCGGCGCGAGACCGGTCGCCGGCTCCGGCCACTGAAATACCCGATAGGCGATATCGACGGGCACGTCCGGCCGGCCGAGGCGATCCGGCATCGAGCCGGACCCGTTCACGCACGCGGTGAACTTCTCCCGGGCGACTTCTCGATCATTTGCCGTGCACAGGTCGCTGCTCGCGGTCACCCACACTCCGGGGATCTTCAGTCCTTCGATGGTCGGAGCCGGCTGTCCGCGCCCCGCCCCGGCATCTGTCGCAGGAAGGCCCTCGGCTGGCTCACCGCGGTGGCCGCGGGTCTCGGGCTGCGGCTGCGCGATGCGCAGCGGCGGTCCGCGCTCGACGAGGTACGCCGCGACGAGCGCCGACGCCCTCAATGCGGTGCGCCGTGTCGTCGGCCTGCTCCGCGGTTTCACCGACGAGGCCGCCCCGACCCGGCCCGGCCCACCGTCGCTGACCGAGCTGATCCGCAACTTCGCCCTCGACCGGGCGCCCCCGCCGTGCGTGCCTCGCTGGGCCCTGTGCCGGCGAGGGGGCGGCCAGAAGCACCGTCTACCGCATCGTCCAGGAGGCGCTGACCAACGTGGTGCGCCACGCCCCGCGGGCACGGACGGTCGACATCGCGATCCGCGAGAACACCGACGAGGTGACCGTCAAAGTCACCGACGACGGCCCGGCGCAGGGGCCGAAGGACGGCGGCTACGGCCTGATCGGCATGGCCGAGCGCGTCCGCAACGGCCCGCCGCCGCACACACCTCTGTCCGACCGGGAACAGGAGGTCGCCCGCTGTCTGGCCCGCGGCCGCACCAACCGGGAGATCGCCGTCGATCGTCGACTCGATCGGCGCCGCCCCGTCGCCGGGCAGCGTCCCGTTCCAGCCTCACACCAGGTGCTCGACCGTCATTGTCCGCCGCCGATCCCGTCCGGAGTGCCCCGCCCCGCCCGAGCCGTCAACAGGACCGCGAGCAGCCCCGCCACCGGCGCGAAGGCGAACCCGAGCCGGGGCCCGCTGTCGACCAGCGGGCCGGTCAGCGCCGACCCGGCCGCGCTCCCGATCGCGAAGGCGGTCGCGATCCAGGCGAACGCCTCCACCACGGTCCCGGCCGGCGCCACCGCGTCGGCGGTCAGGAACACCACGGTCAGCAGCGGCGGCAGCGCCAGCCCGCACAACGCGGTCAGCGGCGCCATCGCGACCGCACCCGGCATCAGCAGCAGCGGCAGGTAGCCGACCGCGAAGGCGACCGTGAGCAGCGGCAACCGGCGTCGCCCGGCCGGCCGCGCGCGCGTGTACAGAAGGCCACCGATCAACGCGCCGACCGCCTGGCACGCCAGCAGCCACCCGGCGAGCGACCGGTTCGAGGCCGCCTCGGCGTAGCCGGTCAGCGCCACCGGAAGACTCCCGACCGCCGCTCCCACGCCGGCGATGCCGCCGATGAGCAGCACGAATCGCGGCACCCGCAGCGGGCCCGACCAGTGCCGCACCGCCGCCTCCCCGCGCCACCGGCGGACGGCGGGCGTGCGGGCGTAGACGGCCGACCCGGCCAGCTGCAGCACCGCCGCCGCGATCAGTCCGGCGGCCGGTCCGCCCAGCGCGACCGCGGCCAGCGTCACCAGCGGCCCGACCACGAAGATCAGCTCTTGGGCGGCGATGTCCAGGGCGTACGCCGCGGTCACCGCCTCCGGCGGGACCATCGCCGGCCAGAGGGCGCGCAGGCAGGCTTCCAGGGGAGGGGTGCCCAGGCCGGCGACGACGGCGCCGGCCAGCAGTACGCCCGTGCCCCCGGCTCCGGCCGCGACCAGCAGGAACCCGGCCGCCGAGAGCAGCGAGGCGAACAGGACGACCGGCGGCTGGCTGCGCCGGTCGACGGCCCGGGCGAGCAGCGGCGTGCCGGCCGCCATCCCGGCGGTGTAGCCGGCGACCAGCAACCCGGCCGTGGCGAGACTGAGGGTCTGACGGCCGAACAGCAGCAGGGCCAGCGGTGCCGAGGCCTGCGGGATGCGCCCGACTTGAGTGGCCAGCAGGACCGTACGCACGTGCGGCGCGCGCAGCACCGCCCGCGCGCCGACCGGCGCAGCGGAAATGGACATGATCGATAGCTCCCAAGCGACAGCGGTGACCGGCGACAGCGGTGACCGGCGACAGCGGTGACCAGCTGCAGCGGTGACCAGCGACAGGGATCACCAGCGACAGCGGTGACCAGGGGACCGGAGAAACGGCCGCTGATCAGGGAGCGAAGTCGGACCGCTCGTGGTCGTTGCCGTAGAGCGGAAGCGCAGGAGTGATCCACGCGGCGAAGACGGCGGGCGGGATCACGCGGTCAGCGTAGCCGAACCGGCCCTATCGGCGGGGGACGCTGGACGGCCCACGCACCTCGGCTCCGAGCGCGAGCACACGTTGACGCAAACCACGATCGGCGGTGACGACGATCGTGCGTCTGCCGGCGGCGCCGCCGCGTACGAGATCGAAGATGGCGTCGTCGCCGGACCCGGCGGCGCGTTCGATGCGCACCCCGTTGTCAGCTTGCGGAACGTCCTTGGCCTGTCCTTCCAGGACCAGCGTGACCTCGACCGGTCCGGGCAGGTCAGGCAGGCCTTGGGTGAGCACCGCGGCCAGTGCGTCGCGGAGCCGGGCCGCCGCCGCGGGCCGGTCGCGCCACCAGCCGTCGGGCACGGAACCCACGACGTTGGCCCCGTCGACGATCACCAGCGGTACGGTCATGGAGTTGAGCCTACCCGTGTCAAGTTTCTGTGAAATCGGGGAATCAACGAGTCTCGAGTGGCGCTGTTAGGGGACGTGCGGGCCGGGAATCCGGTTCACGCACGAGTCACGTACCAGGAGAGAGACGACTTATGAGCATCGGACCGATCGGGCCCGGGGGGCCTGGCCAGTGGGACGACTTCTTTGCGCGCTTCTTCGGTGCGGCCGAGCCGCGCCGGTCCGCGCGCATCGATATCACGAAGTACATGAGCGGCGACGCTCGTGAGGTGCTTTCCGCGGCCGCCCGGCGGGCCGCCGAGCTGGCCGACCCGGACCGTACGGTGGCCGACCTCGACACCGACCACCTGCTGTGGGGTGCTCTCCAGCAGGATCAGCTCAAGCAGACCGTGCGCCGCGCCGGCGCTGACCCCGACCAGCTGCTGGCCGCACTCGGCCGCCCGGCCGGAGTGCGCGAGGAGATGCCCGAGCAGGTCGCGCTGACCCCGGCCGCCAAGCGCGCGCTGCTGGACAGCCTGCAGATCTCGCGGGCCCTCGGCGCCTCGTACGTCGGGCCGGAGCACATCCTGATGGCGCTGGGTCTCAACCCCGACTCGGCGGCCGGACGGCTGCTCGCCGGCAAGCTCGACCCGCAGGCCCTGCAGCAGCCGGAGCCCCAGCCGGGCGCCGGGCGCGGTGCGCCCAACCACGGCGGCGGCAATACGCCGACCCTCGAGCAGTACGGTGTGGACCTGACCGAGCTGGCCCGCCGCGGCGAGATCGACCCGGTCATCGGCCGGGCCGACGAGATCGAGCAGGCGGTGGAGATCCTCTCCCGCCGCACCAAGAACAACCCGGTCCTGATCGGTGAGGCCGGCGTCGGCAAGACCGCGATCGTCGAGGGCCTGGCCCAGCGGATCGTGGACGGCGACGTCCCGCTGACCCTGGAGGGCAAGCGGGTCATCCAGCTCGACCTGGCCGGCCTGGTGGCGGGCACCCGCTACCGCGGCGACTTCGAGGAGCGCCTGCGCAAGGTCATCGACGAGATCCAGCAGTCCGGCGACGGCCTGGTCGTCTTCCTCGACGAGATCCACACGCTGGTCGGTGCCGGCGGTGGCGGCGGCGAGGGTGGCGGCATGGACGCCTCCAACATGCTGAAGCCCGCCCTGGCCCGCGGGCAGCTGCGGGTGGTCGGCGCGACCACGCTGGACGAGTACCGCAAGAACATCGAGAAGGACGCGGCCCTGGCCCGGCGTTTCCAGCCGGTCCTGGTCGGCGAGCCGAGCGTCGAGGACACCGTGGCGATCCTGCGCGGGCTGCGGGACAACTACGAGGCGCACCACCAGGTGCGGATCACCGACGAGGCGCTGGACGCCGCGGCGGAGCTGTCCGACCGCTACATCACCGACCGGTTC
>DASWRZ010000172.1:0-35706 GCA_036402935.1 Actinoplanes sp.
GGCCACCGTGGTCCGCGGCGACCGCGACCGGTTTCACCTGGGTGGTCACTTCGACCTCCTGGTCGGGCGCTGGATGTAGACGGCGGCGATGATGATCAGTGCCTCGACCATGCGGGCGACCGAGTCGGGCGCGTTGTGCGAGACGAGCGTGGTCTCCAGCAGCTGGATGAGGATCGCGCCGGTGACCGTGCCGAGCACCCGCACCCGGCCGCCGTTGAGCGCCGTACCGCCGACCACCACCGCGGTGATCGCGCTGAGCTCGTAGAGCAGGCCGATGTAGGACGGGTCGCTGGCCCGCAGCCGGGCGGTCGCGATCACGCCGGCCACCGCGGCGAGCATGCCGGACAGCGCGTAGACGGTGATCAGGGTGCGCTTGACCGGCAGGCCGGCCAGCACGCTCGCGCGCCGGTTGCCGCCGATGGCGAGCAGGCGGTAGCCGAAGGCGGTCCTTCGGACCAGGAACGAGACGATCACCGCCAGCAGGGCGGCAACGATCATGACGTACGGGATACCCAGGAACTTCCCGAGCCGTACCTGGGCGAAGAACGGCACGAACAGCTCGACCAGCGCGCCGCCGGTGATGACCAGCGCGATGCCGCGCCCGGCCACCAGGACGCCGAGCGTGGCGACGATCGGCTGCACCCGGGCGACCGCGACGACCACGCCGTTGAACACGCCGACGATCACGCCGGCCAGCACCGCCACGATGATCGCGACCGCGATCGGGGCGCCGAAGCCGCCCTGGCTCGGGGCGATGACCACCTTGGCCAGAACCGCGCTGGCGATCGCCATCGTCGTGCCGACGGACAGGTCGACGCCGCCGGTGCCGATCACCATGGCCATGCCGAGCGAGACGATGATGACCGGCGGAAGCTGCGAGAACAGCAGCTGAAGCGTGTCCACCGTGACGAAGTTGGTCGTCGCGATCACGTTGTAGACGACCAGGATCAGCAGGGCGAGATAGACGCCGTGCTCCCGGATCCACGTGCTCACGGCCGTACGGTCATTGAATTTGACCTTCTCGAGGACCGTCACTTCTCGCTCACCGCCTCTTCGGCCTCGACCTGCTCCGAGGCCGCGTCGGCGATCAGATCCATGATGGCGTCCTCGGTGATGTCGTCGCCGACGAGCCGGCCGAGCTGGGCCCCGTCGCGCAGCACCACCACGGTGTCCGACCCCTCGACCACCTCCTCGAGCTCGCTGGAGATGAGCACCACGGCCATGCCCTTCTCGGCCAGCTCGGCGATCAGGGCCTGCACCTCGGCCTTGGCGCCGACGTCGATGCCGCGGGTCGGCTCGTCGAGCAGCAGCACCCGCGGGTTCAGGCAGAGCAGGCGGGCCAGCAGCACCTTCTGCTGGTTGCCGCCGGAGAGCTCGGAGACCCTCTGGTGGGGGCCGGCCGCCTTGATCCGCAGGCGGTCCATGAAGGTCTTCACGATGTCGTCGACCCGCTTGCGGGAGACCAGCCCGGCCTTGGTGAGCTGGGGGAGCGCGGCCAGCCCGATGTTGTCGCGGATCGACATGCCGGGGACGAGCCCCTCGGCCTTGCGGTCCTCCGGGAGCATCGCGACGCGGTGCCGGATGCGCGACGCCGGCGTCTGCCGGTTCAGCTTCGCGCCGCCGACCTCGACCGTTCCGGAATCGAGCGGCAGCGCGCCGAAGATCGCTTTCGCGGTCTCGCTGCGCCCCGAGCCGAGCAGGCCGGCCAGGCCGACCACCTCGCCCGGGCGCACCACGACCGAGACGTCCTCGAGGATCAGGCGCCGGGTGAGGTGCTCGGCCTTGAGCACCGGCTCTTTGTCGTCCTGTGTCGCGCGGGCCGACAGCCGGGTCCGGTTGCCTTCGTCCAGCTCCGCCGCGTCCCGGCCCAGCATCCGGGCGATCAGCTGACGGCGGGTCAGCTCGGCGGTCGGCCCGGTCGAGACCAGCCTGCCGTCGCGCAGCACGGTGACCGTGTCGCAGGCGCGGAAGATCTCGTCCAGCTTGTGCGACACGTAGACCACGGCGACGCCCTGCTCCTTGAGCAGGGCGACGACCTCGAGCAGACGGTCCACTTCGCGGGGTTCGAGCGAGGAGGTGGGCTCGTCCATGATCACGACGCTGGCGTCCGCCTCGATCGCACGGGCGATGGCGACCATCTGCTGGATGCCGAGGCCGAGTTCGCCGAGCGGACGCTTGACGTCGGCCGCGATGCCGTAGCGCCGGAGCGCCTCGGCCGACTCGGCGTTCATCTTTTTCAGGTTCAGCGCCCCGAAGCGGGTGGGCTCGCGGCCCAGGAAGAAGTTGCGGGCCACGCTCAGCTGCGGAGCGAGGTGGACCTCCTGGTAGATCGTCGCGATCCCGGCCTGCTGGGCGCTGCGGGGCGAGGCGAAGGCCACGTCCTCACCCCGCAGCCGGACCTGCCCGCCGTCGAGCGGGTACACGCCGGTGATCAGCTTGATCAGCGTCGACTTCCCGGCTCCGTTCTCGCCCACCAGCGCGTGTACGGACCCGGCGTGCAGCTCGATCGAGACGTCCTCGAGCGCCCGCACACCGGCGAACCGTTTACTGGCCGACGTGACCGCCAATACCGGCGTGGTCATCTCAGTACGCCGTGCCCGACGTGATCGCCTGCTGCGCGTTCGACTTGTCGTACTGGTTGTCGGTGGTGATCGTGACCGCCGGGGCGCCGTCGCCGTTCACGTACGCCTCGAGCGCGGTCTGCGCGGCCGGGCCGAACGCCGGGTTCGACTCGATCACCGCGTCGAAGTTGCCGTCCACGATCGCCTGTACGGCGCCCTTGGTGCCGTCGATCGACACGATGTGCACCTTGGCCGTGCCCGACTTGCCGGCGTCGTCCAGCGCGGCCAGCGCGCCCAGGCCCATCTCGTCGTTCTCGGCGTAGATGGCGTTGACGTCCGGGTGGGCCCGCAGCAGCGTCTCGGTGACGCTCTTGCCGTCCTCGCGGGTGAAGTTGCCGGTCTGCTGGAAGATCACCTTGATGCCGCCGGCGCTCTTCTGCTTGAGCTCGTCGAGGAAGCCGGCCGTACGGTCGTCGGTGACGTTGACGCCCGGGGCACCGAGCAGGATGGCCAGGTTGGCGGTGCCACCGGTCGCCTTGATCATGGCGTCCGCGGCGCGGCGGCCCTGCTCGACGAAGTCCGAGCCGAGCTGCGGGCCGACGTCCTTGCAGCCCTGCACCCCGGTGATGTTCCGGTCGACCGGCACCATCGCGACGTGCTTCGACTTCGCGTAGGCGATCGCGTCACCGAGGCCGGTCGAGTTGATCGGCGAGAAGATGATCGCCTTCGCGCCCTTGTCGATCATGCCCTTGATGTCGCTGTTCTCCTGCTGCACGTTCGACTGGGCGTTGGTGGTGAGCAGCTTCCAGCCCTTCGACTTCGCGGTGTCGACCTGTGACTTGGTCGACGCGATGCGGAACGGGTTGGCCTCCTTCTCCGACTGCGCCCAGCCGATCGTGTCCTTCTTGAAGTCGATCTTTCCGATGCCGAGGTCGGAGCCCTTGCAGACCGGGCCGTACTGCGCCTCGACGCCCGCCGGCTTGGCGGTGGTGAGCAGCTCGGTGCCGCCGGCCGCGGTGATGGCGGCGGGGACGCCGTTGGTGGCGGCACCGAGCGTGGTGGACACGGGAGCGGGGGAGCTGTCGCCGCCGTTGGAACCGGAACCGGTGGTAGTTCCGGTGCTGCAGGCGGTCAGGAGAGCAGCCGTGGCGATTGCGGCGGCCGCGGCGGTGGATCTGCGACTTGCCTTCATGTCAATCGGTCCTTTGCGGTTGTCATTCTCGTCCGGGGGGAGAGCGCGACTCGCGATGCGGTCGATCGATGGTGGGTGATCGCCCGCGGCAAAATTGTGAACGCAAACATGCGCGGCGTGGCGACATGGTGTCAACCCCTCAGCTCAGCGCCGTTACTTGTTCGTGACAAACCCCGGATGTCCTGCTGACGTGGCGAAACCGGCCGTTGTCGGCGTATGCCGAGGTGACACCGGGTGTCCTACGTGTAGCGCCCGTGTTTCCGGTTAGTTGATCAAGCCGACGATGGCCGAGCGGTCGTTGTTAACGATCTCAGCAGATCGGCACCGCTCGTGCGGGCCGTGCGGGCGTGCGCCGCCCACCTGGAGCGCGACGCACCGTCACCACGGGGTTCCGGGGCCGCCCGTTACCCACCGTGGTGCGCCGGCTCGGTCGAACGCTTCGCGGCCCGACTTTGCCGCTGCCCGCGGGCAAAGCAGTGACGCTCGGTGGGGGAAAGGCCCCTCAGGCGGCGCCCGCATCCCCGCCGGGAACGGGGCCTGCGGTCACTCGGGGTGGACGGCGACCGCGTAGAAGCGGGCCGTCGTCGGCGCCGTGACCTCGGGCCACTGAATGGCGGCCAGCGCCTGGGAGGCCGTCGCGTCGACGACGCCGTTGACCCGGACCTCGCCCGTCGTCTCGGCCGGTGTCTTGTGGAGGTAGACCTTGATGCCGTTGGGGCGGTGGCGGGGCAGTGCCAATCCGAGCGTCCCCAGCACCGCCCGCTCGCGAAGGGCGTCCCGCAGCGCCGCCGCGTCGGGCCCGTACCCGATCACGTCGGAGACGACGGACGCCCAGCCCGCAATGCCGGCCGGATCGGAGGCGGCCGGCCGCGAAGCGGATGAGCCGCCGGGCGACAGCAGCTCCAGGAAACAGGCGGCCGACGTCTGCGACCAGACCTCCAGCACCTGCTCGACCGCGTCCTTCAACGGCCCGGTCCCGCTGATGCAGTCGGCGATCACGACCGAGCCCATCGTGAAGCCGATGTCGAAGTGGCTCGGCCGGCCCGTGTGGTTGGGCAGCGCCAGCCACGACCAGCCCCGGCCCTCCAGCACGCCGTGATCTGTCCGGCTGCCGGCCGCCACCGCGGGCGCGATCTCCAGCAGCCGTGACCGCATCAGCTCCATCAGCTGGTCGTCGCTCGGACGGCCGGCCGCTGGATCCCAGGGGCGAGGGCGCTCGGAGAACATCGCAGAACCGTAACTGATCTTCGTGACAATCGGCCAACTGGTTGCCAATCTCCGGTTCCACTGGGTGGACGCCGGGTTGACGTCTCCAATCTAGCAACCACATTCTGGGTCGGCTACTCACGATACGGATGGAGGGTGCGATGACGAACGCGAGTGGACCGCTTACCGGTCTCCGCGTCCTCGAGCTCGGCAGCTTCATCGCCGCGCCGACGGCGGGCCGACTGCTGGCCGACTTCGGGGCCGAGGTGGTCAAGGTCGAACGCCCGGGCACCGGCGACGAGCTACGCCGATGGCGGCTGCACGGCGGCGACACCTCGCTGTTGTTCCGCACGCTCAACCGCAACAAGCGCTCGATCGCCATCGATCTGCGGAAGCCGGCCGGCCGGGACCTGGCGCTCGGCCTGGCCGCCCGCAGCGAGGTGATCCTGGAGAACTTCCGGCCGGGCACGCTGGAGCGCTGGGGCCTCGGCCCCGACGAGATCAGGAAGGCCAATCCGAAGGCGGTGCTGGTGCGGATCTCCGGGTACGGCCAGACCGGTCCCTACCGCGACCGCCCCGGCTTCGGCGGTGTCGCGGAGGCGATCGGCGGCCTGCGGGAGGTCACCGGCTATCCCGATCGGCCGCCGACCCGGGCCGGCATCAGCCTCGCCGACTCGGTGGCCGCGCTCTACGCGGTGATCGGCGCGCTGATGGCGCTTCGTTCACCCACCCCCGAGGTCGTCGACGTCGCCCTCTACGAGGGCATCTACTCCCTGATGGAGTCGCTCGTCCCCGACTACGAGGTGTTCGGCATCCAGCCCCGGCGCAGCGGCAGCGGCCTCGCCGGGGTGGCGCCGTCCGGCACCTACCGCTGCGCCGACGAGGGCTGGGCCGTGATCAGCGGCAACGGCGACGCCATCTTCCGCCGCCTGATGCACCTGGCCGGCCGCGACGACCTGGCCCAGCACCCGGAACTGGACGACAACGCGGGCCGGGTCGCCCACCAGGAGGAGATCGACGCCGCGATCGAAGCCTGGACACGACGGCACCCACTCGACGAGGTGCTGACCGCCCTCGACCGGGCCGGGGTCCCGGCCGGCCCGATCTACACCGCGGCCGACATCGCCAAGGACCCGCACTATGCGGCGCGCGGCATGCTCGAACGCCACCAGATCGGTCCCGGCACCGCCAGTTTCCCCGGCATCGTCCCCCGGCTCGAGCAGAACCCCGGCGCCACCCGCTGGCTCGGCCCGGATCTGGGCGCCGACACGGATGACATCCTCGACGATCTTGGACTTGACGCGAAGCAGAGGGCATCGCTGAAGCGAAGCGGGGTGATCGAATGACGGTCCGCCAGGTCGCCATAACCGAGGTGCTCCTCCGCGACGGCTTCCAGATCGAACCCGCGATCATCCCGACCGCCGACAAGATCCAGCTCGGCCGCGGTCTTCTCGACGCCGGCCTCGCCGGACTCGAGGCGGGCGCCTTCGTCAACCCGCGGAAGGTCCCGCAGATGGCCGACACGGCCGAGGTGGTGGGCACGCTGAGGGCACTGGCTCCCGCCAGCCGCCTCTACACGCTGGTCTTCAACGAACGCGGCGCCCACCGGGCGCTGGCCGCGGGCGTACGCCACGTGCGTCTGGTCGTCTCGGCCAGCGACGGGCACAGTCACGCCAACGCGGGCGCGGACACGGCCGGGGCGCTCCGCCGGCTGGAGCCGGCGGCCGCGATCCTGAAGGCGGCCGGGGTCACCCTGGAGGCGTCGATCGCCACCGCCTTCGTCTGCCCGTACGACGGGGAGACCGACCCGGACCGCACGGCCCGGGTCGCCGGGACGCTGGCCGCGCTCGGTGCCGGTCCGCTGCACCTGGCGGACACCATCGGCGCGGCCGGCCCGTGGCACATCGAACGCACCGTGGCCGCGGTCCGCCGCGAGCTGCCCGGCGGCACGCTCGGCCTGCACCTGCACAACACGTACGGCATGGCCTCGGCCAACGCCTGGACCGGCATCCAGCTCGGCATCCGCCACTTCGACGCGTCGCTGGGCGGCATCGGGGGATGCCCGTTCGCGCCCGGCGCGGCCGGCAACATCGCCACCGACGACCTGGTCAACCTCCTGCACCACGCCGGCATCGCCACCGGCGTCGACGTCGACCGCCTGGTCGGCGTCCGCGATCAGCTCCACACGCTGCTCGGCCGCCGGCTCGACTCGGCCCTGTCCGCGGCCAAGGCGACCCCGGCGAAGCTGCGAACGCTATGACGGAATGAGGTCGCGAGGCCAGGCGACCCGCATCCTCGGCGGCAGCGCCGGGCCGCCGGCAGGCCTACGCCGGGCCGGAAATCGAGTAGGTGAGGGCCAGGAGCCCCTCGCCGACCGTGCGGTGGGACACCGTCGCAGCGCGCCCCGAGCGGAGAGCCGGGGACGGCGCGGCGTTCCAGGAGCTGATCGAGCCGCACCGGCGGCAGCTGTAGGTGCACTGCTTACCGGATGCTGGGCTCGCTGCACGACGCCGAGGACGCCCTGCAGGAGGCGCTGCTGGCCGCCGAGCGCGACCTAGGCGTTCTTGAGAGCCGGTCGAAAGCCGAGCTGGCGTGACGCCCGGTCCGCGGCGGCCTGCACGGCCGGTGCCAGCCGGCCGACGTCGGTCGGGCCCAGGCGCTGGGTCGGCGCGCCGATGCCGAGCACGGCGACGAGCTCGGAGGACATGCCGAACACCGGGGCACTGATCGAGGCCGCCCCGGTGTCGCGCTCCTCGAAACTGGCGGCGTAGCCCAGGTCGCGTACCTCTTCGAGCTGCTTGTCGAGCAGGTCGATGTCGACGGTCGTGCGCGGGGTGAGCCGGGTCAGGCCCTGGCTGACCGCGGCCCGCCGGGCGCCCGGGTCGTAGGCCATGAAGACCTTTCCGGCCGAGCCGGCGTGCAGCACCATCACCATGCCGACCATGAACAGCCGCATGACCACGTGCCGGGTCTCGGCGAGCGCCACGACCGTGCGGAAGCCGCCGTCGCGCACGTAGAGGCAGGCCGTCTCGCCGGTCTCGTCGCGCAGGTCGCGCAGGACCGGGCGGGTCAACTGCACCAGGTCGAGGCCGAAGCTGCCCGGCGCGGCCCAGCGCACCAGCCCGAGCCCGATGCGGAACCGGTCGTCGTCGCGGTCGAGGAAACCCTCCCGCACGAGGTTGTGGACCAGCCGCTGGCAGGTGCTCGGCGGCAGGCCGGTGGCCTTGGTGATCTGCTGCAGCGACAGCTCGGGGTTTTCGATGGTGAAGCACTCCAGGACCTGCTTGATCTTCTGCAGGACCAGGATCGGGGGCACGCCCGAGCGGGCGCCGGTCTCATCGGCCACGAGCGGATCCTACTGCCCACGATACAAGCGGGGGAATCGCGAAGTGGGTCGATCAATTGTTACCGGACTATTGACCCGTGATGACGGTCACTCGCATGATGGGCTAGGAAACCACAATGCGAGTGGAGAACCCGATGACCGCAACCATCGCAGCCCGACTGGATCGACTCCCCGTCACCCGGCGCCACGTCATGCTCGTGGTCATCGTCGGGGTCGGCATGTTCTTCGACCTCTACGAGGTGTTCCTGGCCGGCACCCTGAGCACGGTCTTCAAGACCCGGTTCCACGTCGGACCGGACGAGCTCAAACTCGTCCTGGCCTCGGCGTTCGTCGGGGCGTTCGTCGGCGCCGTGCTGCTGTCCCGGCTCGCCGACCGCCTCGGGCGGCGCAACGCCTTCTACCTGACGCTCGGCGTCTACTCGGTCTTCTCGGTGCTGGCCGCCTTCAGCCCCAACGTCTGGTGGCTGATCGTCTGCCGGTTCGTCGCCGGCATCGGCATCGGCGGCGAGCTGCCGCTCTGCGACGCCTACCTCTCCGACATCCTGCCGGCCCGGGCGCGCGGCCGGCTCATCGGCTGGGCGTACACGGTCGGGTTCTGCGCCGTGCCGGCGGCCGGCTTCCTGGCCCGGGGCCTGGCGCAGAAGGACGTCGCCGGCATCGACGGCTGGCGGTGGATGTTCGTGCTCGGCGGACTCGGGGCGGCGATCTGCTGGGCGCTGCGGCGCCTGCTGCCGGAGTCGCCGCGCTGGCTCGAGGCGGTCGGCCGGACCGAGGAGGCGGACGCGGTCACCCGGCAGTTCGAGGCGAGCGCACGGCGTACCGGTGCGGAGCTGCCCGAACCGGCCCCGACCGCCGGTGGCGGTCCACAGCCGCGTGAGCCGCTGAGCAACCTGTTCCTGCCGCGCTGGCGCCGCCGCACGGCGATGCTCTGGATCTTCCAGTGCCTGCAGACATTCGGCTACTACGGCTTCGGCACGCTGGTGCCATTGATCCTGACCCAGAAGGGCTTCGACGTCGTCACCAGCCTCGGCTACAGCGCGGTGACGTTCCTCGGCTACCCGCTCGGGTCGCTGATCTCCCTGCCGATCATCGAACGGATCGAGCGGCGCACCCTGATCATCGCGTCGGCACTGTCGATGATGGTGCTCGGTCTCTTCTTCGGCTTCTCCAGCGGCAGCGCGGCCATCCTGATCGCGGGCTTCCTCTACACCGCGGCCAGCAATGTGTTCTCCAACGCCTACCACGTCTACCAGGGCGAGCTCTACCCGACGCGGTTGCGGGCGACCGGGGCCGGCAGTGCGTACTCGCTGAGCCGGCTGGCCACCGCGGTCATGCCGTTCGCGCTGCTGCCGCTGCTCGACGACCACGGCTCGGGAGCCGTGTTCGTCTGCATCGGAGCGGCGATGGTGCTGCTGTCGATCGACATCGCGGTGCTCGGACCGCGTACCACGGGAAGGCCGTTGGAAGACGTCGCCGGCGCCGACGCGCCCGGCGTGGGCACGACGCCCGCCTTCATCTCCTGAGAGGGCTCGGGCATCTCCGGAGAGGGCTCGGGCCCGGCAGGAAACGCACCCCCGCTCCCTGCCGGGCCCCTCTCACCCGGTAATGCTCTTCTATGCGCCCTGGTAAGGGCGCATTTTCATAACAGTCCGCCCGCCGGTTTCACCTCGACCGGGGTGGTCAGGCGGCGCTGCGGCCCGGTCGCGCGGACCGGCCCGGTGAGCAGCACCGATCCGACGCACGGCAGGTCACCGGCGGACGCTCCCACCTGCACCTGCACCTCGCCCGGCTCCACGATGCGGACGAGGTCACGGCCGGTGAACGAGGTGCGGTCGGTGTGCACGTGGAAGGTGACGTCCTTCGCCTCTCCGGGCTCCAGCGGCACCCTCGCGAACCCCACCAGCTGACGCACCGGACGAGTAACCTGAGCCACAACGTCGCGCAGGTACAGCTGTACGACCTCGTCTCCGGCCCGCTCACCGGTGTTGCGCACCCGCACGCTCACCGTGAACTCGCCGTCGGTCGGCACCTCGGCTGCGCTGATCCGCAGTTCGCCGACCTCGAAGCTGGTGTAGGAGCGACCGTGGCCGAACGGGAACAGCGGCGTCGGGTCGAGATTGCTGATCTCGGACTTCTCCGCACCCAGGCGCGGCTGGAGATAGGTGCCCGGCTGCCCGCCTGGGTGCCGGGGGATCTGCACGGGCAGTCTGCCACCGGGCTGCACCCGGCCCGACAGGATGCCGGCGATCGCCGCGCCTCCCTCCTCGCCCGGCATGAAGGCCTGCACCAGGGCGGCTGCCCTTTCGTGCACGTCTCCCAGAGCATACGGGCGCCCCGAGACCACCACGATGACGACCGGGGTGCCGGTCGACAGCAGTTCGTCGAGCAGATCGCCCTGCACGCCGGGCAGCCGCAGGTCCTCGGCGTCGCAACCTTCTCCGGAACTACCGCGGCCGAAGAGCCCGGCCAGGTCGCCGACCATCGCGATGCAGAGGTCGGCATCCTTGGCGGCTGCGGTCGCCGCGGCGAATCCCGTCTTGTCCGTTCCCAGCACCTCGCAGCCCTTTTGGTACACGATTTCGGCGCTTTCGAACTCCTCGCGAAGGGCGTCGACCGCGGTCGGCACGTCGATCCCGAGCCCGGCCTCCGGATAGCGGGGGAGCACGTGGTTGGGGAACGCGTAGCAGCCCATGAAGGTCTGCGGGTCGGCGGCGCACGGCCCGACGACGGCGATCCTGCCAGCCGCCGGGGCGATCGGCAGCACGTCACCCGGTTCGAGCAGCACGATCGAGCGCTCGGCCAGCTCACGGGCCAGCGCGCGGTTGCCGGCCGCATCGAGCTCGACGCTCTGCGCCCCCGCCACCGACGCCTCCGGCGTCCAACCCTCATCCAGCAGGCCGAGGGACACCTTCTGGGTGAGCAGGCGCCGGGCCGCGGTCTCCACCGCTTCTTCCGGTACGCGGGTGAGCAGTCCCGCCCCGAAGCCGACCGTGTCGGGCAGCTCGACGTCGATGCCGGCCATCAACGCCTGCGCTCCGGCATCTTCCATGTCGGCCGCGGTGTTGTGCATCGAGGCCAGAAACGGCACCGCCCAGTAGTCGGAGACCACGGTGCCGGTGAAGCCCCACTGTTCGCGCAGCACCTCGGTGAACAGCCACCGGTCGGAGGCGGCCGGCACGCCGTCGATGTCGGAGTACGAGTTCATCACCGAGGCGGCGCCGCCCTCGCGGAGCGCGGTCTCGAAGCTCGGGAAGATCATGTCGAGCAGCTCGCGGCGGCCCATCGAGACCGGCCCGTGGTTGCGGGCGCCCCGCGACGCGGAATAGCCGGCGAAGTGCTTGAGGCAGGCCAGCACCCCGGAGCCCTGCAGCCCCCGAACGTACGCCGAACCGACCATGGCGACCAGGTAGGGGTCTTCGCCGATCGTCTCCTCGACCCGGCCCCAGCGGTAGTCACGCACCACGTCGAGCACGGGGGAGAGGCCCTGGTGCACGCCGAGCGCCGCCATGTCGCGGCCGATCGCGGCGGCCATCCGCTCGACGAGGTCGGGGTCGAAGGTGGCGCCCCAGGCGATGGCGGCCGGATAGACGGTGGCACCGAAGGTCGTGAAGCCGGTCAGGCACTCCTCGTGCACCAGGGCCGGGATGCCGAGGCGGGAGTTGCCGATGACGATGCGCTGCTGGCGGATCAGCTCGGCCGCGCCCTGGGCCGGCGTGAGCGGGACGCTGCCGTAGACGCGGGTGAGGTGGCCGAGACCGTTGCGGCTCGCCTCCTGAAGTCCGATCGTGCCGGAGGCCGCGAAGACGTCGGCCATCGGAGCGACGTTGAGGGATTCGCCCTCCTCGTCAGGTGCGGCCGCTTCGTCCGACATGTCGTTTCCGACCCACCGACTGCCGAGTTGTGCGACCTTTTCTTCAAGGGTCATAGCGCCCAGCAACAGATCGACGCGTTCGGCGACCGGGCGCGCCGGGTCTCGCCAGGGCTCGGCCCCATGTTCGTCGATCACGGTGCAACTCCTCATGTTTTCCGAAACTTTCAGTATTTTTACAGCCCGAGATCTCGCCCGGAGGTGTTTCAAGATGATCTCAGACTGGTCACGTCAACAGCGTCCACTCTTGCGCTGGGAGCGTGACCATAGCAAGACTCTTGACATGGTCAGGGTGAAACCCTACGTTAACGAAACCTCACGTTAACTTGCGGTCACAGCGCGAAACTTGCAGCAATTGTGACGCCCGGGCCGCAACAAACCAGGGCAACCCAGGCGAGATCCATCCAGCCACGACGATCCACGCGCCGCGTCCGGACGCGGCCGTCGAGTACGGAGATCAGCGTGTCCAATAGTCCAATTTCGCGACGGAATTTCCTCGGTCTCACCGCCGGCGCCGCAGCTGCCGCCGGCCTTGCGGCGTGTGGCAGTTCGGGTCCCAGTGACAAGACCGGCAGCAGTGGCGGTGGCGGAGGCTCGGCCTCCTACTGGTCGCTCAGCGGTGAGCCCGGCCAGCCCATTCGCCAGGCATCGATCGACCGGTTCAACAAGGCCAACCCGAGCACCAAGATCACCCCTAACTTCTTCGCGAACGACGACTACAAGCAGAAGATCAAGACGGCGATCGGTGCCGGCCAGGCCCCGACGATGATCTGGGGCTGGGGCGGTGGCGGTCTCAAGAGCTACGTCGACGCCAACCAGGTCGTGGATCTGACCGACTGGTTCACCGCCAACGCGCCCGTCAAGAGCAAGATCCTGCCGTCGTCGTTCGGTGCCGCCACGGTCAACGGCAAGATCTACGCGATGCCGGTCGAGACCGTCCAGCCGATCGTCCTGTTCTACAACAAGAAGGTCTTCGACAAGGTGGGCGTGCAGCCGCCGCAGTCGTACGGCGACATCCTGGACCTGATCCCCAAGTTCAACGCCAAGAAGATCGCGCCGTTCTCGCTGGCCGGCCAGTCGCGCTGGACCAACATGATGTGGCTCGAGTTCATGCTCGACCGCAACGCGGGCTCCGACGTGTTCAACAACGTCTTCGCCGGCAAGGCGGGCTCCTGGTCCGACCCGGCCGTTCTGGACATGCTCACCAAGGTCCAGGACCTGGTGAAGAGCAACGCCTTCATCCACGGCTTCTCGTCGATCACCGCCGACTCCAACGCCGACCAGGCCCTGCTCTACACCGGCAAGGCCGCGATGATGGTGCACGGCTCCTGGTCGTACGGCATCCAGAAGGCCAACGGCGGCGACTTCGTCAAGTCGGGCGGCCTGGGCTGGATGAACTTCCCGCCGATCGACGGCGGCAAGGGCGACCCGACCAACACGGTCGGCAACCCGGGTCAGTACCTCTCGATCTCCTCCAAGGCCACCGCGGCCCAGCAGGACATCGCGAAGAAGTTCTTCTCCACCACCCTGGTCGACGACGACGAGAAGGCCGGCTGGGTCAAGTCGGGCGGCGTCCCGGTCCTCAGCGGCGCCGACAGCCTCTACACCGGCGACGACGCTCAGTACCTCAAGGACATGTCGGCGATCGCGTCCGGCGCCAAGGTCTTCGCCCAGTCCTGGGACCAGGCCCTGAGCCCGACCGCTGCCGACACGCTGCTGGACAACATCGCTAAGCTGTTCCAGCTGCAGGTCACCCCCCAGCAATGGGTCGACAACATGAACGGGGTCATCGGCAAATGACAGCGCTCGCTCCGCCCGCGGTACGCGTGAAGGAGCCAACATCCACGCAGCGCGGGCGGAGCGGCTCCGTCGTGTGGTTGGCGATTCCGGCGCTGCTCATGTTCATCGCGTTCGGCATCATCCCGCTGCTCGGCGTTCTGGGCCTGAGTTTCACGAGTTGGAACGGCATCGCCGCGATCCACTTCACCGGCCTCGACAGCTGGAAGGCGGAGCTCAAGGATCCCGAGCTCCCGCACGCGCTCTGGGTCACCTTCGAGATCATGGCGCTCTCCTGGGTGGTGCAGACACCGATGTCGATCCTGATCGGCGTCTTCCTGGCGGCGTCCAAGAGGTATCGCGGGTTCCTGGCCGTGCTCTACTTCATCCCCCTGCTGCTGTCGTCAGTCGCCATCTCGATCACGTACAAGTCTCTGCTCGACCCCAACTTCGGGCTCGGCACCGCGCTGAAGGTCGACTGGCTCAACCAGGACTGGCTCGGCTCGCCCGGTCTGGCGATCGGCACGCTGGTGTTCGTGGTGTCGTGGCAGTACATCCCCTTCCACTCCCTGATCTACCAAGGCGCGGTCCGGCAGATCCCGACGTCGATGTACGAAGCAGCGATGATCGACGGTGCCGGCCGGATGCGACAGTTCTTCAGCATCACGCTGCCGCAGATCAAGTACACGATCATCACGTCCTCGACGCTGATGGTCGTCGGCTCGCTGACCTTCTTCGACCTGATCTTCGTGCTGACGGCGGGTGGTCCCGGCGACGCGACCCGGGCGCTGGCGGTGGAGATGTACCGGAAGGGCTTCATGGCCAACGAGATGGGTCCGGCGAGCGCGATCGCGGTGATCCTGGTGCTGGTCGGTTTGATCCTGGCCCAGCTGCTGCGGCGCCTCGGCGGCCGCGGTGACGAGAGCCAGCTGGAAGGGGTCTGAGCCTTGGCCACGATCGAAGCGCCCGCCCGGGCGAAGCGCAGCGCACCACCCGGCGGCAAGGTCGCGAAGTACAACTGGCTCGGTGGCTCGCTCAGCTGGATCTGGCTGATCGTCGCCATGCTGCCCGTCTACTGGATCATCATCACCAGCTTCAAGACCCAGTCGAACTACTTCATCACCAACACGCTCGTCCCGCCGAAGTCGCTGACGTTCGACAACTACAAGCTGGTCCTCGAGAACCACGTCGTCCACTACTTCTTCAACAGCGTGCTCGTCACCCTCGGGGCGATCGTCCCGGCGGTCGCGATCTCGTTCATGGCGGCGTACGCGATCGTGCGCGGCGCGGGCAACCGGTGGCTCCGCTGGATGAACTCGCTGTTCCTGATGGGCCTGGCCATCCCGCTCCAAGCGGTGATCATCCCGGTCTACCTGATGATCATCCGCCTGCACCTGTACGACAGCCTGCTGGCGATCGTCCTGCCCTCGATCGCGTTCGCAATCCCCTTGTCCGTCCTGGTCCTGAGCAACTTCATCCGGGACGTACCGAAGGAACTGTTCGAGTCGATGCGCATGGACGGCGCCACCGAGTGGGGCACCCTGTGGCGGCTGGCCCTCCCCCTGACCCGGCCGGCCCTGGTCACCGTCACCATCTACAACGGCCTGGGCATCTGGAACGGGTTCCTGCTCCCCCTGGTCCTCACCCAGAGCGAGAACGAGCGCACGATCCCCTTGGCGCTGGTCAGCTTCCAGGGCCAGTTCGGTGTGAACGTGCCGGCCATCGCCGCCGCGGTCACGCTGACCACGCTCCCGATCATCCTGTTGTACGCGATCGGTCGTCGTCAGCTGCTCAGCGGTCTTACGGCTGGTTTCAGCAAGTAGGCGCCTTTCTTTCGCCCGGCCGGTCCTTTTCGGGGACCGGCCGGGCGTTCTTCTTGCGCTCTGTGGGTCGGGACTTCCTGCGCCGGACGGTCGCCGGGGATGGGGCCCACCGGACTTGCCTCCTGATTCTCGGCTGGGCAGCCTCGCTTACGATCCCTGTCCGGTCGAAGGGGAGTGGTGGTGTGGGTGGCGAGGTGCTTTATCGGGACTACCGGGGTGACGGGCAGCTGGTGCTCGTCATGCCGCAGCGGGTGGTCGGCGAGGATGCGCGCGGGCTGCTGACCTGGCGGCCGATCGGGACGCCCTACCTGATGCGGCGCGGTTTCCCTTCGACGGCAGCTGGCTGGACTTTCGGCCCGACCCGGCCTGGTCGCTGCCGTCCCTGCAGGCCACCGGCTGGGACCGTCCGCGGGCCTTCGCACCCGAGGGGGTAGCCGGCGCCGGTCGTGGCCGCGGCTGAGCAGATCTCCCTTGTGGTGCCGGACCGGGAGATACTGGCGCGGTGCCATACGACCCCACCATCTACCTCGGTGCCGCGGGCCACTACCGCTCCGGCCGCCCCGCGTACTCACCCGGACTCGAATCCGTCGTGACCCACGAGGCGGATCTGGACGGTAAGGGCCGCCTGTTGGATGTGGGCTGCGGCCCGGGGGTGCTGACCGTCCGCCTTGCTCATTTGTTCGAGCAGGTGGTCGGGCTGGACCCCGATGCCGACATGCTCACCGAGGGGCGTCGCGCGGCCGGGGAAGACAACGTCACGAACATCCGATGGGTCCGCGGTCTGGCCGAGGATCTGCCCGCGGTCGCGCCCGGGCCGTACCGGATGGTGACGTTCGGCCAGTCTTTCCAGTGGACTGACGAACGCTCGGTGGCGGAGACCATCTACGACATGCTGGAGCCCGGGGGTGCGCTGGCACTCGTCGTCCACACGGTGGCGGGTCGGACGCGTCCGCCGGACCCGGGCGTGCCGACGATTCCGCACGAGGAGATCACGGCCCTGGTCGGGAAGTACCTCGGATCGCTGCGGCGGGCCGGTCAGGGCACCGTCCCGCAACGGAACCATCGCTTCGAGGACGTCCTGGTCCGGACCCGCTTCGGCGTTCCGCTCCCCCGAAGGCGTTTTCTGGGACTGGCCCGGCGACACCGAGGTGGTGTTGGCCCGCAAGCCGGGCTGACGACGCGAAGTTTCCCGCGCCTGAAACGACTGGCCGAGTTTCACCATCGACGCCGTGCCCACGATCACCGGTGCCACGCTGGGACAACTCGCGGCCGGGCACTGAAGTGACACCTGCGCACCCGGGCCGGCCGAGGTGCCGGGAGGTCGTCACGAGGGATCGACGGGAGCCGAGCTCTCGCGCACCACCAGCTCGGTGGCCAGTTCGACCCGGGGCGTCTCCACGGCTTCGCCCCGAGACAGCCGCAACACCGTGCGGGCGGCCAGCGCACCCATGTCGGCCAGCGGCTGCCGCACGGTGGTCAACGGCGGCGAGGACCAGCGGGCCTCGGGCAGGTCGTCGAAACCGACCACGCTCAGATCGTCGGGCACGCGCAGGCCGCGAAGGCGCGCCGCCTCGTAGACGCCGAGCGCCATCTGGTCGCTCGACGCGAAGATGGCGGTCGGGCGGTCCTCCCGATCGAGCATGCGGTCGGCCGCCGCGAAGCCGCCCTCGTGGCGGAAGTCGCCCGGCTCGATCAGCCGGCGGTCGACCCGGATGCCGGCCGACTCGAGCGCCGCCCGGTAGCCGTCGAGCCTCGCCCGGCTGCACAGCAGGTGTCTCGGGCCCTCGACCAGGCCGATCCGCCGGTGGCCGAGCGAGATCAGGTGCTCGGTGGCGGTGCGGCCGCCCGACCAGTTCGTGGCGCCGATGGTCGGGACGTCGGCCGCCGCGCCGCCCGCCGGGTCGATGATGACCATCGGGACGTTGAGCCGGTGCAGCTCGGAGTGGACCGGGCCGGCGCCGTCGGAGATGACCAGGATGACGCCGTCGGAGGCGCGGGCGCGCAGGTTCTGCAGCCACTGACGGGTCGAGGCGGTGCGGCGGTGCACGGCCGAGACCACCGTGCCGACCCCGGCCGCGTGGGTCACGTCCTCGACGCCGCGGATCAGCTCGACCGCCCACGGGCTGTCGAGGTCGTGGAAGACCAAGTCGATGAGGCCGGCCCGTAGCGGCTGCCGAGAGTTACGGGGTCGGTAGTCGTGCTCGCGGAGGAGTATCTCGATCTTGTCGCGAGTTTCCGGGGACACGTCGGTGCGCCCGTTGAGCACCCGTGACACCGTGGGAACCGAGACTCCGGCCGCTTCGGCGATCGTCGCGATGGTGACCCGTCGTCCGCCGGAGGCCATCCGCCACTCCCTGCATGAGTTCCGCGATGTACAGAAGTTCCGAGATAAGGCCTGAAACTTTCGAGCCTGGCTGCCGAGTATGACACATGTGTGGCGGAGTGGCGTCGCTCCGTAGGTCTGAGGTTGCGCACCTCGGGGTACATCGATGAAATGCCCGCCCTCGTCGCCGCCCGCTATCGCCTCGGCGCGCCCGTCGGACGCGGTGGTATGGGCCGCGTCTGGCGCGCCCATGATCAGATACTCGACCGGGACGTCGCCGTCAAGGAGATCATCCCGCCGCCCGGACTCTCGGATCCCGAAGCGGTCCACCGCCGTACCCTCCGGGAGGCCCGGGCGACCGCCCGGCTGAGCCACCCGGGGGTGGTCCGGGTCTTCGACGTGCTCGAGGTCGACGGCGGCACGTGGATCGTCATGGAGTACGTGCCGTCGCGCTCGCTGCAGGAGGTGCTGGCCGCGGAAGGGCCGCTTCCGCCGCGCCGGGTCGCCAAGATCGGTCTGGACCTGCTCGACGCGCTCGTGGCCGCGAACCGGGCCGGCGTCGAACACCGCGACGTGAAACCGGCGAACGTGCTGCTCGCCGACGACGGGCGGGTCATGCTGACCGACTTCGGCATCGCCGCGATCGCCGACGACCCGTCCAACAGCATGTCCGATGCGCTGATCGGCTCGCCCGAGTACATGCCGCCCGAGCGCACCAAGAACGAACACGAAGGGCTGGCCTCCGACCTCTGGTCGCTCGGCGCGACCCTCTATGCCGCGGTCGAGGGCCAATCGCCGTTTCACCGGCCCACGGTCGCCGCGACGCTCACGGCGATCACCATCTCGCCTCCCGATCGGCCCGTCCAGGCGGGCCCGCTGACCCCCGTGCTGACGGCCCTGCTGGAAAAGGATCCGGCCGATCGGCCTTCGGCCGCGGACGCGGCCAGGATGTTGCGTTCCGCTGCGAGCGGCGCCTACGGCCGGGCGTCGATTCCGGCTTCCGATGTACGCGACGGGACCGCGGCCACCGAAGACCCGGCCGTTGGCGACTCTTCTACTCCCGACGGACCGCCGGAGCCACCCGCCTCGCTGCCCTCCAGCGGCAGCGAGAAGCGCGCCCCCTTGCTTTCCAACCGCAGCGAGAAGCCCGCCCCGTTGCTTTCCGGCCGCCGCGAGAAGCGCGCCGCGTTGCTTTCCAGCCGCCGAGGCACGCGGCCGCCGGTCGCGGAACCCGTACCCGATATCGATGGCGAGGCACCGGCCGCCGCCGCCGCGTCCCGTTTCGGCCGGAAGTGGGCGGCCGTCGCGGCGGCCGTGCTGTCCCTGCTCCTGGCCGCCGGGATCGCCCTCTGGTTCGTCACCCGGCCGTCCGCGCACCGACAGGCCGACCCGGCGCCCTCCCGGCCGCAGGCGTCGGCGCCCGCCGGCGGGGCCGCACCGGGCGCATCCTCGGGCCTCGCGTCGGGTGGACCGTCGTCGTCGGTGTCCGCGTCCTCCTCGCCGTCACCCGCCAAGTCGGCCTCGTCGGCCTCCGGCCGGCCCGCCCTGCCCTCCGGCTGGCACGACTACCACGACAAGACCGGATTCTCCGTTTACGTCCCGAACGGCTGGGTCCGCTCGCAGAAGGGCACGATGGCCTACTTCCGCGGCGACGGCCGGGTCCTCGGCGTCGACCAGAGCGCCCACCCGAAGTCCGACCCGCTCGCCGACTGGCGTGCGAAGTCGGCCTACCGGGTCTCGCAAGGCGACTTCCCCGGCTACCACCTCATCCGCCTGGTTGCCGTGGACTACCTCAAGAAGTCGGCCGACTGGGAGTACACCTTCGACGGCAGCGGCACCCGGCAGCACGTCGACAACCGCAACATCCTCGCCTCGTCCCATCAGGCGTACGCCATCTACTGGCAGACCTCGGACGCCCAATGGGCGGCCCACCAGGACGACCTGGCGCTGATCTACGCCAGCTTCCGTCCCGCTTGAGAAGTCGAATGACAGATGCTGTGCCCCCGGCGGTGCGCGAGGATCCCGGTGACGACTCTTCGCTGGAGGCTCTCCATGACCACCGACCTCCCCGCCCCGGTGCGCGCGGCCCTCGACGCCGCCAACACCGGTGACGTAGACGCCTTCCTGGCCTGCTTCCCGCAGGACGGCATGGTCGACGACTGGGGCCGCCACTTCCGCGGCCACGAGGCCATCCGCCGCTGGAGCGACCGCGAGTTCATCGGCGTCCACGTCTCCCTCGACGTCACCGACGTGACGACCCACCACGCCCACGCCGACGAGGTCACGGTCACCGCCCAGGTCGGCGGCGACGGCTTCAACGGCCCGTCCCACTTCACCTTCCGCACCGAGGGCGACAAGGTGGAGCGCATGACCATCCGCGCCTGACGCCGGCCGTCTTCACGAAACCTGCACAGCGCCGCCCCCATTCGACCCCGGCGCGCGTCCTAGCATTCGGCCCGTGGATTCCGCCGTGTCACGTCCGACCCCGCTGGGCGGCTTCTGGGCGCTGCTGCTCGGCGGCCTGGCCCTGGCCGCAGCGATGGTCTACGCCCACCCGATCGTCGACCCGTCCCGCTGCCCGAACGCCGGCGCGGCCGGCAACGCCAGTGCGTTCGCCGACCCGGTGTGGGACCTGCGCCTGCCGCTGCTGGTCCTCGGGTGGATCGTCCTGGTCGCGCTCGAACAGGCATCGCCGACCACCTGGCGGCATCGCAACGGCTCCGTGGTCGCGTTGCGCGCCGCCTTCGCCGTCTCGGTGGTCATCGCCGCATCGTGCGCCGTCGTGGTCCCGCTGGAAACGGTCTGCCGATAGCGCGGCCTGTAGTCAGGCGCGGACCAGGTCGTTCGTGATGTCGACCGCGACGAGCGCGTCGGCCGTGTCGGCCACGCTTCCGGGAATCAGAAGTCGAGCCACGCTCCCGGGAATCAGAAGTCGAGGAGGGCGGTCGTGCTGATGGTCAGGGGAAAGGGCTGCTGGGCGGTGAGGGTCTGGCCGAACTGGGCCGTCGTGTGCCGGAGGTAGGCGGTGCCCTCGCGGTGGAGCAGGTGGAGGGTGACGGTGGTGTAGGTGGCGAAGTCGGGTTCGGCCAGCAGGTACCAGTCGATGCGGGCCTCGGCGTAGAACGGCGCGCGGGCGGCGGCGCTGATTCCCGGGGAGGCGACGTCGGCGACCAGGGTCGCCTCGGGGCCGCGGTTGATCGCGGTGACGCGGCCGAAGCGGCCGACCGCTATGTCGGGGGTGAGGATCAGGGACGGGCTCAGCTGGAGGTTGGGGCCCTGGACGGTCTGCAGGCCGGTGCCGCGGGCCGCGGCCGAGAGCTGGTTGGCCAGGAGCCAGGCGATCTGGTTGTGGGCGTTGTTGGGGGACGGGTTGACCCACAGGCCGTGATCGACGTGGAGGCCGCCGTCCCACAACTCGATGCGGTCTTTCGACGCCTGGAGGACCAGGAAGGCGTCTTCGGTCCAGAAAGAGGGGTGCGCCATGACTAGAGCGTCGCATGACTAGCTTACGGGGGTCAACGGGGGGATGAGAGGGGCCGCGCCTGGGCGGCCGCGGCCAGCACGCCGGCGACCGCCGCGTGGTCGGCGGTGATCAGGCCGGTCGTGACGCGCAGATGGGGAGCGCCGGAGCCGACCGAGAAGGCGGCCCCGGCGGCGGCCGCGATGCCGTTCGTGGCGAGAAACAGCAGGGCGGCCTGTTCGTCGCGGACCGGGAGCCAGATGTTGAGGCCGTCACCGGGTGGGAGCTCGATCCCGGCGTGGTGCAGGCCGGCGACGACCGTGGCGCGGCGACGGGCGTACTCGTCCCGGGCGTGCCGGACGGCCGTGACCGGACCGGGGAGCGTGAGCAGCCGCAGGAGAAGGTTCTGCAGGAGGCGGCTGGTCCAGCCCTGGCCGAGCAGGCGCCGTTCCAGGATCGGGTCGAGCACCGTCGACGGGCCGCTCACCGCGGCCAGCCGCAGGTCGGGTCCGTGCGACTTGGAGAAGCTGCGGACGTGCAGGGTTCGCGACGGCAGGAGGCGGCCCAGCGACTCCAGCCCGGACGAGGCCACGTCACCCGCGGAGTCGTCTTCCACGACGTACGCGTCGGAGGGCGCGAGCACCGCGGCGAGTGACCCGGCCCGGGAGCTCGACCACGACGCGCCCGTGGGGTTGAGGGCCCGGGGTTGCAGGAAGACGGCGGCGGGCCGCTCGGCCAGGGCCGTCGCCAGCGAGGTGGGCAGGGCGCCGCAGGCGTCCGTCTCGACCGGGACGACCCGGACGCCGAGCGCCTCCAGGAGGTCGAGCAGCGGCGGGAAGCAGGGGTTCTCGACGACCGCCCGATCGCCGAGGCGGAGCAGCCCGGAGGCGATCTGGTCGATCGCGTCCATCGCCCCGTCGAAGATCGCCAGTCGCTCGGGCGGATGGGGCCAGTTCGCCCGGAGGTGGGACTCCAGAGAGGGCAGCACCGGTTCGTCGAGATAGCTGCTGGGTGCCGCGGAGAAGTCGCTCAGCGAGGGAAAGACGGGCAGCAGTGACGGATCGGGAACGCCGGTGGAGAGATCGAGCGGAAAGCCCGACCGGCCCCGCAGGGCGGCCCGGTACCGCCCCGGCCCACCGGACCGCGACGGAGCGACGATCGTGCCGCGACGTCCGTCGGTCTGGATGGTGCCGGCGCGCCGCAGAAGCTGCCAGGCTGCGCTGACCGTGGTCGGCGACAGCTGGAGATAGCTCGCCACCTGGCGGATCGGCGGCAGCCGCGCGCCCGGCACGAGGGCGCCCTCGCCGACCGCGCGCCCGACCGCGTCGGCGAGCCCTCGCGCGGTGGGGGAACTCAGCCGATCACGCAGGTCGGAAAGCATTTTGTGACAGTACAGAGCATCGATTGTGACGTCTACGGTTGTTACGTAGCCTCCGGACTATGGAGCGAATCGAACACTGGATCGGCGGCGTCCCGACCGCCGGCACCTCGGGCCGGGTCGGCCCGGTCTTCAACCCGGCGACCGGCGAGCAGATCGCCGAAGTCGAACTCGCGTCGACGGCCGATGTCGCACAGGCCGTAGAGAAGGCCGCCGAGGCGGCCAAGGGGTGGCGCCGGGCGTCGCTGTCCAAGCGCTCGGCGGTCCTGTTCCGGTTCCGCGAGCTGCTGGCCGAGCGGAGCGACGACCTCGCCGCGATCATCACGCGGGAGCACGGCAAGGTGCTCGCCGACGCGGCCGGCGAGATCGCCCGCGGCCTGGAGAACGCGGAGTTCGCCACCGGCATCCCGCACCTGATGAAGGGCTCGTTCTCCGAGCAGGCGTCGACCGGGGTGGACGTCTACTCGATCCGGCAGCCGCTGGGGGTGGTCGCCGGCATCACGCCGTTCAACTTCCCGGCCATGGTGCCGCTCTGGATGTGCACGACGGCGATCGCGGCCGGCAACGCGTTCGTGCTCAAGCCGAGCGAGAAGGACCCGTCGGCGGCGCTCTTCCTGGCCCGGCTGTGGCAGGAGGCGGGGCTGCCGGACGGCGTCTTCAGCGTCGTGCACGGCGACAAGGAGGCGGTCGACGCGATCCTGACCCATCCGGCGATCGCCGCGGTCAGCTTCGTCGGGTCGACGCCGATCGCGAAGTACATCTACGAGACCGGCACCGCGCACGGCAAGCGGGTGCAGGCGCTCGGCGGGGCCAAGAACCACATGGTCGTACTGCCCGACGCCGACGTCGAGTCGGCGGCCGACGCGGCGGTGAGTGCCGGGTACGGCTCGGCCGGCGAGCGTTGCATGGCGATTTCGGTCGTGGTCGCGGTGGGCGACGTGGCCGATCCGCTGGTGAACGCCATCGCGGCCCGGTTGCCCAAGCTGCGGATCGGGTCCGGCGCCGACCCGTCCGCCGAGATGGGGCCGCTGATCACGCGGGACCACCGGGACCGCGTCTCCTCCTATGTCGCGCGCGGTGAGTCCGAAGGCGCGACGGTCGTGACCGACGGCCGGACCGCCGACGTGCCGCCGGACGGCTTCTTCCTCGGGGTCACGCTGCTCGACAACGTCACGCCGGACATGGACGTGTACCGCGACGAGATCTTCGGACCGGTTCTCGGCGTCGTCCGGGTGCAGACGTACGCCGAGGCCGTGGCCTTGATCAACGACAACGAGTACGGCAACGGCACCGCCATCTTCACCCGGGACGGCGGGGCGGCCCGGCAGTTCCAGTTCGAGGTGAACGCGGGCATGGTCGGGGTGAACGTGCCGATCCCGGTGCCGGTCGCCTACTACTCGTTCGGCGGGTGGAAGGCGTCGCTGTTCGGCGACACCCACATGTACGGCCCGGACGGGATCCACTTCTTCACCCGGACCAAGGTCGTGACCTCCCGGTGGCCCGACCCGGGAACGTCGTCGGTCGATCTCGGGTTCCCGCGCACTCGCTAAGGATTGCGTGGCGGCAAGGGCCGCTTGACGCCGATTCCGTTTCGAACTTGCAAAATAGTTTCGGATTCCCTTGTCTTCAGTGGTTCGCATGTGACAGGGTCTCGCACGTCGTCGTGTGGGGGCTGTCACAGCCAGCTCTCTAACCGGAGGTCTATACGTGAGCACCTCGCTGCTGCGCAACTTCGTCGCCGGGGCATACACCGACACCGCGGACGGTCGGACGTCACCGGTGATCGATCCGAGCACGGGGGAGGCGTACGCCGAGGCGCCGGTCTCATCGGCGCGCGACGTGGACGCGGCGATGGCCGCGGCCGGGGCGGGCTTCGAGGTGTGGCGTGACGCGACGCCGGGCGAGCGGCAGCGGGCGCTGCTGAGGATCGCCGACGCGGTCGAGGAACGGGCCGAGGAGATCATCGCCGCCGAGTGCCGCAACACCGGCAAGCCGGTCGAGCCGACCCGCACCGAGGAGATGGCTCCGCTCCTGGACGAGCTGCGGTTCTTCGCCGGCGCGGCGCGGATGCTCGAGGGCCGGTCGGCGGGCGAATACCTGCGCGACCACACGTCGTACGTGCGGCGCGAGCCGATCGGCGTGTGCGCGCAGATCACCCCCTGGAACTACCCGATGGTGATGGCGGTGTGGAAGTTCGCACCCGCCATCGCCGCCGGCAACGCGGTGGTGCTCAAGCCGTCCGACACCACCCCGGTGAGCACGCTGCTGCTGGCCGAGATCGCGGCCGAGTTCCTGCCGCCGGGCGTGCTCAACGTGGTCTGCGGCGACCGCGACACCGGCCGCGCGGTGGTGGCCCATCCGGCCCCGCAGCTGGTCTCGATCACCGGCTCGACGCGGGCCGGCATGGAGGTGGCGGTGGCGGCCGCCGCCGACCTGAAGCGGACCCATCTGGAGCTGGGCGGCAAGGCGCCGGTCGTGGTGTTCGACGATGTCGACGTCGAAGCGACCGCGGAAGCCATCGCCGGTGCGGGATATTTCAACGCCGGACAGGACTGCACGGCTGCCACGCGAGTATTGGTGCAGGCCGGGATCGCCGAGGAATTCACCGCCGCCCTGGCTGCGGCCGCTAAGAATCTAAAAGTCGGTCATGACGGATATTTCGGTCCGGTCAACAACGCCGCCCAGCTCTCGCGCGTGCAGGGATTCATCGCGAGGACCACGGGGGAGATCGTCACCGGCGGCAACCGCATCGGCGACCGTGGCTACTTCCTCGAGCCCACCGTCGTAGCGGGATTGCGGCAGCGCGACGAGATGATCCAGGACGAGGTGTTCGGTCCGGTGATCACCGTCCAGAAGTTCGACGACGAGGCCCAGGCGGTGCGCTGGGCCAACGACGTACGGTTCGGGCTCAGCGCCAGCGTCTGGACACAGAACCACGGCCGGGCCATGCGGGTCTCCCGCCGGCTCGACTTCGGCGCGGTCTGGATCAACACGCACCTGCCGTTCGTCTCCGAGATGCCGCACGGCGGCTTCGGGCACTCCGGGCACGGCAAGGACCTGTCCATGTACGGGTTCGAGGAGTACACCCGGATCAAACACGTGATGAGTTACCTGGGCTGACCGGCCCGACAACGTTCCCCCCGGCGCGAAGAGGTACCAGATGACCACCCCCCAGCAGAGCGTTGCGAACACCCGGCCGCCGGGCGGCCGGACCGGCGACCACCCGGCGATCCAGTTCGTCGGCGTCAACAAGGACTACTTCGCGCACGGCGAGTCGGTGGCCGCCGTCAAGCGCACCGACCTCACCATCGCCCAGGGGGAGTTCTTCTCGCTGCTCGGCCCGTCCGGCTGCGGGAAGACCACGACCATGCGCATGATCGCCGGCTTCGAGGAGCCGACGAACGGCAAGGTCTACCTCGACGGCCGGGACGTCACCGGGGTGACGCCGAACAAGCGCGACATCAACATGGTGTTCCAGTCGTACGCGCTCTTCCCGCACCTCAACACGTTCCAGAACGTGTCGTTCGGGCTGGAGCGCAAGAAGGTCGCCAAGGACGAGATCCGCCGGCGGGTCGGCGAGATGCTCGAGATCGTCTCGCTGACCGGCATGGAGAAGCGCTCGCCCAAGGAGATGTCGGGCGGCCAGCAGCAGCGGGTGGCGCTGGCCCGGGCCCTGGTCAACCGGCCGCGGGCGCTGCTGCTCGACGAGCCGCTGGGTGCCCTCGACCTCAAGCTGCGCCAGCAGATGCAGGTCGAGCTCAAGCGCATCCAGCGCGAGGTCGGCATCACGTTCGTCTACGTCACCCACGACCAGGGCGAGGCGCTGACGATGTCGGACCGGATCGCGGTCATGCACTCCGGCGTGATCGAGCAACTGGGCTCGCCGCGGGAGATCTACGAGCGGCCGGCGACCCGCTTCGTGGCC
The DNA here is from genome assembly GCA_036402935.1 of Actinoplanes sp. Classification (GTDB taxonomy): domain Bacteria; phylum Actinomycetota; class Actinomycetes; order Mycobacteriales; family Micromonosporaceae; genus Actinoplanes. The sequence continues at coordinate 26,859 of DASWRZ010000172.1, forward strand.
GGTTTCATCGGCACGTCGAATCTCATCGAAGGTCACGTAGAGCGAGTGGAAAACGGTTACGCACTGTTGTCGTACACCGCCCAGGACCGGGTCATCGTGGCGGTGCCGGCGAACGTGCGGGCGGGGGACAAAGTCGAGGTCTCGATCCGTCCGGAAAAGATCGACCTGCATCGGGGGGTGCCGCCGGCGTCGGCTACGGGCGGGAGTGTCCTTTCAGGAGTCGTTACTGAAGTGGTCTACCACGGGACGGCGACGAACTATACGGTGTCGACCGCGGCCGGAGCCGACTTCACGGTCTTCGACCAGAACGCCTCAAACGCCGAGGATCTTGCGGATCGCGGCGACCGTGTCTACCTGACCTGGGACCCCCAGCATTCATATCCGATCGGAGTCTGATGTCTGCGTCGAACTTTCCCGACCCGTCCTTGGTCCGCGGCCTCACCCAGAGCCGGTTCGGCCGGCGAGACCTGCTTCGCGCGGGCGGGCTCGGGGCGCTCGGCATGACGCTTGCCGCCTGCGGCGTCAAGGGCAAGGGCAAGCCGTCCGCCTCCGTGGCCCCCGATGCCATCGCCAAATTCTGGGGCAGCAAGACCAAGAACGGCCATGTCGACTTCGCCAACTGGCCCCTCTACATGGACCCCAAGCACCCCGAGCTGAAGAAGTTCACCGCCGAAACCGGCATCACGGTCAACTACCAAGAGGTCATCCAGGAGATGGGCCCCTGGTTCGCCAAGGTCCAGCCCCAGCTGTCGGCCGGCCAATCCATCGGCTACGACCTGATGGTCATCACCAACAGCACCCAGTTCGGCCAGTTCGTGGACTCGGGCTTCCTGGCCCCGCTCGACCACAGCAAGATGCCGAACTTCGCCAAGAACGCGGGGGCGAAGTACAAGGTCGAGGCGTACGACAAGGGCAACGTCTACAGCGTGCCGTGGGCGTCCGGCATCACCGGCATCGCGTACGACCCGAAGCACATCGACGTCCCGCCGACCAAGATCGCCGACCTCTGGAACACGAAGTACAAGGGCAAGGTCGGCATGTTCTCCGACCCCCAGGAACTCGGCAACTTCGGTCTGATGTCGCTCGGCATCAACCCCGACACGTCGACCGAGTCCGACTGGGAGAAGGCGGCCAAGCACCTCAAGGACCAGAAGGACGCCGGCATCGTCCGCAAGTACTACGACCAGGGCTACATCGAGGCCCTCGCCGGTGGCCAGGTCTGGATGACCCAGGCCTGGTCGGGCGACATCTTCCAGAAGAACCTCTCCGACGGGACCGACTTCAAGTTCGTGATCCCCTCCGACGGTGGCACGCTCTGGACCGACAACATGACGATCCCGATCACCGCCAAGAACCCGGTCGACGCGATCGAGCTGATCGACTTCTTCTACCGGCCCGAGATCGCCGGCACGCTGGCCGAATACATCAACTACGTGTCGCCGGTCCCGGCCGCCAAGCAGCAGATCGACACGGACGCCGCCGCCGCGAAGGGCGCCGACAAGACGACGCTGCAGGCGGTCGCGACCAGCGACGTCGTGTTCCCGACCGACGAGATCTACAAGCGGCTGCACTACTACGTCACGTTCGACAGCGTCGGCGAGTCGCAGACGTTCAACAAGCTCTTCGAACCGATCGTGCTGGGCTGATATGAACACACTGAAGAGGCGCCTCGCGCCGTACTTCCTCGTCCTGCCGGGCGGGCTCTGGCTGGTGCTTTTCTTCGCCGTCCCGATGATCGCCATGCTGTCGCTGTCGCTGCAGCAGGGCGACATCGTCAACGGCTACTCGCTGACCTGGCACTTCCAGACCTACCTCGACGCGATCAACGACTACCACGTCCAGCTCATCCGGTCGCTGATCTACGGCCTGATCAGCACGATCATCATGATCGTGCTGGCCTTCCCGATCGCGTACTGGATCGCCTTCCGCGGCGGCAAGAACAAGAACACCTACCTGTTCCTGCTGCTCCTGCCGTTCTTCGTCTCGTTCGTGCTGCGCACCATCTCCTGGGGCCTGATCCTGACCGACAACGGGCCGGTGCTGGAACCGCTCAAGAAGATCGGGCTGCTGCCGGAGAGCTACCACCTGCTCGGCACGGCCACCGCGGTGATCGGCGGCCTGGTCTACAACTACCTGCCGTTCATGGTCCTGCCGATCTACGTGGCGGTCGAGCGGATCGACCCGCGTGTCGTCGAGGCGGCCCGTGACCTGTACGCCAACCCGGCGCTGGCCTTCCGGAAAGTGATCCTGCCGTTGTCGATGCCCGGCGTCTTCGCCGGTGCGTTGATGACCTTCGTGCCGACCAGCACCGACTACGTCAACTCGAGCGTGCTCGGCAGTTCGTCGACCACGATGATCGGCCAGGTCATCCAGGCTCAGTACCTGACCAACTCCGACTATCCGACCGCTTCGGCGCTCTCGTTCGTGCTGATGGCGGTCATGCTGGTCGGCATCTTCATCTACGCCCGGGTGCTGGGCACCGAGGACGTGATGGAGGTGGCGGCACGATGAGCCAGGCGACTCTTTCCCGGCCGGCGGCACCGACCGGGCACACCCCGGCCCGCAGAACGCGCCGGATCGGTGGCAACTCCCTGCTGCACATCTTCACCTGGGTGGTCATCGCCTGGCTGCTGCTGCCGATCTTCGTGATGATCGTGTTCGGGTTCAACAACCCGAAGGGCCGCTACAACCAGACCTGGGACGGCTTCACGTTCAAGTGGTACGGGAAGCTGTTCGAGATCTCGGACCTGACCAGCGCCCTGATCACCTCGCTGGTGATCGCGGTGGTCGCCACGATCGTGTCCACCGCCCTGGGCACCGGCATCGGCTACGCCCTCGGCCGCTACCGCTTCCGCGGTTCGGGCACACTCAACCTGATCATGTTCGCGACGATCTCCTCGCCGGAACTGGTCATGGGTGCCTCGCTGCTGTCGCTGTTCGTGTCGCTCGGCGTCGGCCTGGGCTCGGTGACGATCACGATCGCGCACATCATGTTCTCGCTGTCGTTCGTCGCGATCGTCGTCCGGGCCCGCGTCCTGACGCTCGACCGCTCGATCGAGGAGGCGGCCGCCGACCTCGGCGCGACGCCGTGGACGACGTTCTGGAAGGTGACCTTCCCGATCATCCTTCCGGCCGTCTTCGCGGGTGTCCTGCTGGCGTTCGCGCTCTCGATCGACGACTTCGTGGTCACCAACTTCACGGCCGGCACCACGGTGACCTTCCCGCTGTGGATCTGGGGCGCCACCCGGGTCGGCCTGCCGCCCCAGGTGAACGTCATGGGCACACTGATCTTCGCGTTCGGCGTTCTCGTCGCGCTGGCGATGACCCTCGGATCCCGCCGTCGTTCGAAGCGGGCCTGATAGCTCGTGCGGTCTCTGAACGACGCCGTACCCCAGCCGTACTGGCTCACCCAGGCGGGGGCTCCGGCCCCCGCCGCCCCGCTCGAAGGTCTCGAGACCGCCGACCTGGCGGTCGTCGGCGCCGGCTACAGCGGACTCTGGACGGCCCTGCTCGCCAAGGAGCGCGACCCGCACCGCGACGTCGTGATCATCGAGGCGGGCACGGCCGGCTGGGCCGCCTCCGGCCGCAACGGCGGCTTCTGCGCCGCCAGCATCACCCACGGGTTCGACAACGGGCTGACCCGCTTCCCCGACGAGATGGACACCCTGCTCAAGCTGGGCCGGGAGAACCTCGACGAGATCGAGGCGACGGTCGCCCGGCACGGCATCGACTGCGACTTCCACCGCGCGGGCGAGCTGCACGTGGCAACGGAAGACTGGCAATGGCGCGACCTGGTCGCCTCGCACGCCGCCGAGGCGGCTCGCGGTCTCGACGTGGTCCTTCTCGACCAGGATTCCGTACGTGGTGAGGTCGCGTCCCCGACCTTCCGGGGCGCGGTCTGGGACCGTGACGGCTGCGCCACCGTGGATCCGGCGCGTCTGGTCTGGGGACTGCGCGCGGCCTGCCTGCGCCTGGGCGTACGGATCTTCGAGAACACCCCGGTGGACCGGATCACGGCCGCCGCGGGCGGCCTCTCGCTGCACACCTGGCGCGGCCGGGTCACCGCCGCCCGGGTCGCGCTGGCCACCGGCGCGCACGGCTCGCTGTTGAAACGGCTGCGGCAGTTCGTGGTGCCGGTCTACGACTACGTGCTGATGACCGAGCCGCTGACGCCGTCGCAGATGGACGCCATCGGCTGGCGCAACCGGCAGGGCATCGGTGACGCCGGCAACCAGTTCCACTACTACCGGCTGACCGCCGACAACCGCATCCTCTGGGGCGGCTACGACGCGGTCTACTACAACGGCGGCCGCATCACGCCCGAGCAGGAGCAGCGTGAGGCCACCTTCGAGGTGCTGGCTCAGCACTTCGCGGCCACGTTCCCGCAGCTCGAGGACGTGCGCTTCACCCACAAATGGGGCGGCGTGATCGACTGCTGCAGCCGGTTCAGCGCCTTCTTCGGCACCGCCCACGGCGGCCGGCTGTCCTATGCGGCCGGCTACACCGGCCTCGGCGTGGGCGCGACCCGCTTCGGCGCCAAGGTGATGCTCGACCTGCTCAGCGGCGAACGTACCGACCTGACCGAGCTCAAGATGGTCCGCCGCAAGCCGGTCCCGTTCCCGCCCGAACCGGTCCGCTCCGGCGTCATCCAGCTGACCCGCTGGTCGATCGCCCGGGCCGACCGTCACGAGGGCCGCCGCAACCTCTGGCTGCGGACCCTGGACGCCGTCGGCCTGGGCTTCGACTCCTGACCGGGTCGCCCGCGCGCTCCGGAGAGCGGACTACGCTGGGGTTGGGCACGGAAATAGTTGCGAGACCCCTTGCGCGCCACGGAATCAGTGGAAATGATCGGGTCTCAAAGGTGGAAGGAGTTGGAGATGCCTACATCGGCCGAGTTGCACCAGCGGCGGACCGCGGCCGTCGCGCGGGGGGTCAGCAGCACGATCCCGTCGTACGTGAGCAGCGCGGGCGGCGCCACGATGACCGATGTGGACGGCCGCGAGTGGATCGATTTCGGGTCCGGCATCGCGGTGACCAGCGTGGGCAACTCCGCTCCGGCCGTCGTCGCGGCGGTGCAGGAGCAGGTGGCCCGGTTCACGCACACCTGTTTCATGATCGCGCCGTACGAACAGTATGTGTCGGTCTGTGAGGAGCTGGCTCTCCTGACTCCCGGGGCGTTCGAGAAGCGGTCGGCGCTGTTCAACTCCGGGGCCGAGGCGGTCGAGAACGCTGTCAAGATCGCGCGGCACGCCACCGGGCGGCAGGCGGTGGTCGTTTTTGACCACGCGTACCACGGGCGGACCAACCTGACCATGGCGTTGACCGCGAAGGTCATGCCCTACAAGCAGGGTTTCGGGCCGTTCGCCGGTGAGGTCTACCGGGTGCCGATGTCCTATCCGTTCCGGGACGGCCGTTCGGGGCCCGATGCCGCCGCGCTGGCCATCGCGTTGATCGAGAAGCACGTCGGCGCCCCGAATCTCGCCGCGATCCTGGTCGAACCCATCCAGGGCGAGGGTGGCTTCGTGGTGCCCGCGCAGGGCTTCCTGCCGGCGCTGGCTTCCTTCGCGCGCGAGTCCGGGGCCGTCTTCATCGCCGACGAGATCCAGACCGGGTTCTGCCGGACCGGGTCGTGGTTCGCGTGTACGGACGAAGGCGTCGAGCCCGACCTGATCACGACCGCGAAGGGGATCGCCGGTGGACTGCCGCTGGCCGCCGTCACCGGGCGCGCCGAGATCATGGACGCCGTGCACCCGGGGGGACTCGGCGGGACGTACGGGGGAAATCCCGTCGCCTGCGCGGCGGCCCTGGCCACCATCGGCATGATGCGCGAGCTCGACCTGGCGGCGGCCGCCCGGCGCATCGAGTCCATCGCCCGGCCCCGGCTGGAGGCGCTCGCGGCCAAGCACCCGGCGATCGGCGACGTGCGTGGCCGCGGCGCCATGCTCGCTCTCGAGCTGGTCAAGCCGGGGGAGACCGGGCCGTTCGGCCCGGTGCCGGACCCGGTCGCCACCGGCGCGGTCGCGAAGGCGGCGCACGAGGCCGGCCTGCTGCTGCTCACCTGCGGCACCTGGGGCAACGTCATCCGGCTGCTGCCCCCACTGGTCATTTCCGACGACGAGCTCGACCGCGGGCTTTCCCTGCTCGAGCAGGCCTTTCTTTAAGAGGAGACACCCCCCGTGACCGACCTTCAGTCCCCTGACTTCGAGAAACTCTCCGGCGCCGCCCGCGACCACCTGTGGATGCACTTCACCCGGCTGTCGTCCTATCAGGACAACCCGGTGCCGATGATCGTTCGCGGTGACGGCTGCTACGTCTGGGACAGCGCCGGCCGGCGCTACCTCGACGGGCTCTCCGCGCTCTTCGTCGTGCAGACCGGCCACGGCCGGCAGGAACTGGCCGACGCGGCCGCCAAGCAGGCTTCCGAGCTGGCCTACTTCCCGATCTGGTCGTACGCGCACCCGAAGGCGGTCGAGCTGGCCGAGCGGCTGGCCTCGGTCACGCCGGGCGACCTCAACCGGGTCTTCTTCACCACCGGCGGGTCGGAGGCCGTCGAGTCGGCGTGGAAGCTGGCCCGGTCGTACTTCAAGCACACCGGCAAGCCGATGAAGACCAAGGTGCTGTCGCGGTCGATCGCCTACCACGGCACCTCGATGGGCGCCCTGTCGATCACCGGCATCCCGGAGCTCAAGCAGGACTTCGAGCCGCTGGTGCCGTCCACGTTCCGGGTGCCGAACACCAACTACTACCGGCGTCCCGACGAGTCGATGAGCCCGGAGGAGTTCGGGCTGTGGGCCGCCAACCGGATCGAGGAGGCGATCGAGTTCGAGGGCCCCGAGACGGTCGCCGCGATCTTCGTCGAGCCGGTGCAGAACTCGGGCGGCTGCTTCCCGCCGCCGCCCGGATACTTCCAGCGGGTACGCGAGATCTGCGACAAGTACGACGTGCTCATGGTGTCCGACGACGTGATCTGCGGGTTCGGCCGGCTCGGTGAATACTTCGGCGGGCAGAAGTACGGCTACACGCCCGACATCATCACCGTGGCGAAGGGCCTGACCAGTGGATACGTACCTCTGGGGGCGATGATCGCGTCGGATCGGCTGGCCGAGCCGTTCCTGACCGGCCACAACTGGTTCGCGCACGGCATCACCTACGGCGGGCACCCGGTCGGCTCGGCGGTGGCGCTGGCCAACCTCGACATCATGGAGCGGGAAAACCTGTTCGCCCACGTGCGGGCCAACTCCGACCTGTTCCGCTCCCACCTGGAGAAGTTGACGGATCTCCCGATCGTCGGTGACGTGCGCGGCGACGGCTACTTCTTCGGGCTGGAACTGGTCAAGGACAAGGCGACCAAGGAGACGTTCGACGACGACGAGTCGGAGCGGTTGCTGCGGGGCTTCCTCTCCTCGGCTCTGTTCGAGGCCGGACTGTACTGCCGGGCCGACGACCGGGGCGACCCGGTGATTCAGCTGGCGCCGCCGCTGATCGCGGGGGAGTCGCAGTTCGCCGAGATCGAGCAGATCCTGCGCTCGGTCCTGACGGAGGCGTCCAACCGCATCTGACGGCGCGTCTCGACGTGGGCGGATCACCCTGGCGGGGGTGGTTCGCCCGCTTTCGTGCGGACACGCGGTGTTTTTACCTGGCAACTTCCTGAATGGACCCTATGGTTTCGCTGGCACTGACACCGTGTTTTCGCGTGTCTTGCTCAGCGTGTCTTTGATTTCGCTGTGGTTGATCTCGGCGTGGCCTAGGCGGTAGCTATGGCCGGGCTGTGCACCCCCGAAACGCGAAACTTCTGTTTAAATCCGACATTTCCGGAACGGATAGTGTCCCGGTCTGCAACACCGTTCGGACAAACGGAGGAAAAAGACATGTCTGCTCGGCTTTCATTCAGCCGTACGCTCGCGGTCGCCGGCATCGTCACGGCCGTGGCCGTGCCGCTCACGGCGGGCTCGGCGTTCGCCGACACCAAGCCGCACCACCCGCCGGCGCCGGTCGTGAACCAGCACCCGGGTCCGGTCGTGGACCACCACCACCCGGCCCCGGCCCCGCACCACGACGTGGTCACCACGCTGCGCACCCGCATGCGTAACGCCCACATCCAGGCGTCACCGACCGCCGACCGCCACGGTCGCACCCTGTCGACCCTGCGCGCCCCCGGCTCCCGCGTCGCCGTCACCTGCTGGACCCTCGGCGCTCGCGAGAACGGCAGCAACACCTGGTACCGCACGGTCGCCCCGGCCCGCGGCTACATCTCCTCGACCGAGGTGGCCCGCCCGGCCCACCCGGTCGGCCGCTGCAAGTAACAACACAGCACCACCAGCTCCCCCCGCCGGCCCGGGCAGGTTTCCCTGTCCGGGCCCCGGCATTTCTCCTGGTGTCGACGCGGCCTCCCCGGAGTGGGCAGCCTTGCCGCAATACGTCCGGTTCCGCGCTTCGCGCAGTCCGGGCGGACAGGCGCGGTGTCGGGGGAAACGGCGCCGAGCGGCGTAGGCGAGGGCAAGTTCGTAGCGGCTGAGAACGGTGAGCGGATCGTCAGGCCCAAGGGCGCGAGCCGCACCACGTACGACGCCACGGAGCACCGGGGCCGCCCGGTAGGGCGGTCCTCCCCGTACGCGTGGCAGAGGTGCGACCGGCCGGCAACCGTGTCCCGGTGCCGGCGTCCCAGCAGCCGGCGCCGATCGGCGATGACGCCCTTGAACCTCTCAGCGAGCCGATCGAGGGTCACCGGCCAGATCCGGGCGAGCGTCCGATCGGGGTCGCCGCCGACCGAAGCCAGGCCGTTGCCCGCTCCGGTGAGCTCGTTCACGGAGGCGCGGGCGGCGACGCTGTTCTGCGTCAGGTATCCGGC